>NZ_JACJPG010000099.1 GCF_014695955.1 Leptolyngbya sp. FACHB-36 | reverse complement strand
ATCAAGACAATCACTGCCGCCAGCACAATGACTCGTGCGGCTGGGTCATTCAGCAGGTAAGCGATCGACGCATTCGACTGCCCAATCAAAAACGCACCCGCTAGCACACCCACCAGCTTGTCTACACCACCCGTTACCACGGTCATCCAGGCATCCACCAAATAGTCCTGTCCCATTGGCGGCGATACACTCTTCAGCGACGAAATGACTGAACCCGCAACGCCTGCTAACCCACAGCCGTAAGCGAACGTCACCATGTCTACTAGCCCCGTGTTGACTCCCAAGCATCTCGCCATGCTGCGATTTTGCGTGACCGCTCTTACCTGCCGTCCTAAGTTGGTTTTGTAGAGCAAGTAAGCCGTTAGAGCCAGCAGTCCCAGCGCCACCGCAATGACAAATAAGCGGTAGAAGGAAAGCTGAACCGCCCCAGCATCGCTTTTGAAAAGGGTGAGATTGCCTTTGATGTAGGGTGGAGCTTTCACGTACTTAAGCTGCGCGGTAAAGATCAGCTTAATCACACCCTGAAGGACAATACTGATTCCCCACGTTGCCAATAGGGTTTCTAGGGGGCGACCGTACAGTCGTCGGATGATGGTTAATTCCATCAGTGCCCCGATCGCTGCCGTCGCTAAAAAGGCAAATGGAATCGTTAACAGCAAGTCCAGTTTGAAGGCTTGCTGCAACACAAACGTGGTGTAAGCGCCGAGCATAATAAACTCGCCATGCGCCAAATTAATAATTCGCATGACGCCAAACGTAATCGCGAGTCCTAATCCGGTCAGCAGCAAAATTCCCACAATGCCAATGCCATTCAGCAACTGATTGGCAAAGGCGATCGGATCGATCGTTTTAGCGGGCGTATCAGCCGCAAGAATCATCCACGACGCAATTAAATTCATAAGTCCCCTACAAAGAACACACTCCGCAGAATCCCTGGTTTCATTAGAAACCAGGGATTCTGTCGTCACTAAATCTTGAGCAACTCAACCGGAATGTCCTTCTTGGTTTCCACGATCGAATTGCTGCGATCGTCGGGCTTCTTGTGAACGCAAACGCGTCCTTTGTAGAGTGCTTGGCTCCAGGGAATCGGCTTGACTGCCGCTTCTGTCGTGAAGACAATCTCCGCCTGCCCGTCTTCCTTCCACTTGCCAATGCGGGAGTAGAGGTACGTGTGGTAGTTATCGGGATCGATCTTCACGGTGCCTTGAGGAGCCTTAAAGACTTGTCCTCGGGTGGCTTCTCGCAGGTTTGCCGTGGTTAGCTCCTTGCCTTCGTCTGCGCATTTCTCCATCGCTTGCGCCATAAAGAACGTCTGAAGGTAAGCCGCTTCCATCACTCCGTTCGTGACGCGGTCCTGACCAAACTTCGCCTTGAACTGCTCCACAAACGCTTTGTTTTCCGGCGTGTCAACACTTTGGAAATAGTTAAAGCTGGTGTAGTGACCCTGAGCAAACTCAGCCCCCATTGCCACAATTTCCTCTTCGGTCGTGGGGTACGCCATGATCGGCGTGTCTTCAGCCGTAATCCCGGCGTCTTTGTACTGCTTGTAGAACGCTGGAATGCTATCGCCCACGAGATTGCTGAGGACAAAATCGGGCTTGGCTTGCTTAATTTTGTTGATGATCGTGATGAACTCTGTAGTGCCAAGGGCGGCGTATTCATCGCCAACCACTTCCCCGCCTGCCTTGACCAATTCTGCTTTGGCAATCCGGTTACTTTCTTTGGGATAGATGTAGTCGGAGCCAATGAAGAAGC
This sequence comes from Leptolyngbya sp. FACHB-36, assembly GCF_014695955.1. Classification (GTDB taxonomy): domain Bacteria; phylum Cyanobacteriota; class Cyanobacteriia; order Leptolyngbyales; family Leptolyngbyaceae; genus FACHB-36. Next base: position 820 of record NZ_JACJPG010000099.1, on the reverse strand, counting down.
CTTTCTTGCCGAAGTTTTTGGCGCAGTAGGGAATGGAGTCCGTGATCTGCTGGTTGGGTGCTGCTCCGGTGTAGAACACATTGGAGCTACACTCGTTTCCTTCGTAGTAGACCGGGTAGTAGAGGAGGCGGTCTTTTTCCTCGAACACAGGCAGCACAGACTTACGGCTGGCTGAGGTGTAGCAACCGAGCACACAAACAACTTTATCTTCGTCAATCAGACGCTTAGACATCTGGTTGTACAAATCCCAGTTAGAGTCTGGGTTGACCACCACGGTCTCAATCTTTTTGCCCTTGATGCCTTGCTTACCCGACCACGGACCTTTGCCTTCGTTAATCTGCTCGATCGCCAAAAACGTTGCATCTTGTAGAGATTTTTCAACGATGGCGATCGTGCCAGTGGTCGAGTACATGACTCCAACTTTGATGCCGTCACCGCTAGCAGTTGACGCAACGGGACTTGCGCCTGGACTTGCAGACGTTCCCGAAGGAGCGCTACCACTGTTGGAGCAGGCTGCAACAATTCCACTGCCGAGTGCAAGCGATCCATATTGAATGAATCGACGACGGCTCATACCGCCAACAATAATCAGGGGCGCACGCGACTTCATTAGTCAATTTCTCCTTGCCTGTACAATCACACAAATGCGTCGGACCAGCGATCGCAACCCGCTCCACAACATTGCTTCGATCTGCCAAATTCAGCCCTAACGTGGAGGTAAGCTGCGATAACTTGTGATAGTAGTATTAGGCTTGTCAGCTAAATGTATAGGTAGATACAAAAGCTTTTTTGCTTGTGTCGTGCTGCCAATTAGGGAAGA
>NZ_JACJPG010000098.1 GCF_014695955.1 Leptolyngbya sp. FACHB-36 | reverse complement strand
AACCTCAAAGGCACCGACTGGTACTGGATCGATTTTTCTACCTGCATCGACTGCGGCATCTGCTTGCAGGTTTGTCCGGTGGAAGGAGCGATCGTTCCCGAAGAACGCCCAGAGCTGCAACAAACGCCACAGTAAGTGATTCGTTATTCGCTGGTTGTTCGCTGTTAGCGATTACTTACAGCAACTTCCAGTAAAATGGGCAGTGCCTATTAACCCCTAAAAGTAACCCTTAAAAGGCTTACGGATACGCTTTGTGAGCGATGCCCACTCACGATTTGCGGTCTATTCATTTGAAAATTGCAATTGCTCGACTAAGCCCTGATAACCAACGGCTAACAACTCTATGACCGCTGCTCCTCTCCTCGAAGTTCAAGAGGTCTACGCTGGATACGTCCGGGATTTGGACATTCTGCAAGGCGTCAACTTTCGGATTTATCCCGGTGAATTAGTCGCGGTGATTGGTCCCAACGGAGCCGGAAAATCAACGCTAGCGAAAACTATCTTTGGGTTGCTGACGCCGCACAAGGGCAGCATCGTCTTCAATGGGCAATCGATCGTGGGGCTAAAATCCGATCAGATTGTGCAGCGAGGCATGGGCTATGTGCCGCAGATTGCCAACGTGTTCCGCTCTCTAACCGTGGAAGAAAACTTAGAGATGGGTGCATTTGTGCGCGATGTGCCACTGCAACCGCTGAAGGACGAAATTTTTACCCGCTTTCCGCGATTGGGCGATCGTCGGAAGCAGCGAGCGGGAACGCTTTCGGGCGGAGAGCGACAAATGCTGGCGATGGGCAAAGCGCTGATGCTGAAGCCGAGTCTGCTGCTGCTCGACGAGCCGTCTGCCGCACTGTCGCCGCTGCTGGTGAACAGCGTGTTTGAGCAAATCAAGCAGATTAACGACAGCGGAACGGCGATCGTCCTGGTTGAGCAAAACGCCCGCAGGGCGCTGGAAATGGCAGCGCGCGGCTACGTTCTTGAGACAGGGCGCGATCGCTTCGAGGGACGCGGCATTGATTTGCTCAATGATCCCAAAGTCGGCGAACTGTATCTGGGAGCCACTAGAGCGCACTAAATCAGAATTAATCCCTGCCGCGCTCCTAAAATGACGGCTTCCGTCCGGCTAGACGCATTCAGCTTGCTGAAAATTGAGCCAATGTGAAACTTGACCGTGTGTTCTGAAATGCCTAAGCGGCGCGCGATCGTCTTATTGCCAACGCCTTCTGCCAGCATTCCCAGCACTTCAATTTCGCGACTGGTGAGAGCCAGCTCTGGTGCAGTTGGCAACAATCGCGGCGCGGTGGAAAGTTCCATTAGCAGTGCCTCAGTCACATCTGGATGCAGCACCGTCAGCCCGATCGCCGCTGCCTCGATCGCAGCCAAAATTTCACTGACGCGGGCGTCGCTGGGCAAGACAGCCCGCACTCCTGTCCGCAGCACATCGGCGATCGCGCTGGGCTGCCAGTCGCTAATCAGCAAAACACTCGCGGGAGCAGACGGTCCCTCGAAGTCGTCGATCGCGACCGTGTCGATCGCGGTCGTGCTCAGCAGCGCCAGCAGATCCTCGTCAGGTTCGTCCCACTCCAGCAGCACGACATCTGGCTGTAACGACTCCAGCGTTTGAGCTAGGGATCGCGGGTTCACAGACCCTACGACCTCTAGAGTCGGACTGGAAGCAATCAACGCTTCCAGTCCAGCCCGCATCACGATCGTGGTTGCACCCACCAAAACGCGAATCACGCGGCTTTCGGCACCGATCTGCTGCATAGCACCACATCCGCTACGATTCGCTGACTGCCACGCTGCACGTCCAACGGCAATCCGTCCCCAACGTGGGATCGATCGAGGATTTGAAACAGCTCGTTGGGTGCCTGAAACAGCCTGCCGCGCACGCCAACCAGCACATCTCCGGGTTGCAGTTGAGCCGCCTCAGCGGGACTGTCCACCTGCACATCGGTAATCAGCAGCCCAAAAACGGGTCGGCGATGCAGCGGTACCCGCACAGGCTGGAGCGTCACGCCGAGATAAGGCAATTCCGCTCGATCGCTCAAGAACCGCTGTACAACACGGCTAGAAATTGCAAATCCGCGTCCGTTCACAATCATCGTGTTGATGCCAATAATCTCTCCAAAACCGTTGGCAAGTGGACCGCCAGAGTTACCAGGAGCAAGGGGAATGTCTGCCTGAATCCAGTGGGAGCGATTCACGGCAGCGTGAATAATTCCCGTGGTCAGCGATCGCGCTACTCCAGATGGGTTGCCCACCGCCAGCACCAGTTCGCCCACTCGCAACACATCGGAACTGCTGATCGTTGCCGCTGGTAAATCCGTCGCCTCTACCTGAAGCGCAACGAGATCGCGCTGGTCCGAGCGATCTCGCACGTCTGCCTTCAGCACTCGCCCATCAAACAGCTCCACTTCAGCCGACGTTCCAGACACAACGTGGGCATTGGTGACAATCACTCCATCGGTGCTCCAAATGACGCCGGAGCCTGCCCCGCTGCGTCGCCCTCGCACCTGCACGGTGACGCGACGCAGCGTTTCACTGACAGCGGCGATCGC
>NZ_JACJPG010000097.1 GCF_014695955.1 Leptolyngbya sp. FACHB-36 | reverse complement strand
TATTGTCCTGATCCAGTCGCGGAGGTGCAAGCGTGTAGAGAGGCGATCGACCTGGAGTTTGTGGTTGAAGACCTGCCCAAGCTGCTACTTTCTATGAAAGTAGGGGCAGATCGGATTCGTCAGATTGTGCTGTCGCTGCGGAACTTTTCGCGCTCAGATGAGGCGGGGATGAAACCCGTTGACATTCATGAGGGCATTGACAGCACGTTGCTCATTCTTCAGAACCGTTTGAAGGCTAGTGCAAACCATCCGGAGATTCAAGTCGTCAAAAAGTACGGTAATTTACCACTGGTCGAGTGCTATACCGGACAATTGAACCAGGTATTTATGAATTTGCTGAGTAATGCGATTGATGCAATCAACGACCATAACCAAACTCGATCGAAGGAGGTTGAGGTAATTAGGAAAATCGTGATTGAAACCCAGGTTTTGGGTCCAAATGCAATTACAGTACGAATTCAAGACACGGGGTCTGGAATACCGAATCGGGTGCAGCAACGCATCTTTGATCCTTTCTTCACGACAAAACCAGTTGGACAAGGGACTGGATTGGGCTTGTCAATTAGCTACCAAATTATTACAGAGAGGCATGGCGGCTCACTAGAGTGCTTCTCTGAACTAGGGCAAGGTGCAGAATTTGTGCTGACGCTGCCCATCGAACATAGAGGTGGTACAGCGAACCGTGCCACCTTTTCTAATTAGAACCGTGAGCCGAGCTTGATTGCTGGATTGTATTCAAACCCAACGATGGGCGTTTGAGCCGCTGTGTGGCAAGGATCGTTGCCTCGGCTACAATCCTTGCCAAAATTTTTCTTGTAAGCTGCTGATCTTGGATAAGTCTACGAGCAATGGATCTACACACGGTTGAAACCTACTGCCGTCCCTTGGATTTGGCGTCTGTTCCGCCTTGGAAGCGGGGGTACGCGTGGTTGGCGGGTGGTACTTGGATATTCTCGGAGCCGCAGCCTCATCTGACGACGCTAGTGGATCTGGAGCCGCTGGGTTGGTCGGAGATTACCGTCGAGGACGATCGTCTGGAAATCGGGGCAACCTGCACCTTGAGGCAACTGGTGACTTATCCCTGGTCGGCTGAGTGGAAGGCGACTGAGGCGTTTCGAGGGGCTGTTTCTGCACTGGCTGCCTCGTTCAAAGTCACTCATCTGGCGACGGTCGGGGGTAATGTTTGTCTGGCGCTGGCGATCGGCGTGATGGCTCCGGTGCTCGTGGCGCTGGATGCCACCTATGAGATTTGGAGTCCGACGGACCCGCCCCGCACGGTTGCCGCCAAGGATTTTCAGCTCGGTGTCCAGCAGACGGTGCTGCAACCGGGTGAAGTCTTACGTCGCATTTGGATTCCACTCGCCTCTCTAAACTGGCGAACTCAGGTGCAGCGGTTTGGAATTGCGGAAACCGATCCGGCCCTGTCGCTTGTAGTTGCTGCCGTCGATCCGGCGACTGAGCGCACGCGAGTTTGTCTGGGAGCGTGCGTTATGGCTCCTTACCTGCTGGAATTCGATCGCATTCCTTCCTCTGAGCAAATCACCGCTGCGCTGCAAGCGGTTCCCTGGCTAACGGATAGCCGCGCCAGCGGCAGCTACCGCCAGCAGATGACTGAGGTGCTGATTCGTCGATCGCTCCACGCCCTTCGCGAACCCTAAATTCTGCCCATTCCACCCTCTACTTGCCACCTTCATGACTGCCCCCCTCACCGTTCATCTCAATGGTCAGCTCCACACGGGAAATTGTTCTCCTGGAACCAGCCTCCTCAGCTGGCTGCGTCAGGTGGGATGTGCCAGCGTGCATCGTGTCTGCGAATCGGGAGACTGTGGAGCCTGCACGGTTTGGCTGGATGGTGCACCGATTCATAGCTGCCTTTATCCAGCTCTGCGTGCCCAAGACCACGCTGTTACCACGATCGAAGGACTGGCTCAGAACGGTCAGTTAACGCCGATGCAGCAGGCATTCCTGGAGCATCAAGGGTTCCAGTGTGGCTTCTGCACTCCTGGCATGATTCTCAGCGCTGAAAAGCTGTCTTTTGCGTCTGAGGAAGAACTGCGCTTGGCGCTACGGGGTAGCCTCTGTCGCTGTACGGGCTATCAGGCGATCGTCGAAAGTATTGTGGCAGGCAAGCAAGCCGTTGCTGGTGGTCAGTCTGCCAGTGGCTCGGGCGATCCCGTTACTGCCCAAGTGGGTCAAAGCGTTCCGAAGCAAGATGGTCCCGATATTGTGACTGGAAAGCCAGTTTATACGTCGGATTATGCACCGTCTGGGCTGCTGCATCTCAAGGTGCTGCGATCGCCGCATCCCCACGCTCGCATTCGTGAGATTCACACGGAGCAGGCGGCAGCGCTGCCAGGAGTTCATGCGGTTCTCACCTACAAGGATGTCGATCGACGCGCCTACAGTACGGCTGGGCACTCGGAACCCGTACCCGATCCTTTGGATCACTACATTTTGGATAGGAAGGTGCGCTTTATTGGCGATCGCGTTGCCGCTGTTGTTGCGGAGTCGGTGGCGATCGCGGAACGTGCGTGCCAACTGATTGAGGTCGAG
>NZ_JACJPG010000096.1 GCF_014695955.1 Leptolyngbya sp. FACHB-36 | reverse complement strand
ATCGAGGTGGGCGATCGGGTCGTTTGGGAACTGCTCGATGGTAGTGCAGTGACGTTGGGGTCGCGGCGGCTGGTGCTGATACCTACGGAGGCAATGGATCGAAGCGAGTTTCGTGTGCCGCAGGAGTGGATTGACATTCCAGCCTGGGTGGCAGATTGCTACTTGGCCGTGGAAGTGGATGCCGACGAGCAACGGCTGTACATCTGGGGCTACACAACGCATGAAACGCTCAAAACGTCCGGCAGCTACGATGCGAACGATCGCACCTACTGTCTGGACGGTAGCCGCCTGATTGATGACATGACAGTTTTTTGGGTGATGCAGCAGCTTGCTCCAGAGCCGACCCGTGTGGCAGTACCGTCTGTGGCTGCTTTATCCCAAGTTCAAGCAGAGGAATTGATCCAGCGCTTGGCACCGTTGATCGTCATACCGCGTTTACAGGTGCCGTTTGAGCAGTGGGCTAGGCTACTTCTGCAACCTGCGTGGCGGCAGCGGTTGACGGAACAGCGGCAAGGTCAGCGAATGGAGGACCGAGCGCAGCCGTTAGTGAATTTGAGCCAGCCGTTGGTGAATTTGAGCCAGTGGTTACAGGAGGTGTTCGATGCAGGGTGGCAGGCAATGGAAACGATCGTTAGCCCTGCCAGCCTCGCCTTTAATTTCCGGCGCGATGACGACGTGGCTCCGAGCATACGACGAGTGAAGCGGATTCAGTTGGGTGGCGAACTGCCGGATGTGCTGCTTGTGGTTGCGCTGGCGATCGAGTCGGACAGCAGGCGGCGGATTTGGGTGCAGCTACTGCCTCAGGAGCGGGGAGCCACCCTGCCGGAAACCTTGCAGTTGTCGTTGCTGTCCCCAACAGGAGACGTGCTGCAATCCGTGCAGGCAGGAAGCGACAGTAACTACATTCAATTACGCCGTTTCAAGTGTGCGCCCGGAACGCAGTTTCGCTTGGGAGTAGCCATTGCAGATGTTAGCGTGATGGAAGCATTTGTGAGTTAACGGGCGTGCGATCGGCATGGGGCAGCTGGTTGTCCTAAATTTGGGCAAGGGAGATTGGAGCCAAGGCTGTGCGATTGTCACTGCTCAACTTTGGGTTGCCGACAGCCCGACGCCAATGCAGATCACGGGAAGTTTGCCGCCTGCACCGGAGTTTACGTTGCTCTATTCTCGCTGGCAACGCCTCTACGAAGCACTGTACGCTCATCGCGGGTGGCGACAGGTACGGTCTGCTAACGCCTTTGAAATTGAAGACGACGAAACCTACATTACCGATGTTTCAGAAGCGGAATTCAAGCACCTCTGCAAAGAATTTCAGCAGCGTCTCAATGCGTGGCTGAATGTCGATTCCTTTGCCAAAATCGATCGTCAACTGCGCACGCACTTAAACCGCACCGATGACATTCGCTTGATTATTACCGCAGAAGATCGCCAACTGCTGCGGCTTCCTTGGCATCTTTGGCAATTCCTTGAAGACTATGCGAAAGCAGAAATTGCTGTGAGCCTACCGGAGTACACGCGATCGATCAAAACAGATCAATCAACTCACAAAAAAGTCAGAATTCTAGCCATTTTAGGCAACAGTCAAGGAATCAACGTCGCCGCCGATCGACAACTGCTAGAACAGCTACCCGATACCGAATTAACGCTATTAGTTGAGCCAGATTTGGAATCTCTGAATCAACATCTTTGGGAAGCAGGTTGGGACCTGCTGTTTTTTGCGGGGCACAGTTCTAGTCAAACAGTTGGACAGATTCAAATTAATCGGACGGATACCTTAACGCTGGATCAGTTGCGGTATGGCTTAAAAAAAGCGATCGAGCGTGGCTTAAAACTCGCCATTTTCAACTCTTGCGACGGATTGGCACTGGCGTGGGATTTAGCAGATCTGCAAATTCCGCAGGTAATTGTGATGCGAGAACCCGTTCCAGATCGCGTTGCCCAAGCCTTTCTCAAACATTTCCTGATTGCATTTTCAGGGGGACGATCGTTTTATTTAGCTGTTCGGGAAGCCAGGGAAAAACTTCAGGGGCTTGAATCAGAGTTTTTGTGTGCAACGTGGCTGCCTGTTATTTGCCAAAACCCAGCCGAACAGCCTCCTCTGTGGCAAGACTGGTGCGACAAACGTGAGATATCCAAGCCGTTTACAACTCAAACGCGTTCCTCTGGAACGGTGCGACCAAAGGTCAAATTTGCTCGTGCTTTACTGAGCAGCATTGCGGTGACTAGCTTGGTGCTGGCTGTGCGATCGCTCGGAGTTTTGCAACCGCTGGAACTCTGGGCGTACGATCGACTGCTTGCGTTTAGACCCACTGAAACTCCGGATGCTCGATTGTTAATTGTGACGATCAATGAGGCAGAGATTCAGGCGCAAGAATCCGATCAGCGACGCGGATCGCTATCTGATAAAACGCTCGATCGCCTGTTGCAGAAATTGGACCAGTATCAACCGCGTGTGATTGGATTGGACATCTACCGCGATTTTTCAACTAGCTTGAAGTATCCGAGTTTAGTCAAGCAACTGCAACAGAATAAACGGCTAGTAGCAATTTG
>NZ_JACJPG010000095.1 GCF_014695955.1 Leptolyngbya sp. FACHB-36 | reverse complement strand
TAACCGTCTTGCGGCTCTATATTCAACCGTGTTTTGTTTGAGTGAGGAATGAATTGTGAAACAGTTTCAAGGATTCAACAGAATCATGTTGGGTGGAGCCGCTGTGCTAATAGCCGTCCAACCTGCAGTGGCAGCACCCGTACAGGTGACCGCCGTGCGCGTCAATCCTACCGCGAACGGGGTGGATGTGGTGCTGCAAACGCGAAACGGCGATCGTCCCCAGGTCTTCGCGGTCAACCGAGGCAATAGCTGGACAGCAGATGTCACCAACTCGCAGTTAAAGCTTCCGGGCGGTAGCAGCTTCCGACAAGCAAACCCCACTGGGGGAATCTCGTTGGTTACTGTGGCTCCGCTGGACTCTAGCAGTATTCGCATTACCGTCACTGGACAGGCAACTGCTCCAGTTGGTCAGGTGGTGCGTCCAGCTCAAGGTGGACTGATTTTAAGCCTCAGTCGAGCGGGTTCTGCCCAAGCGCTTGCGCCCGCACCCGCTGTCCCAGCTTCGCTTCCAGGATCGCCGCGATCGGTTTCGGTACCTGCGCCGCAGGCCGCTACCCCACCACGATCGGTAGCAGTACCACCACCACAGGCTGCGGCAGCACCACGATCGGTGCTGGCAACGCCGCCGCAGGCGACTCCAGCTCCGTCGAGATCGGTAGCAGTACCGCCAATTGCGCAAGCGCCTGCACCGCAGACGCCGTCAAGCCCTGCTCCATCGCCTGCCTCACCCAATGCACCACTGGTGCCCAATCCTGAAATTACGATTCAGGGACCTGCGCCTGCTCCAGTTGGACCGACTCGTCCACGAGCGATCGCCCCACCCGTTGGCGACATCTCTGCCGCACAGACGGACGCCTCCGCTGGCTCGATTAATTTAGGCACGGGCGAACGCATTCCTCGCTTGGTTCTGCGCGATGCTCCAGCACGCGAAGTGCTGTCACTGCTGGCACGGGCAGCGGGTTTGAATATTGCCTACGTAGATCCACCCACAACCGGACAGCAGCAACAGCAGCAGCAACAGGGTGCTGCCGAAGGTCCAAAAGTGACGCTGGACATCGAGAATGAGTCGGTGCAGGATGTGTTCAACTATGTGATTCGGTTGGCAAACCTGGAAGCCAATCGCGTCGGACGCACCATTTTCGTTGGACCGCGACTGCCCAACGCTGCCCGCAACTTTGTCGTACGAAGCGTTCGGCTGAATCAGGTTCCAATTACCAATGCGCTGAATTTTCTCGTATCGCTTGGTGCAGAAAGTGCCGTTAGCCGCGAGCGACAAGTGGTTCAACTAACGGCAATTCCTGTGGGACAGCTTGCGGGTGGTGCCCAGAATTCCGTGACGCAGTCCCAAACCACAACAGAATCGCGGGTAGAAACTCAGCGGGTGGATTACCGCGACTCAACCCCACTGCTGCGCGGTCTGCAAGTATCAGGCGATGAACGAACCAATCAGATTACGCTGGTGGGCAATCCCCGACTGGTGGAAGTGGCAACTGCCCAACTCACCCAGTTGGATGTCCGACGCCGTCAAGTGACGGTCAACGTACGGGTGGTTGATGTCAACCTAGCAGCGGCTGAGCGCTTTGGCACCAGCTTCTCGTTCGGAGTTGACTCCAATCAGTTTCTAAGTGAGGGCGGCGTTGCGGTGCTCAATTTCGGGCGACGTTCTCCCGCCTCAGCAGGTCTAGCACCTGAAAACGTGCCGCTCTTTCCCGCAGCCATCACTTCTTTTGGTGCAACAAACTTTGTCCGAAGTTTTCTTGCCCAGCTACAGGCCTCTGTGACCAATGGCAACGCCAAAATTCTCACCGATCCGACGCTGCTAGTGCAGGAAGGCCAAACCGCAACGGTTAACCTGACGCAAGAGGTCGTGACGAACCTGCGGCAGCAAGTTACCGCTACGGAAAACTCGACGCAGATTACCGTTGAGGTTGAAAAAGGACGGGCGGGGCTAATTCTGCCGATTCGGGTTGATCGCATCGACGACAACGGCTTCGTCAGTCTGTCGATTGCTCCGTCAATTACTCGCCCGGACAATGCTGTTTCGGTGCAATTTCCAGGGACTGGTGGCGGCGGACCCACGAGCAACGTTGTAACGCTGCTGTCGGAACGTCGGCTAGAGTCAGGACAGGTGCGCCTGCGCGATGGTCAAACGCTGCTGCTCTCTGGCATTATTGAGGACCAAGATCGCGTCACTGTATCCAAAGTGCCGATTTTAGGCGATATACCGCTTCTGGGTGCCCTGTTCCGCCGCACGGTGAAAGAACAGGGTCGGCGGGAAGTGATTGTGCTAGTGACGCCGCGGGTGCTGGACGATTCCGATGCCAGCACGTTTGGCTACTCACCTAGCCCAGCGGTGCAGCAAGTTCTGGATCGTGCCAATCCACCCGCTCAGGCTCCTAATCCGTAGAAACTGAGCCGCCTGACTGGAGATTCGCTACTGTGGTAGGGAGCCGTTGCCCTACCACTTATCATGAACCGGTTGCTGACGTTTCTACTGCTTAGCCTGACGCTGATAGCGTGTCGATCGCAGGACGTGTCTCAAACAGAGC
>NZ_JACJPG010000094.1 GCF_014695955.1 Leptolyngbya sp. FACHB-36 | reverse complement strand
ATCGAGGTGGGCGATCGGGTCGTTTGGGAACTGCTCGATGGTAGTGCAGTGACGTTGGGGTCGCGGCGGCTGGTGCTGATACCTACGGAGGCAATGGATCGAAGCGAGTTTCGCGTGCCGCAGGAGTGGATTGACATTCCAGCCTGGGTGGCAGATTACTACTTGGCAGTGGAAGTGGATGCCGACGAGCAACGGCTGCACATCTGGGGCTACACAACGCATGAAACGCTCAAAACATCTGGCAGCTACGATGCGAACGATCGCACCTACTGTCTGGACGGCAGCCGCCTGATCGATGACATGACGGTTTTTTGGGTGATGCAGCAGCTTGCCCCAGAGCCGACCCGTGTGGCAGTACCGTCTGTGGCTGCTTTATCCCAAGTTCAAGCAGAGGAATTGATCCAGCGCTTGGCACCGTCGATCGACCTCCCGCGCTTGCAGGTGCCGTTTGAGCAGTGGGCAGGGCTACTTCTGCAACCCGCGTGGCGGCAGCGGTTGACGGAGCATCGGCAAGGTCAGCGAATGGAGGACCGATCGCAGCCGTTAGTGAATTTGAGCCAGTGGTTACAGGAGGTGTTCGATGCAGGGTGGCAGGCGATGGAAACGATCGTTAGCCCTGCCAGCCTCGCCTTTAATTTCCGGCGCGATGACGACGTGCCTCCGAGCATACGACGAGTGAAGCGGATTCAATTGGGTGGCGAGCTACCGGATGTGCTGCTTGTGGTTGCGCTGGCGATCGAGTCGGACAGCAGGCGGCGGATTTGGGTACAGCTACTGCCTCAGGAGCGGGGAGCCACTCTGCCGGAAACCTTGCAGTTGTCGTTGCTGTCTCCAACAGGAGACGTACTGCAATCGGTACAGGCGGGAAGCGACAGTAGCTACATTCAATTGCGCCGCTTCAAGTGTGCGCCTGGAACGCAGTTTCGCTTGGGAGTAGCCATTGCAGATGTTAGCGTGATGGAAGCATTTGTGAGTTGACGGTGCGTGCGATCGGCATGGGGCAGCTGGTTGTCCTAAATTTGGGTAAGGGAGATTGGAGCCAAGGCTGTGCGATCGTCACCGCTCAACTTTGGGTTGCTGACAGCCTGACGCCAATGCAGATCACGGGAAGTTTGCCGCCTGCACCGGAGTTTACGTTGCTCTATTCTCGCTGGCAGCACCTCTACGAAGCATTGTATGCTCATCGCGGCTGGCGGCAGGTGCGGTCTGCCAATGCCTTTGAAATTGAAGACGACGAAACCTACATTACCGATGTTTCAGAAGCGGAATTTAAACACCTCTGCAAGGAATTTCAGCAGCGTCTCAATGCGTGGCTGAGTGTCGATTCCTTTACCAAAATCGATCGTCAACTGCGCACGCATTTAAACCGCACCGATGACATTCGCCTGATTATTACCGCAGACGATCGTCAACTGCTGCGGCTTCCCTGGCATCTCTGGCAATTCCTTGAGGATTATCCGAAAGCAGAAATTGCTGTGAGTTTGCCGGAGTACACGCAATCAATCAAAACAGACGAATCGCCTCACAAAAAAGTCAAAATTTTAGCCATTTTAGGCAACAGTCAAGGAATCAACGTTGCCGCCGATCGACAACTGCTAGAACAGCTACCCGATACCGAATTAACGCTATTAGTTGAGCCAGATTTGGAATCTTTGAATCAACACCTTTGGGAGGCGGGTTGGGACCTGCTGTTTTTTGCAGGTCACAGTTCTAGTCAAACAGTTGGACAGATTCAAATTAATCGGACGGATACCTTAACGCTGGATCAGTTGCGGTATGGCTTAAAAAAAGCGATCGAGCGTGGCTTAAAACTCGCCATTTTCAACTCTTGCGACGGATTGGCACTGGCGTGGGATTTAGCAGATCTGCAAATTCCGCAGGTAATTGTGATGCGAGAACCCGTTCCCGATCGCGTTGCCCAAGCCTTTCTCAAACATTTCCTGATTGCATTTTCAGGGGGACGATCGTTTTATTTAGCTGTTCGGGAAGCCAGGGAAAAACTTCAGGGACTTGAATCAGAGTTTTTGTGTGCAACGTGGCTACCTGTTATTTGCCAAAACCCAGCCGAACAGCCTCCTCTGTGGCAAGACTGGTGCGACAAACGTGAGGTATCCAAGCCGCTCAAAATTCAAACGTATTCCTCCGGGATAGTACAACCAAAGGTCAAATTTGCTCGTGCTTTACTGAGCAGCATTGCGGTGACTAGCTTGGTGCTGGCTGTGCGATCGCTTGGAGTTTTGCAACCATTGGAACTCTGGGCGTACGATCGACTGCTTGCGTTTAAACCCACTGAAACTCCGGATGCTCGATTGTTAATTGTGACGATCAATGAGGCAGAAATTCAGGCGCAAGAATCCGATCAGCGACGCGGATCGCTATCTGATAAAACGCTCGATCGCCTGTTGCAGAAATTGGATCAGTATCAACCGCGTGTGATTGGATTGGACATCTACCGCGATTTTTCAACTAGCTTGAAGTATCCGAGTTTAGTCAAGCAACTGCAACAGAATAAACGGCTAGTAGCAATTTG
>NZ_JACJPG010000093.1 GCF_014695955.1 Leptolyngbya sp. FACHB-36 | reverse complement strand
GGCAGCGCGATCGTCAGGGCGGCGGCAATCACCTCGACCAGTCGCAGCGTAAATTCACTCTGGACGGTTGCGTCGTTCGGCTGAAACTGTTGAGCTGCCCGTTCTAGCAGCGCTACAGCTCCCGGATTGTGCTGAAGCGCCGCGCTTAATTCGGTCAGAAAGGTAGCGATCGCCGTTGGACAAAAGGTCAGCCCCAGTTGGTACGTGCATTGCAGCAGTCCTTCAGAGGACAGCGTCTGATTCAGCGGCAATTGGGCAGGGTTAGAATGCCCTGGAAGCGTTTCTGCCAGCAGCAGCCCATTAAACTGCGGCGACACGACGACGACGAACCGTTCCACCAGTCCAAGCGGACGCTGGCTGATCGGAACAACGGCTTCTGTTACGACAAGCGCCCCGTCTGCTAGCTCCCGCACCATCTGCTGCATGACGCTGCTGAGCTGGTCAAACACCGCAGAGGGCAGAATTCGACGTAGACTAAAGGCTTGCACAGAAGGCATTACCAAGGTTTAGACGCGAGAGCAAATTTCAGTGTAACGCGGGACTTGATTGCGGACTTAACCGAGACGCTTGATGAACTTTGGTGAACATTCAGAGCCATTGAGTCTGCGATCGCGCCCAAGTTATCAGGAAAGATTATAGGAGAGTTAAGGAAACTTGATGCTAACGTTCCAGTTTATCCTAAATAGGCGTTCACAAATCCTTGGCGCGGTGTGCAACTCTAGAGAACCGAGTGATTCTTCCAATCAATAAACGACCTTCAAAGGTCAGACTTCATTTATGCATCGCTTAGCCGCTACACCCGGAGGCTGGAACCTAGACGACGGCGTTGTTTTTATTGAACAAACGCCCGCACCGATCGTCCTGCTCACCGCCGCCGACACCGACATTCAAACCCTGGCACACGCCATCACGGATCTGCCGACCGACTTTCCTGCTCTGCGCGTCGTTAATCTGCTGCACCTGCAACAGTCAATGACGATCGATCAATACGCCGAGGACGTGCTCGCTCACGCGCAGGTGATCATCATCCGGCTGCTGGGAGGACGCGCTTACTGGTCCTACGGACTGGAGGTTGTCGCGGAAACGGTGCAGCGCACCGGAGCGGCTCTCATTGTGCTGCCGGGAGACGATCGTCCGGATGCCGACCTGATGAGCCACTCTACGGTTCCGCTCTCGGTGGCAAATCGACTGTGGCGGTATCTCGTTGAAGGAGGCAGCCAAAACGTCACCCAGGCGCTCCAATTCATTGCCGCCGCCTGCTTGGGACGATCCGACCGCCCCCTCCCACCCCAACCTGTGCCACCTGTTGGACTCTACAACTGGCAAACGGACGCGGACAACTCGAATTCGGAATTCGGAATTCGCAATTCCGAATTCCCTAAAGTCGGCATCCTTTTCTACCGTGCCCACTTTCTGGCAGGCAACACCGCGCCGATCGATGCGCTTTGCCAAGCGCTACACCAGCGCCATCTAGCCCCCGTCCCCGTTTTCGTTTCTTCGTTGCGGGATGCAGATGTGCAAGCTGAAATCCGAGATTGCTTTCAGCCTAAAGGCGAGTCTGCAATCGACGTGCTGCTGAATACGACCAGTTTCTCGCTGGCGAAGCTGGATACGCAGACGCCGCAGCTTGAGCTGTGGCAGCAGTTGAACGTTCCCGTGCTACAGGTAATTCTCAGTGGCGGAACGATCGAGCAGTGGCAAACCCAGTCGCGCGGATTGTCGCCCCGCGATATGGCAATGAACGTGGCGCTGCCGGAAGTAGACGGACGGATTATCAGTCGCGCCGTGTCGTTTAAGGCAGTTCAGAGCCGCCATCCGCTGCTAGAAACCGATGTGGTGCACTATCAGCCTGTGGACGATCGGGTTCAGTTCGTCGCCGATCTCGCGGCAAACTGGGTCAGGCTGCGGCAGACTCCGGTGGGCGATCGACGCATTGCGCTGATCCTGGCGAACTACCCCACCCGTGATGGACGCCTTGCCAACGGCGTCGGACTTGACACGCCCGCAAGCTGTGTAGAAATCCTCCGCACCCTTCAGCACGCGGGCTACCACGTCGAAACTCCACCCGAAACCGCTGACGACCTCATGCAGCGCCTCACTGCTGGCATCACCAACGACCCGGAGGGACGCGAACTCCGACCCGTCCATCAAAGCGTGTCGTTAGAGGACTATCAGACCTACGCAGCGACGCTGCCAGATGCCGTGCAGCACGGAATTCGTCAGCGCTGGGGCAGTCAAGACGCTACCGCATTCCCCATTTCCGGCGTTCAACTCGGCAATGTTTTCATTGGCATTCAGCCCGCACGCGGCTACGACCAAGACCCCTCACTCAACTACCACGCGCCCGATCTGGAACCCACTCCGGCGTACCTGGCGTTCTACTACTGGGTGCGGCAGCAGTTCAGAGCAGACGCGATCGTCCACGTCGGCAAGCACGGCAACCTGGAATGGCTCCCCGGTAAAAGCATTGCGCTCTCGGACGCCTGCTATCCCGAAGTGGCGATCGGTCCGGTGCCTCATCTGTATCC
>NZ_JACJPG010000092.1 GCF_014695955.1 Leptolyngbya sp. FACHB-36 | reverse complement strand
GGCGCGATCGTCGGAGGAGTTTGGGCGGAAGTCGGCAGCACCAGCAGTACTGCACCAATTAGCCAGCCAAAGCGCTTGAGAGTCATTGTTTCGTACAGAGGGGTGTGGTTCGATCGCGAGAGCGATTTGCTACTCGCTAATAGCGCTCCACACTAGAGCTAAAGACAGGCTCTACGCGGATGCCTATGACTCGTGACGGACGCAGCACCATGTATTCTCCCTGCACGTTCTTGATCGGCACGGTAATGAAATCGTTGGAGCTGGATTTCGGCACTAGTTCGCCGCTGTACCACTTTTGGAAGTCTTGAATCGTGGCGAACCGCACTTCTTCCCGGTGCCCTCCCTCGATCAGGAGATGGACCGCATACTCTGTCGGGGTGCGGGCGTAGCGGCTCTTTCTTGGTTCTCCTGCCGCATCACCAGTCCGGGTTGGATTTGTGTTTCCTGTCATAGCGCTCGCTCTTGATTCCAGTGACCTTCCCAATTATCTATCCAGCCGCGAGGCTGAATACACTAACTTTGCCCAAGGCAACAGGAAAAGTATCCTGCGAGGTGGCGGGATGAAGACAGCCTGCGAGAAATTCTCTTACTCGTCCGATTTCTCGTGCTCCACGACAAACACATTCGAGTAAAGATTGGCGATAATCTGCTTACCCTGCTGCGTCAGCGACAGATAGTGCAGCGCCTCCTTGATGTAGGGATACACGCCGTGCCAGTAGAACTTGGAATAATTTTTGCGCAGGTCGCCCGGGTGCTGATAGCCCAGCGCTTTGTTGACGCCCGTTTCCTCAAACTCGTAGAACAACGCGCTGATCTTCTTCAAATAGCGCGGGTCGCTAAGCTGCCCGATCAAATCAGAGGCGCGGATTAAGCCAGGATAGTTGACTGTATCTTGGTGATCTTCGACGGTGGGAACTGGGAAGCGCGTCAGTTCGATATTGCGCTTGACGACCTCAGCATCGATCAGCTTGTGACCACCGAACCGCTCCTCAACAAAGAGCTTTGCCCGATCGACGTGATACGGCGTTAATCCCGCATCGGTAGAACCGGGCGGTAAGGAAATCATCGTGCCGTCGCGTCCCGTGGCGTACATCCCGTCTCGGTCTTGCCGACAGACGCCTTTGACATAGCCAATGTCATGGCACACGAGAGAAATAATGAAGTGCAGCCAGTCATCGCAGGAGACGCCACCCTCTCGAATGTGCTTGCCGCGCAAAAGCTCCTGCCCCACCAGCGCTACCAGAATCGAGTGCTCGACGTTGTGGTAAAGGGCGTCGCTGTTGGCAATGTTCTCCATTGCCATGCCGCCAACCCACGCGATGATGTCCTCATAGTCGGACTTTAAGCCGCCGTAGGTGCGACGGTATCCTTCCTTGAGCTTGCTAACAAAGTCTTCGATTAGGAGTTCGGTTGCGTTAAACATGCTGAGCATACATGAGGACTAGTTTCAGGGCAGGGCAGAGAACAAGAATGAGGGGCTACCCTATTGTGCCAACACAGTCATAGGCTAGGGAACGGGTCGTAGCACGATCGTAGGCAGAGTGAGTCAGAACAGGCATAGGGGTTGAGACCCGGTTTGTAAGGATGCGCCCGCAAATGGTTTGAAGCATTTTTCTCGACAAACGCCACGATGCACCCCTTACCAGACGATCGTAGTCAGATTTATAGTTACTCTTACAGTCGCTTTACCAGCTCGCACTGCTACTTTCAGTGAAGTTTTGTTAGCGTTCTTGTACAGGGGGAGAGTTCTTTGCGAACTGACTCAGCCTATGGGCAAGTTATAGCAATTTTTAAGGACGCAGCGATCGGAGACGCTCGGCTGCAATTGGGCGTATCACGTGGCTCGCAAACCCTCATGAATTAGAATATCGGTGCCAAAGTGAGCTACTCAGGATTGCGGATTAAATAAGATGCAATTCTGCGGAATCGGCATCTTGCCAGTCTCTAGACAGCCGTCACGTCTATTCCACTTTATTTCTCCCCAGGCCCCTTTCTAACGAGTTCCTCCTGGTACTCGGCGGCTAGGGAGATGAAAGCGTAATAGCTTCTCAGAATTCGATTCGGAATTAATGCCTGAGCTATAAAACTGAACCACTTGAATTGAATTTAGCGCAGTTGCACTCATCCGCTCAGGCAGCAAAAGTGCAGCAATTAACAGAAACGCGCCGTAACTTTTCACAACTTCCTCTACGTATGCATCGTGAGACTGAACCGCAATGAGTAGATGCCTGCTCAGTTAATACAGTAGAGGTGTGAACCCCACGATCGATTCCCGTTTCCAGTCAACATGGCTACCGAAAGTAGACACAATGTTTACTCAAAACAGCAAATCTGTAGGCGATAAAAAGGGCAGCCACTGAGGACTGCCTTACTGTTTTCTTTGGTCATCTCCTTGAGCCTTGCTTGCTGAGTGTGGCTAATTCTCGGAGTAGTGGCGACAAATTCGTGAATGACTATGGCAGCGATCGTGGCTTGAGTAGTCAGCAGCTCAGTTA
>NZ_JACJPG010000091.1 GCF_014695955.1 Leptolyngbya sp. FACHB-36 | reverse complement strand
GATAGATTCCAGATCGCAATCGGAACCAGCGCAGATAGCCCAATCGCGATCGCGAGGTAAAGTCGGCGATCGCGCAGAAGGGGACGCAGACGCGGCTCGGTGAGCACGGTGGCAGCAAAGCCAATCGCGACAAAGACGGCATTGTATTTGCAGAGTCCGGCACCGCCCAGCGCGATCGCCGTGCCGTAGAGCCGCCAGCTTTGCCCGCTGCCATCGGCAAGGTAGCCATCCAGAAACGTGATGAACAGAAACGACGCTACCAGCGACAGCGTAATCAGCAGGTGATCGTGCCACGCCAGCGCCAAAAACAGGAAGTACAGCGGCGACGCCAAAACCCACAAAACCACAAGCCAAAACGCGCGTTGGGCGTCCTTACCGTAGAGGTAGTGCGTGATGCGGTAGTAGGTGTAGAAAAAAATGCCGTTACTGATCAGATTCGGCAATCGCAGGGTGAGGGTCGATCGACCCAGCACCGCTGTAAATGCGCCCTGCACCCACGCCTGTAGCGGCGGATGATCATAGTAGGACCAGTCGGGATGCTGCCCCCACAGCCAATAGTACGCCTCATCGGGATTGGGAAACGCAATGAACCAAAAGGCAAGGCGAAGCACGAGAAAGGCAAGAAGAAAGGGCATAGCAAGCGACTAGCGACTAAGGGAAAGTGAGGAGCGAGGGTTGTTTGGTTAAGGGTTGATGGCGAGGTTTATACTGGCAACTAATGACTCACAGCTAATAGCTATAGCCAATCGCTAACAGCTAGTAATTAACGGCTAATCACTATGGCAGGACTCGGACTCCCTTCGCTGATACGACGATCGCGCTACTGGATTTTAGTAGGCTTGGGATTGCTGATGGCGATCACTCTGGCGTCGTGTAGCCAGTTGGATTTGCGATCGCAGGCAGCCAAGGTGCCTCAACTGGTCGCCAGCGCTCTGTCTGACCCAAAAAGCTTCAACTACGCGCTGAACAACTCGCAGCCAAGTGTGTTCCCGTTCACCTACGAGGGACTGGTAGATGAACACGGAATTACCGCTGAAATTATTCCAGCGCTAGCGGAATCCTGGCAAATCTCTGACGATAAGAAGCGCTTTGTGTTTACGCTGCGCGAAGGGCTGAAATGGTCAGATGGTGCACCGTTGACGGCAGATGATGTGGTGTTCAGCTACAACGACGTGTACCTGAACGAGAAGATTCCAGCGCCTGTGCGCGACACGCTGCGGATCGGGGTTTCTCAGGCGCTGCCAGCGGTCAAGAAGCTGGACGATCGGCGGGTGGAGTTTACGCTGCCAGAGCCGTTCTCGCCGTTTCTGCGCGTCATGGTTGCCAAGATTTTGCCCGCGCACCTGCTGCGAGAGTCTGTGTTTACGAATGACTCAGACGGCAAGCCAAAGTTTCTCTCGACCTGGGGCACCGACACGGACCCCAAACAGATTGTCACGAATGGTCCGTACACGATCGAAAGCTACGTCACAAGCCAGCGCGTGGTGTTTCGTCGCAATCCCTACTACTGGCGCAAAGACGCGCAGGGCAATCAGCAGCCGTATGTCGATCGCATCATTTGGCAAATTGTCGAAAATAGCGATGTCCGAATGCTGAAATTCCGCTCTGGCGAGTTGGATATGGCAGGGCTACGCCCGGAAGATTACTCGCTGCTGAAGCGCGAAGAAAAGCGCGGCAAGTTTGGCATTCGCAACGGCGGACCGACGTCTGGCACGACGTTTGTCGCGTTCAATCTCAATCGGGCGCTCAATTCTAAGGGACAGCCGTTCGTTGATCCGATCAAATCGCGCTGGTTCAACACCAAGGAATTTCGGCAGGCGGTGGCGTACGCGCTCGATCGTCAAGTCATGATTAACAGTTTGTTTCGCGGCATTGGGGAGTTGCAGAATTCGCCAATTTCGGTGCAAAGTCCGTTTTTCCTGTCGCCGAAAGAGGGCTTAAAGGTTTACGATCACAACCCGGAAAAGGCGAAGGACCTCTTACGCAGCGCGGGTTACACCTACGACGCCAGAGGGCAACTGCTGGACTCGGAGGGCAATCGAGTTCGTTTCGCGCTGCTGCTGCCTGCCGCTAGCAAGAACATTCAGGCGATGGCGACGCAGATGCAGCAAGATCTGCGGCGAATCGGGATTCAGCTTGATCTGAGTCCGGTCGATTTCAACGTGCTAGTGGAGAAAATCAACGCGCGCAGTTGGGACATGTATTTCCTCAGCTACACGGGCAGCGTCGAGCCGAACGACGGCGCAAACTACTGGCTTAGCTCTGGAGCCTCGCACGACTTCAACCAGGGACCGCAACCGGGACAGCCGCCGATTTCTGGCTGGCAGGTTTCTGACTGGGAGAAGGAGATCGATCGCCTCTACATCCAAGGCGCGAAGGAATTTGATGAGGCAAAGCGCAAAGCCATCTACACCGAGTTTCAGCAGCTTGTGCAAGATCAGGT
>NZ_JACJPG010000090.1 GCF_014695955.1 Leptolyngbya sp. FACHB-36 | reverse complement strand
AGCGGAATTTGCGTGCGATAGTGCAATTGCTGCAGCGACAGCGATCGTCCTTGCCGGATGCGGCGCAGCTCTTGACCAAGTTCCTGTAGCCGTTCTTGCCACGCCTGCACGGCGGCTTGAGCAGCCAGTTCCTTTTTGCTTAAGCGGCGGCGCGGTGGCTCTTTCGTGGCTTTAGCAGGTCTGTTGACGGCACTCGGATGTAGAACGACCGGCTTGGACGGCTCTTCTAGCGGAGACGCGATCGCATCCGTACTGAAAATTCCCGGTTCAGAATGAATATGAGCCATGGGGGATGGCACAGGGGAAATTGACTGAGCGGCGTCTAGCGGTTCAGTCCGCAGCGGTTCCCGCTTTCGCACGAGGCGACGGAACGCCAGCCGGATTGCTTCTCTGCCGACGGCTTTGACCATGCGCTGCACCTGCATTCCCACTTCAGTGGGCATCGTATGCAGGTTTGAGAGAATCTGCCCGTAGGTTTCGCTACGGTAAAGCTCCGCTTCCACCTGTCCTAAAATTGTCCGTAGTCCCTCAGGAGAAACCTCAGAGACTTCTCCTGGAATTGTCCAACCGTAAGAAAGTTCTTGTACCATGCTCCGATCGCCTCCCACATCAAACGCTGATTGCAACAGCGACAGCGGTTCCAACTGAACTGGACGCCTGCATTAGAAACTGGGTAATTCGCTCGCCCACTTCCTGACCTGACACATACCGACCCCAGATTCAACTGAAAACAGCTATATGCTGTCTACTTAACTTCATTCGATGGGCTGACTGCGTGCTCCGGATGAGATTTCAGTGAATTTAAAGGCAATTTGCCGTAAAACCGGAAAATTTTTGCGATCGCGCCCTGAATCTCAAAGTTCTTGACATTCTCTCCGCTTAACCGTATTCTGCCTAGCCTGCACTGCTACATAACCGGGGACAGCGAGTGAGCTGCTAGCGCCTTGGCGTGGTGGTTTGCATCTCGAATGGGGCTGGCTTCTCTGAGAGAGAAATTCCGGCAAGGTCAAGAATTTGCGGAATTAGATCTTCACGCTTAACTGCCATCAGATGAACACCTTGGCAAAGCTGGCGAGCAAGCCGAATCTGCTCTGCGGCAATTGTCATGCCTTCTTGGAGTGGGTCGGCGGCGCGATCGAGCCGTTCAATGATCGAATCGGGAATCTGCACACCGGGAACGCAGCGATTGATGAACTGCGCATTCTTTGCCGACTTCAGCAGAAAAACTCCTGCCAGAACGGGCTTATTGCTGCCCGCGACGATCTGGGTCATAAACTTTTCTAGTCGATCGAAATCTGAAACAAGCTGGCTCTGGAAAAACTGTGCTCCGGCTGCCAGCTTGCGATCGAAGCGGCGTTGGAGTCCCGACCAACTGCCGCACTGTGGGTCTACGGCTGCCCCTGCCAGTAAATCCGTTTCGCCATCGGGCAGCGGTTTGTCGGTCCAGTCGCAGCCTGCATTCAGTTTGCTAATCAGTTCCAGCAGTCGCACGGACTCCAACTCAAACACGCCACGGGCATCGGGGTGGTCTCCAGCTTTTACTGGGTCGCCCGTCAGCGCCAAAATATTGCGGACGCCCAACGCCTGCGCCCCCATTAAATCCGCCTGAAGCCCAATGCTGTTGCGATCGCGGCAGGCAACCTGACAAATCGGCTCAATTCCGTTTTGCAGCAGAATCACCGACGCTGCCAGCGACGACATCCGCAGCACCGCTCGGCTACCATCCGTGATGTTCACTCCGTGGACTCGTCCGCGCAGCAGATGCGCCATCCGTAGCATGTGGGTCGGGTTCGCGCCTTTAGGTGGGGCAACCTCAGCGGTGATCAGGAACTCACCAGACTGAATCGCGGAGCGGAAGGACGGGAAGGAAGGACGATCAGGCATAAGGAATGATAGTCAGGATTAAATACAAGCAGGCTAAAACAGTTGGAGACTCATTCTGGCAAAATTTCATACTCAGTACTGCCATCCAGAGGAGGGAAATACCGGAGTCGCTTGCACAAATGCGACGATGCGCCTACGGTTCACCCTACACCGTCACGATCGGTTAAAAACCATGTTCAGCGAAAGCGTTCGTCGCCTCTCTACAGCGGTAGAGAATAACCTAGCGCGATTTTAACCTTCTGCAAGGTGTGGTTGGCGATCGCGGTCGCTTTCTGTCGTCCGTCCCGCAGCACCGACTCCAGATAGCCCTTGTCGTCCATGATGGCGCGGTATTTTTCCTGAATCGGAGTCAGGTGGGCGATCGTCGCCTCGGTCAGGAGGGGTTTGAACTGCCCCCAGCCCATGTCCCGACATTCCGCTGCCACGGCGTCTTTGGTTTTGCCGGACAGCAGCGTGTACAGCGTCAGCAGATTGTTGCACTCTGGACGATCGGG
>NZ_JACJPG010000009.1 GCF_014695955.1 Leptolyngbya sp. FACHB-36 | reverse complement strand
GATCAGCTTACCGACTGGATCGATCGGGTTCACGGTCCCACAGAGCTAATCTACTCAGATTTTCGCCCTGTTCCGCTCCAGTTCCACTTCTGCTCTCCTAAGGGGCTATTCCCGCTCTTAGACGACAGCGGCAAACGAGTTAATCCCCGGCTAAAACCCAAGGGCGGCAAAGGCGCAAAAGGCAACAGAGGACGCACACCCCGCCAAGAAACGCCAAATCTGGCATTTTTGCTTAGCCAGCTACAGCAGCGAGATATGCTGCCTGCAATCTACTTCATCTTTAGCCGCAAGGGCTGCGACCAAGCGGTGGCAGATGTGAGTGCCCTACCGCTGCTGGTTAACGAGGCGGAGGCGGAGCAGCTACGATCGCGCGTAGACGAATTCCTTGCCCGTAACCCTGAAGCCGGACGTGCCGACCAGATTGAGCCGCTGTATCGAGGCATTGCTGCCCATCACGCCGGAATTCTGCCTGCCTGGAAAGGCTTGATCGAAGAATTATTCCAGCAGGGCTTGATCAAAGTCGTGTTTGCCACCGAAACTCTGGCAGCCGGAATCAACATGCCTGCCCGGACGACGGTAATTTCCAGCCTGTCCAAGCGGACGGATTTAGGGCACCGTCTGCTCACTGCTTCGGAGTTCTTGCAGATGGCAGGGCGGGCAGGACGGCGCGGTATGGATATTTTGGGGCATGTGGTGACGGCACAAACGCCGTTTGAGGGCGCACGGGAAGCGTCCTATTTGGCAACGTCTCCTGCCGATCCACTGGTGAGCCAGTTTGCTCCTAGCTACGGTATGGTGCTAAATCTGCTGCAAACCCACACGCTGGAACAAGCCAAAGAGCTGATCGAGCGCAGCTTTGGGCAGTATCTTGCGACGCTGTATCTGCGTCCGCAGCAGGACGCGATCGACGCTCTGAAAGCCGAGTTAGGACAGCTAGAAGCGCAAATTGCCTCGGTCGATTGGGACTTGCTAACGCAGTACGAAAAGCTGCAAGAGCGCCTGAAAGAAGAACGCCGCCTGCTGAAGATTTTGCAGGAGCAAGCGGTGGAAATGCAGAGCGGCGACTTGCCGATCGCGCTCTCGTTTGCGGTGGCTGGAACAGTGCTGAGCCTGAAAGGTCCCAATGTTCCGGTAGCTAATCCAGTCCCCGCTGTATTAGTTACAAAAGCCCCAAGCTCTGGGCAGTTTCCGCTGCTAGTTTGTCTGGGGCAGGACAACCGCTGGTACGTAGCAACCGTGGGCGATGTGGTTAGCCTGCGGGCAGAGATTCCGCGCGTGTCTGGTGCTGATTACCTCAGTCCTCCCACTGAGCTGCCGCTAAAGCCGGGGCAGGTCCGCAGCGGCACTGAGCAGACATGGACGATCGCCCGCCAGATTCCCACGCCGCCGCCGCTCGAAGAAAGCGCGCCAGAAGTGTACGAGCAACTCCAGCGGATGCAGACAGTCGAGGCGCAAATTCAATCGCATCCGGTGCATGGCTGGGGCAATCGCACCAATATTCTTAAGCGCCAAAAGCGAATGCAGGCGATTCGGGATGAACTGGACGATCGGCAAGAAAAGCTGAGTCGTCAGTCGCAGCGGCACTGGGAGGAGTTTGTCAGCCTGATTGACATTTTGCAGCACTTTGGCTGTCTGGAATGGTCGGGCGTCGG
>NZ_JACJPG010000089.1 GCF_014695955.1 Leptolyngbya sp. FACHB-36 | reverse complement strand
GGTTGGTACAGAACTCAAACGCAAGCTAGAAGTGCGATACCAACGCAGCCGGAATAAATTTCGCCCCCAAAATCGTAAGGATACCTTGGGCAGCAAAGACATGGAAGGCAACTCCTTCTATGAACCGACGCAGCAGCTTGATATAGTCAAAAATTTGATCAATGGACGCTTCAGTGTGCTGCTGCTGCCGACCAAACTTCCTGAAGTTCAGTGCTGGCAAATCTTTGCCTATAACAAAGTGACTGAGCAAATTGAATCCCTGAACATCGAGCGCTCTAAAGATGGGCTATTCAATCTTCAAGGAATGCCGACCACCAGCACAACTGGAGCCGCAAAGTCAGGGTTGAAATTCAACGGGAATGGCTATGTTGAGTTGCCAAATGTGGTTAATTCCGACTCAGGCACCCTGGAGTTTTGGGTGAAATTCGCGTCGTTAGAGGATCAAATTCTCGTTGATGCCTCTACAACCTTTGATCCGATCGGCAATGCAGACCCTATCCTGAATGTGAAGTATTTCTATCTGGCGATCGCAAACCAAAAATTGCGGTTTGGGTTTGAAGATGCCACTGATAAAGACTTTGTGTTAAATGCCGAACAGCCTGTGCCATCGACTCGCTACTGGCATCACGTTGCGGTTAGCTGGAACTACAAAACAAGTGCTGGCACGGCGATCGCCCAACTGTACCTGAATGGTCAACTGGTAGGGCAATTAAAGGATGATAAATTAGCGGGTCCCAAACCTACCTTGTCTAGCCTGTTTTTCGGCAAGATTCGTCCAGCAGATAACAAAGGGCAACCGGAGCATAAGAGCACGGCACCGTTTAAGGGCAAAATTGACGAAATTCGCTGCTGGTCAGTAGCTCGGACCGAAGCCGACCTCTCTGCCAGCCTGCATCGTCGCCTGCAAGGAACTGAACCTGGTTTGGTCGGATACTGGCGCTGCGACGACGGAGCAGGAACGAGGGTCACCGATCGCGCCCTGCACAGTGAGCTTGCTAACGCGAATCATGGCAGCATTCACGGAGCCGTTGCGTGGACTTGGTCAGATGCGCCGATCGAGACCACTGAAGTTTCTCAAACAGGCTTCAAAATTGGCAATTGCACCATTGCCTCAGGCATCTCTGCACTGCTCTACTACCAGCAAGAAGAAGGCTCAACGGGCTACGACAACGAACCCAAGCCCTTGAAAAAAAATGCGCGGGTCATGTTGACCGTTGGTGCTAGAAGAGTAGGTGAAGGAATCATCGAAGTTGCAGCGATCGATTTTGGCGTTTCCCGAAATGGCAAGCTGGCTGAACTGCCCAGTGTCATAGAGTTGCCCTCGATCGCATCGGGTGAACAGCCAATGCCGCTGCAAACCATTGACTCGACCGGATTAAGCGTATCGGGCGCAATCCTGCGATTTGCTCAATTTAGAGGCTCGCGGTTGAACTCCATTGAAAGCGCTCCGCTTTTATTTGAAAGCGCCAACGGCAGAATTGCCCTTTACTTTGCCGCGCAGGATGAGAAGTTTTCGGTTGCTTACTACGATCCGCTGACGGCAAAGGCCAATTACAGTCTAGATGCAAGCTCCGTTGTGCCAGTTGGGAAGCTGGCGCGATCGCTCTCTGGCACCGTGGCTCAGTTCAGCCTCGTTAGAAGTGGTGATGCTGTGCGGCGATCGATCTCTGCCGGAGCAACGCTCAAACTTGCAACCACTGCCGTCACAGTAAAAGAGCGAGTGGCGAAGGATGCAACCACAGTTGCGATCGAGCCAATTCAACTGACAAATTCCATCCCTGAAGGAACGGCGATTTCCCTGGTCGAGGCTGGAAGCATTACGATGGTCGCCCGGACCGCAGGCTCTCTGTTGGATAGCGCCACGATCGTCGTTGGGAATGGCAGCACTCCCACAACCTGTACAATCACGCTCGAATCTACGGCTCTCGGCATCAAAGAAGTCTGGCAGGATGTCCCCCGCCATGCCGAAAAGTTTGTTCGGGTGCTGAATGGCGCAGCTAGCACCGACGAAACCGATCCTTACTACTATGACTACGCCAACATGGATGTTGTAGAAGGACCGAACAGCAATCCGGCACTGGGTTCGCTTCTGTTTGTCGCGGTGAACGATCGTCCGCAGGGTGAAGTCGGTAATACCCCTGCTGCCCGACTCGTGACCGATCCTCCAACCCGTTCTGCTCGATGGATTGCCGATGTCCCTGGTCAGGCGATGCAATTCGACGGTCAGGACGACTACCTGGCGATCGCAGCCAGCTCGTTCAAAAAGCTCAACTCTGACAACGACTTGACCCTAGAGGCATGGATCAAACCCACCAACATTGACAAGACCGCCAGCGTCATCCATTACCACCACGACTCCGATTACACCTTGG
>NZ_JACJPG010000088.1 GCF_014695955.1 Leptolyngbya sp. FACHB-36 | reverse complement strand
CCACTCTCATAATCCTTCAAACGAGCAGCAATTTCTAAGGCACGATCGAAGGCTCCAATTTGAGCAAAGTTCCCTACCCACTGAGCAACTGCTTGTGGCGGCGGCTGTTTTCTGGCAATCTCATAGGCTTGCGAGAGGATGGTCGATGCCCGCCCTCGCTGTCCGGCGTTGGCGTAGGCGATCGCAACTTCCGTGAGCACTTGCCCTTTTGTGCCTGCATCTTGAATTTGATTCGCAATCCGGTAAGCACGATCATATTGCCCACTGCGGGATGCCCACTGGGAAAGCAGAGTGAGTAGGGACACCCGCTCAGTGGGGTCTACAACAGATTTAATAAACTCGACCCCTTCGAGCACACGATCTGCGCTAATGTAGCCCTTAGCAATTCCATACCGCGCCCTGCTTACCTGTGTTGCATCGTTGATGCGCTTGCTTAACGCGATCGCGTCGGCAAATCGTCCCTGTTCAGCAAGCGCTACCACAATAGGAACGAACACCTGATACCGCGATGCCGTAGATTGGATTCGTTCTGCAAATTGCTGCGCTTGGTTGATCTGTCCGGCTTTCACATACGCCTCAGCGATCGCAATCTCTGCCTCAGTTCTCAACGGGACACAGCAGGCTTGAGGCGGCAGGGTCGTGTACCCCATGCTGGTGGTGATGGCGATCGCGCGGTCATACTGTCCCAACTTTGCGTATTCAGCCGCAATTTTGCCAAGAAGCTGCTCCAGAGTGGCTGAGTTGGACAGCAGCCTTGTCCGTTGCTCTGCCTGTACGAGCGCTTCCGCCGCCTGTGTGAGTTGCCCATTTGTGGCGTATCGCCGCGCCGCCCGAAGCAAATTCCATGCGTTATCAGAGGAAGTGTAATCAACGGGACTGGTTGATTGAGCGGAAGCAAGGATAGTCCCGGTCAATGAGGATTTGTCACGGCTTGCTTCGGCTGCAACTGGCGCTAACGCCATCAACGTAACGACGATCGACAACATCCACCGCTTCACTGATGTCTCCTGGTACTGCTGTAGTTTGGGTGATGATCACCGATTGGATTGCAATTGCACGGCTACCCACAAAGAACGTGTTCATTCCTAAGGAGTAGAGTTTCACGTAGGGCTGAAAGTTCCCTAGAGAAAAGGTTTCCCTGTACTGAAGTTGCTTCTAGAAATCTTCGGATTTACGCATTTTGACCAAAACCTCGGAGGTTTAAGCTACTCTGTCAGTCACAATGCTTGATTCTTGGTCAAAACCTCCGAGGTTTGCGTAAGTCCCAAACCTGTTGATTCAGCGGCGCAAGCAGCGATTCTGACCACTCATGTCACCAAGACAGTTGCCGTTTTGATCCAAAATCACGATCGACCGAATTGCCGGAAACTGCTTCAGCGTGGCATTGACAGAACTAATCGCGCGAGCATCATCGCCAACACCCGCCGAGGCAACCTGCTTGCAGAACTGTAGTCTTGCCAGTCCAGACGTAATCGCTAGGGTAAAGTCTTTACCGCAGTTGGACGATCCCTTCAAAGTGATTGGAGCGCTAAACCCCAATTGTTTTTCCTGTTGAGTTGGTCCTGCAATGACTTGTCCGATCGCAAATTGGGCGACACCAGAATTCGCAGGTTGCCGCCAAACTGGCTCGACGTGGCTCAGGTTGTTCTGCTGTCCAGGATTGCGCGGCAGGAAGATTTTCACCCTACTTGCTGGAGCCACACCTAATGGTTGGGCTTGCGCGACCATCACTTGGGTTGTTCCATCTGGCTTGCTTCCAATCGGACTTGTAGATTCAGCCTGTACGGCTAAACCTGGAAGTCCCAGACCATGCAGCCCTGCAATTGCGGCTAGTGTGGAAAAAGATAGGCTCGTTACGTTACGGATGTTAGGCATCGTGATGATTTCAGAATTCTCTAAGTAGATAGGATTGAATTCAAGGCGCGATCAATCAATTCCCTACAGCGTTATGTGATTGCCCAATCCCAATAGGACTGGATCAACTTCTGCGTTTAGAACTGTAGGTTAAACAGAACGCAAATTTTGTGGGGCGGCATTTTGCCTGCTTTAAACTGTGGAATAGCCAGTAGGAGCGCAACAACAATTTGTTTCATTGCTATGTTTCATTGCTATCTGTAGTGCAACGTAGCTATCTCTAACGTAGACAGATTTGACGGCTGTACTGAGAGCGGTTGCGAATTTTGCAACGCTGCACCAACTTGTGGAGATGTTGGCAGCGGGAGTAAGTCAAGCCGATCGAGCACGCGACCTCAGCAGCATTAGCTGAGCAGTTCAGGCAGCAATTTATGCCGACTCTCCAAATTCCAGCTACCGATCA
>NZ_JACJPG010000087.1 GCF_014695955.1 Leptolyngbya sp. FACHB-36 | reverse complement strand
CTTGAGCAACCAGTTCAGCGATCTGCCGCTCGCGCGGAGTTAATCGCGGGGTGCCAAATACCTGGACTGCTGTTGGTTGCGTGTTTGTACTAAAAACGCTTCCTGAACGCAGCGTAGCTAGCCGAGTTGACATGTGAAGACACAGCGCGCTCAGGTCAGCCAAATTCTGAGCATTAAAAGCAGGCTGATCACGATCGCGCGTAAGCGCAATGCCGCCCACAAGCTGACCATTACTGACAACTGGACCCGTCATCACATGCCTATGATCGGCGCGTGGGCAAAGGGTCTACCATACTCCAGGAGGCAGTACAACCTCTTCATGAACAGGCGCATGATGCTCTACTAGATAGCGCAGAACTGGATTGTGGTCTACAGATAAAGCGGCTCGGAGCACACCTGCTGGCAGATTTGCAGCAGGCGGAAGTTCATCAAAAAAAATCAATCCCCACCGTTTCGCCGTAAAGTAGTCACCCATTTCAGCCATCACACCCGATCGCAGTTCCTGTTCATTCGGTGCTTGAGCGATCGCTCGAAACAAAGGCTGCAAAGAAGTTTCCATGATTTTGCCGTCTGGTGTAGCTCTCCCTGCTGTGGCTAAAGTGTACTCGATCGAGGTCTAGGCAGGCTGAATGGCTGCTTCTAACGTAGTCTCATTGGTCCACTTAATTTAGCAACGTTACTGCCATGCAACTCTCCTCAGATCCAGTATCAAATCCAGGAATCGTCTCGCCTGCATCCACTCACCTCACCGTAGTGCTGAGCGTCAGAGGTATGAATATGAACGGTCTGAAAGCAGTCACAGAACTGCTGCTTCAGCAACCTGGCGTAATTTCAGCCGTCGTGGATTTAGTGACTGGGACAGCAACCGTTAATGGCAAAACAGAGATTGATCCAGCTGCTCTCGCTAACACACTCACTCAAGCCGGATTTCCTAGCCAGCCTCAGTCTGAGATAAAGCCTGAGCCGTTAAAACCCAAGGCTTTAATCGGCTTTTACATCGTCGCGGTGATATTCAATCTGTGTTTGATGGCTCAAGTATTGACCGTTGGCTTGGCTTACTTTTACAACCCTGAGTGGTGGAATATCCACGTTTGGCTAGTGCGAGGGTATGGCAGCCTGTCGCTGATCCTGCTCGGCGGGGCTTACTGGGTTCCGGTTCCTCGACGAGTGCGAAGCCTCGCGGCAAGTCTGCCTGTGCTGCTGGGACTGCAATTTCTCACGATTCATCTGAACGCTCCGATTCCATTAAGCATCTTGCATCCGCTGATTGGATTCACGCTATTTTCATCGTCTACAACCCTGGTTCACCGCGTCTGGCGCATCATTTCGCCCAAGCCCGAAGAAGAGACTGCGGGCTAATTGGGCAAGGTTTTTCGATCGAGAACTCTGATAGACACCTGTGAAGACTGAACCAATACTTGGACGACGCGCGTATCCTGGGGACTCCGATCGCACGAGGACAACTCAGTGAGCTTTAATCCTGAGGGTGCGCTCGCAAGCGGCGGTTGACTCAATCACTCCAGAGGTTGCGCTAGACTTTGGAAAGAGGCTGTAACCGCGCGATCGTGAACCAATCTGCTTACAGCACCAGACATCCGGCAAGAGGCAAAAGGCAACTCTGTATGAAAGACTCCTGGAAAACAGCATTGGCAAAGCAGCTACGATTTAGAGGTCCTGCCGCTACAGGCTTTATTACGGCTGTCTGGGTTATTGCTCACGGAATGACACTAGCCATGCCCGCTGTGGCAGATGCCAACCGCGACCTGTCCTACAGCGAGTTTTTAAGAAAAGTCGATGCGGGACAAGTCACGCGAGTCGAAATTGATCCGGCACGCAACGTTGCCAGAGCCAAGTTTGAGGGACAGAAGAAGAACGACCCGCCCAAAGAAGTTCCTCTGCTAGAGCAGAATCCGGAACTGATCGAAAAGCTCCGCGCCAACAAAGTGGATTTTGAAGTGCAGCCTACCGCCGACAATAGCGCCGTCCTGGGACTGCTGGCAAACCTGCTGCTGTTTCTACTGCTGATTGGCGGCTTGCTGATGATTATTCGTCGCTCTAGCAACGCGCCGGGTGGACCTGGACAGGCAATGAGCTTTGGCAAGTCCCGCGCCCGCTTCCAAATGGAAGCCAAAACAGGCGTCATGTTCGACGACGTGGCTGGCATCGAAGAAGCCAAAGAAGAGCTACAAGAAGTCGTCACCTTCCTCAAAAAGCCAGAGCGCTTTACAGCGGTGGGTGCTCGCATTCCCAAAGGTGTGCTGCT
>NZ_JACJPG010000086.1 GCF_014695955.1 Leptolyngbya sp. FACHB-36 | reverse complement strand
AGGGTCACGTTACCATCGCGAACGATCACCGTGTCCTCAAGTCCGATCGTCACCACCACGTCATTCTCATCACTCGCGTAGACGAGCGCCCCGTGCGTATCGAGGTGGACGTGCCGCCCCAGCTCCACGTTAGGCTGGTCGGTCTTAAGCAGGCGATCGATGGCGTTCCAGTCGCCCAAGTCGTCCCAGCCAAAGGAGGCAGGCAGGACAAACGCCTGCTGGGTTTTCTCCATCAGGGCATAGTCGATGCTGATTTTAGGCAGGGTGGAATAGGCGGCAATTCCGTTTGCCTCTAGCGGTCCCAGAATGTCGGGAGCATAAACCAAAAGTTCGTCTAGCGCGACGCTTGCCCGGAAGATGAACATGCCGCTGTTCCAGCAAAACTGTCCGGATTCAAGAAACTGCTCGGCCGTTGCGCGATCGGGCTTCTCGGTGAAGCGACTAACGCGATAGGCTGCACAGCCGGTATAGGTGCCCGCAGGTTCGCCCTGCTGGATGTAGCCGTAGCCTGTAGCGGGATAGCCAGGAGCAATGCCAAGCGTGACGATCGCAGGCTGCTCAGCTGCCAGTTCTGCCGCCGCCTGTAGGGTGGCTCGGAAGCCTTCCTCGTCTCCGATCCAGGGGTCAGCCGGAAAAAAACCAACGACGACATCACGTCCGTAGCGCTGAGCCACTTCTAGTGTGCTCCAGGCAACGGCGGGGGCCGTATCGCGTCCTTCGGGTTCTAGCAGCAAATTGCTTTCTGGTAGCTCCGGCAGTTGTTCTCGTACGCCATCTGCAAGATGCGCTGCCGTTACGACCCACAGGTCTTCCCAGGTTCCAACTAGCTTTAGGAGGCGATCGGCGGTGGCTTGCAGAAGACTTTTGTTGCTGCCATCCAGGCTCAAAAACTGCTTGGGTTTGCTCCGGCGGCTGAGGGGCCAAAAGCGCTCTCCTTTTCCGCCTGCCAAAATTACAGGGACCAAAGCTGGGGTAGTCATCGGTGCGATCGGCTCCGTTTGGGGTAGAGTGTGGACGACAAATAGCCGCAATCCTAATTAAATGCCCAGACTAGGTTGCCAGTCCTCTCAGTATCTTCTCGGATTCTGCACGTTGTCCTGATGGTCAGCCGCTCTAGTAGACGGAACTTCATACTTCAATTGTAGAAAAAGAAGTTGCCTTTACATCCTGCCCCAGCCGCTAAAATCGCTCTTAAGATTGTCTTAAGTATTAATCGATAAATTGGCGTTAGATTTGCACACGTTAAGATTTGAGGCTTAACCAATTTGATCGAAACTGCTTGAAACTCTCAAGGTTCCGTGAAGCAAGTCTGACCGCTTTTAGAGGACGATCCTCGCATCATTAACTACCTACCATTGAACCGCTATTTCATCAGGAGCTTCATCATGGTCGTTGTGCGCCGTGCTTCCAACCATACGTTGACAGGAATGGTACGGCTCTTGAGATGCGCTGCCTCATGTCTTCTCACGTCACCTCAGCAGAATCCAGGCCAATTGGAGTGCTGTGCTCATGTGTAATCTTGCCGCTTGTGGAGCAGAGATTGAGTTAGCCGTAGACGTGTTTGCAGCTCGCGATCGAGTGCTGCTGAGTCACCTTGAAGACGCACTGGGGGGATTACCCAATCCTAAGTGTGCTCGTTCCATTCTGATGGCAGCGATCAAGCACGTCGCTGAGGTGGATGTGCAAACCTACGGCTGGGTCGTTCAAAATATCGCTGAATGGGCGTTGCTGTCTTGTCAATCTGAACAGGCGATCGACGACGCAGAACTGCCAGCACAAGACGGTGTCTCTGCGGACGCGGCCTGCTACTCACGTGGCCTGGAACAGCAGTCACACTAGCCACCAGCGGCGCTAAATCAGATTCCCATTATCGTCATATCGTTATCCTAACGCGATGCAAGAGAAGTGCAGCGATTAAAGAAATGGCGCATCAGTGTGCGCTATTAGACATCGCGAATCTAGAAGATGCCCTATGATGTTCGCGTTGCGTGGAGATCACGAGCAGTCACTCATCTCTGCAAGTAGGGATTTACTCACAGTCGGACTTTAAAAGCTGATTTCTATTCCTTTTGGCACTATACAGAGTCTAAAGAGGTAATTACTCTACTGGTAGTCGACGGTGATATTACGGATGAGCCAAATCAAAGGAATCGTTGGACTCATACTTTGCTGGGAGTTCGCAAAATCTATTCGGCTCATAGTGTTTATTGGGTCACGGTTTTT
>NZ_JACJPG010000085.1 GCF_014695955.1 Leptolyngbya sp. FACHB-36 | reverse complement strand
AGGGTCACGTTACCATCGCGAACGATCACCGTGTCCTCAAGTCCGATCGTCACCACCACGTCATTCTCATCACTCGCGTAGACGAGCGCCCCGTGCGTATCGAGGTGGACGTGTCGCCCCAGTTCCACGTTAGGCTGATCGGTCTTGAGCAGGCGATCAATGGCGTTCCAGTCGCCCAAGTCGTCCCAGCCAAAGGAGGCAGGCAGGACAAATGCCTGCTGGGTTTTCTCCATCAGGGCATAGTCGATGCTGATTTTAGGCAGGGTGGAATAGGCGGCAAGTCCGTTTGCCTCTAGCGGTCCTAGGATGTCGGGAGCATAAACCAAAAGTTCATCTAGCGCGACGCTTGCCCGGAAAATGAACATGCCGCTGTTCCAGCAAAACTGTCCAGATTCAAGAAACTGCTCGGCAGTTGCGCGATCGGGCTTCTCGGTAAAGCGACTAACGCGATAGGCTGCACAGCCTGTATAGGTGCCCGCGGGTTCGCCCTGCTGGATGTAGCCGTAGCCTGTAGCGGGGTAGCTAGGGGCAATGCCGAGCGTGACGATCGCGGGTTGCTCAGCCGCCAGTTCTGCCGCCGCCTGTAGGGTGGCTCGGAAGCCTTCCTCGTCTCCGATCCAGGGGTCAGCCGGAAAAAAGCCAACGACGACATCACGCCCGTAGCGCTGAGCCACTTCTAGTGTGCTCCAGGCAACGGCAGGGGCAGTATCGCGTCCTTCGGGTTCTAGCAGCAAATTGCTCTCTGGTAGCTCCGGCAGTTGTTCTCGCACGCCATCCGCAAGATGCGCTGCCGTTACGACCCACAGGTCTTCCCAGGTTCCAACTAGCTTTAGGAGGCGATCGGCGGTGGCTTGCAAAAGACTTTTGTTGCTGCCATCCAGGCTCAAAAACTGCTTGGGTTTGCTCCGGCGGCTGAGGGGCCAAAAGCGCTCTCCTTTTCCGCCTGCCAAAATTACAGGGACCAAAGCTGGGGTAGTCATCGGTGCGATCGGCTCCGTTTGGGGTAGAGGGTGGACGACAAATAGCCGTAATCCTAATTAAATGCCCAGACTGGGTTGTCAGTCCTCTCAGTATCTTCTCGGATTCTGCACGTTGTCCTGAAGGTCAGCTCTCTAGTAGACGGAACTTCATACTTCAAGCGTAGAAAAAGAAGTTGCCTTTACATCATGCCCCAGTCGCTAAGATCGCTCTTAAGATTGTCTTAAGGATTAACCGATAAATTGGCGTTAGATTTGCACACATTGAGGTTTGAGGCTTAACCCATTTGATCGAAACTGCTTGAAACTCTCAAGGTTCCGTGAAGCAAGTCTGACTGTTTTTAGAGGACGATCCTCGCATCATTAACTACCTGCCATTGAACCGCTATTTCATCAGGAGCTTCATCATGGTCGTTGTGCGCCGTGTTTTCAACCAGGCCTTGACAGAAGTGGTACAGCTCTTGAAGTGCACTGCCGTATGTCTCCTTACGTCACCTCCGCAGAATCCAAGCCAATTGGAGTGCTGTGCTCATGTGTAATCTTGCCGCTTGTGGAGCAGAAATTGAGTTAGCCGTAGACGTGTTTGCAGCCCGCGATCGAGTGTTGCTGAGTCACCTTGAAGACGCACTGGGGGGATTGCCCAATCCTAAGTGTGCTCGCTCCATTCTAAT
The DNA here is from genome assembly GCF_014695955.1 of Leptolyngbya sp. FACHB-36. Taxonomy (GTDB): domain Bacteria; phylum Cyanobacteriota; class Cyanobacteriia; order Leptolyngbyales; family Leptolyngbyaceae; genus FACHB-36. The sequence continues at coordinate 570 of NZ_JACJPG010000085.1, read as the reverse complement.
AGCAGCGATCGAGCACGTCGCTGAGGTAGATGTGCAAACCTACGGCTGGGTAGTCCAAAATATCGCTGGATGGGCGTTGCTGTCTGGTCAATCTGAACGGGCGATCGACGACGCAGAACTGCCAGCACAAGACGGTGTCTCCTGCTACTCACTCGGCTTAGAACGGCAGCCACACTAGCCACCAGCCGCGCCAAATCAGGTTCCGATTATCGTCTTATCGTCGTATTGTTGCCCTAACGCAATGCGAGAGAAGTGCAGCGACTAAAGAAATGGCGCATCAGTGTGCGCTATTAGACATCCCGAACCTAGAAGATGCCCTATGATATTCGCGTTGCGTGGAGATCACGAGCAGCCATTCATCTCTGTAAGTAGGGATTTACTCACAGTCGGACTTTAAAAGCTAATTTCTATTCCTTTTGGCACTATACAGAGCCTAAAGAGGTAATTACTCTACTGTTAGTCGACGGTGATATTACGGATGAGCCAAATCAAAGGAATCGTTGGACTCATACTTTGCTGGGAGTTCGCAAAATCTATTCGGCTCATAGTGTTTATTGGGTCACGGTTTTT
>NZ_JACJPG010000084.1 GCF_014695955.1 Leptolyngbya sp. FACHB-36 | reverse complement strand
CGATCGCCGCGCACAATCAATTCGGTCTGGCTGCCTAAACGCGCTAATCCCTGCCCTAACTCCAGGGCAATGTAGCCACCGCCGACCACAAGCAACCGGGGCGGAAGCTGCTGCAAATCAAAGAAATTGCGGTTGGTGAGATAAGGCGTTCCCGCTAAACCGGGAATATCAGGGATGGTGGAGGATGTGCCTGTGTTGATGACGACGATCGGAGCCTGCACCGTCACACCGCCTCCACTCACCGTTCGTTCTCCGGTAAACTTGGCTTCAGCGCAGACGACTTTAACCCCTGCACTGTCTAGTCGCCGCTGGGTTCCCTGGTTAAACTGGCTGCGAATGCTACGCACACGCTCCATCACGGCAGCAAAATCGACTTCAACCTGTGCGTGTATGCCGAGCTTTGCGGCTTGTCGAGCGCGACCTGCGGCATGGGCAGCAGCTAAAAAGGCTTTAGAAGGCGTACAGCCATAGTTGATGCAACTGCCGCCCAACGCATCGCGCTCAAATAAAACGACGTTCTTACCTGCTTTGGCAAAGTCAGCCGCGAGTGGAACGCCGCCCTGACCACTTCCAATCACAATGACATCTGCTGTTTCCATGATTACCTCTGTTGATAGCTCGTCATTACAGTTTGCCGAGTCCGACTGGCTTTAATTAAATCGGCTGCCTTCTCGCCAATCATAATGGTCGGTGCATTCGTATTGCCTGTTGTCAGCGTTGGCATGATGGACGCATCGACGACCCGCAAGCCCTCAATCCCATGCACTCGCAGTTCAGAATCTACTACTGCCATTGAGTCAGTGCCCATTTTGCAAGTGCCTACTGGATGGTACATGCTATCGCCAGCTTCTCGGACGTAAGCGGCGAGTGCCTCATCGCTCTGAGCATCAATACTGGGAGCAACTTCCTCTCGTCGAAACTCATTAAAGGCATTCGCTGTAAATATTTGACGGAGTCGTTTAATCCCTTCCACTAGTTTTTGCACATCGATTTCACTTTCAAGATAGTTCAGTTGGATCAGCGGTGGATCTTTGGGGTCAGGCGATCGCAAACTAACACTGCCAATGTTGTGAGGGTGGGTCAGACAGACGACTCCAAAGAATCCCGGACCAGAGCGGTTAGAGCCAGGTGGTGCCCACAGAATTGGACCTGAGAAACACTGTAAATCTGGCGCAACATCCAGGTTACTCTCACTATGCAAGAATAATCCAGCTTCAGGAATTCCACTACTGGTACCTACAGGGTGGACATCCTCGGTTGCCCGGTAAGTGATGGGAGCCTGAACGTGGTCTCGGAGATTTTGACCCACCCCAGGCAGATCAGCGACAACAGGAATATCTAATGATTGCAGATATTCGGCATTCCCAATGCCGGAAAGCATCAGCAGTTTGGGCGAATCGAACGCGCCAGCACTGACAATCACCTCGGAGTTGACACTGACCTGGTGCAGCGTGCCCTCGCGCAAATATTCCACTCCAACGGCGCGAGTTCCCTCAAACAACAATCGAGTCACAAACGCCCCAGTGGTTACAGTCAGATTGGAACGATCGAGGATGGGCAATAGGAAGGCAGCGGCAGCACTGTGTCGTTTGCCATCTTTAACCGTCAACTGATAAAGTCCTGCACCTTCCTGCTGAGCACCGTTGAAGTCAGGATTGTAGTCATAACCTAATTCAATTGCTGCATTAACAAAGCGTTTAGATGTTACAGCAGGAGAAGCAATATCAGTGATGCTTAACTTTCCATCCACCCCACGATATTCAGAGGTACCGTGCTGCCGATGTTCCAATTTTTTGAAATAGGGCAACACATCCTGGTAACTCCAATCGGGATTCCCCAATGCTTGCCAATGGTCATAATCATGCGGATTGCCCCGGATGTAAATCATGAAATTAATCGCACTGCTGCCCCCCAAGACTTTGCCACGGGGAAGAAAGATTTTGCGATCGTTGAGGTAGGGTTCCGGTTCAGAGAAGTAGCTCCAGTCCACCTCAGAGCCTAGTAAGCTCGGGTGCTCCGACGGAATTTGAATTTCTGGTTTCGTATCTGGATTACCCGCTTCGAGGAGTAACACGGTTGTTTCACGGTCTTCTGTGAGGCGGTTAGCGACCACGCAGCCAGCCGACCCAGCACCAATGACGATGTAATCATATTGAGTCATCCAATTCTCCTTGTTTGTCGTGTGAATCGATTGGTCTTGCTGTAAAAACTTTTGGG
>NZ_JACJPG010000083.1 GCF_014695955.1 Leptolyngbya sp. FACHB-36 | reverse complement strand
CAAGGCTCGTTCTCGCTGCCGTTTGACGGGTGGCTAATGAACAAGGGCGATCGCGTCAGCATCGAGTCCGCAACAGTGGCGGGCGATTTTCTGGAGATGTTGAAATCGATCATCTACGTAGAGCCAGAGGCGCACATTACGCCCGGTGGCGTCTGCCCGCGAATTTGGGTGGAAGAGTTGTCCATTACGGGTGAGTGAGGCAGGACTAAACCTACTCCTGAACGGAGCCATCCGGCATCGTGGCTCCGTTCAGCTTTGCCCCGGTCAAATTAGCGCTGCTTAGTTCTGCCTTGACTAAGTTCGCCTCGACTAAGATCGCGTCGCGCAGATCTGCCCGACCGAGGTAGGCATCAATCAGCGTTGCCTCAGTCAAGTTTGCGTTACGCAGGTCTGCCCGACTTAAATCAGCGCGATTTAAGCGCGATCGACGCATGAACGCCTGAGTTAGCTTGCTCTTGCTGAGAATTGCGGCGGTTAGGTTTGCCCCGCTCAAATTGGCGCGGCTGAGATCGGCTTCTGACAGAGTTGCTCGCTCTAGCTTGGCATCTACCAGTACCGCCTGCATCAGCTTCGCCTCAGTCAAGTTCGCATCGGTGAGAAACGTTCCCTTCAAATTTGCGGCAGTCAGAACTGCTCCAACTAAGGTTGCCTCCCGCAGGCTAGCCTCGCTGAGCGTCGCTCCCGTCAAGTCGGCTTTGCTGAGGTCGGCTCCATTCAGGTTCGCCCCACGCAAATCGGCTCCACGCAGATCGGCTCCACGCAGATCGGCTCCTTCATAGCAGCGTTTTTCGTAGCGCAGATTTGCCCCACGCAGACATGCCCCGCGCAGATTTGCTCCTGCTAGTTTCACGCTCCGCAAGTCTGCGCTAATCAAGTTGGCATCCAGTAGCAGCGCCAGGGTGAGATCGGACCCACGCAAATCAGCGCTGTAGAGAATTGCTCCATGCAGATCCGCATCCCGCAGATTTGCGCTCAGTAAGTCTGCCTGACTTAAGTTGGCTCCGCTCAGCTTGGTGCCAATCAAGTTCGCTTTGCTGAGGTTGGCGCGGTTCAGGTATGCGAACGTTAAGTTTGCACCCGCTAAGTCGGTACCGGATAAATCCACGCCAATCAAGTCGCTGCCGCTTAGATCTGCGCCGCTCAGATTCTCACCGCGAAAATCGGTTTCGCCAGCCTCGTAGCGCTGCAACAACTCATGAATGTGCATGGTTCACATCTCCGTCTGTGATCGATCGCTCGAATTGGGTTACGTCTTCGGGACTTCCCGTAGCTTCGAGTTCAAGCATGGCTTCAATCTCTGCTAGCTCAAGTCGGGTCTGGTCTTCTGTGGTAGCAGAGGAATCTGCATCAGGGGACCCTTGCAACGAGGACAAGCAAGACAGCTCAAACGTAGTCGGCACCTCCGAAGCCGTCAGCAGCAGTTGACAGGTGCGCTCGATTTCACTCTCATCGGCTAGCTCCTGGGTCGCTTGCTCAAATTCATCTAGGTTCAAGCTAGTTGGATCAGACAACGCCAAGATCGCTGCCGGACTGCCGTGAACGTATAGCGATCGCAAACACCGAATTACCACCTCCGCCGTTTCCATCGTTTCCTCAGCGTCCTTCAATTGCCGAGCAGTCCTGTAAACTAGTGCTTCTAGGTCCGTGTACGTTTTACAAACTTGGAGCAACTGCCGCAGTAAGCCATCGAATTCATGCATCTTCAGGTTTAGCCAGTCCTGTCTGGTAAAGCCGAACGGTTCGTGCAGCGCCGAAAACACCAGAATTTTGGCGCGAATCGGGTTCGCGTACTTCATAATGCCGAGCCGGACGTCAAACAGATTCAAGCTGCCAGGTGCAGGCTCACTAACTGAAGGTTCAGACGTTACAGGTTCAAGGTTGGCGTGCTGCGAGGGACTGGGCGTCGATGGCTCCTCATACAGCGGACGGAGTGTCTGGACGATCGTTTGCGCGATCGGCACATATTCGTCTTGCTTGTTCAGCGTCTTTACCACACGGCTCAACGCTGCCTCAAGCTGTTCAGTGGTGGCGGCAAGCTGATGAACTTCGTAAAGCAGCGTTTCCAGATGCAGGCTAGCAAGCGTGGTCGGATCACTTTCCCAACGCTGTTGGCAAACAAACACCAGTAGCTTTTTAATCCGGCGGATGCTCGGAGAAACCTCTAGTGATCGAGCCACGTCGCCGTATCGCTGCTGATGCTCAAGTGACAGCATTT
>NZ_JACJPG010000082.1 GCF_014695955.1 Leptolyngbya sp. FACHB-36 | reverse complement strand
CGTTACCATTACCTAAATCCTTCATGACTCGCGTAATTGGCTTGATGAGCGGTACCTCGATCGACGGCATTGATGCTGCTCTGGTTGAAATCGCTGGCTCCACTCACGATCTTCAAGTCCACCTGATTGCAGGAGAGACTTATCCCTACTCGTCGGACCTGCGTCAGCAAGTTCTGGCTGTGTGCGGTGGGGCACCCCTCTCTATGGCAGAACTTGCCGAACTCGACGATCGAATTGCCTACGAATTTGCCAACGCCGCGATCGCGCTGCAAGCCGAACACCTCCACGCTGATCTCATCGGCTCCCACGGTCAAACGGTGTACCATCGTCCACCTCGACCCCCCAGCAGCGAGGAGCGAAAAGTCAGCCTGATCACTCCTGCCCTCGGCTACAGCCTCCAGCTTGGTCGTGGAGCCTCGATCGCGGCTCAAACGGGAATCACCACCATCAGTAATTTTCGGGCTGCCGACATTGCCGCAGGAGGACAAGGGGCACCACTCGTTCCCGCTGTCGATGCGTGGCTATTGCGACATCCCACGCTCGATCGCTGCGTTCAAAATCTCGGTGGCATTGGCAACGTCACGTATCTCCCTGCAACCAAACGAGCTGCCGACTCCTCTATCCTGGGATGGGATACCGGACCCGCCAATCTGCTCCTTGATCTCGCAGTGCAGCAGCTATCCAATGGGGCAAAAACCTACGACAAAAACGGCGAGTGGGCAGCGAGCGGCACACCATACCCAGCCTTAGTCGATCGCTGGCTTCAGCACGCATTTTTTCAAACCCCTCCACCCAAATCAACTGGGCGGGAACTCTTTGGGCTGCCCTACCTTCAACAATGCATGACTGATGCTAAGGACGCTGCGCTCAGTGATGCAGACTTTCTGGCGACATTGACCGAGTTTACGGCTGGCTCGATCGCTGACAGCTACCGCCGATTTTTACCCCACCTGCCGGACCAAGTTTTGCTGTGCGGTGGCGGAAGCAAAAATGAGTATCTGAAGCAGCGAATTCAGCGGCATCTCTCGTCGGTAGCCGTTTTGACTACAGATGATGTTGACATCAGTGCAGACTTTAAGGAGGCGATCGCGTTTGCAGTGCTGGCATATTGGCGAGAGCAGGGAATTCCTGGTAATCTTCCAGACGTGACCGGAGCCAAAGCGCCAGTATGCTTAGGAGAGATTTACCCAGTCGATGCAAACGCTGCGTGCTAGCATGAGGTACCCAAGCATCGAATTTTGCACAGCAACCGAGCAATCAGGACAAGGAATAGCGCTGTGGCTCACACATTTCTGATGGAGGCGGGACGCTGGACCCTACAGGGAAACTGGCTAGAGCGCAATGGACTGCCCGTTCCGGTAAAGGGCAGAACGCTGGTGGGCTGGAGTCGAGATGACTGGTTCACAATGGTGACAAAGCTTGTGTTTCCCGGCACTGATCGGGAGGAAATTTCCTTTCAGTATCGCGGTCGTTTGGATGCTGGAGAACGGCAGTACACCTTTGTGCTACAGCACAGTCTGCTCGGTCGTGTGGAAGGCGAAGGCTGGGTGGCACAGGATTCGATCGTGCAGCGGTATTGGGTGCTCGGCGATCGTCAGCGGCGCAGTGGCTTTGAGACGCTGTACCGCATGGACGATAACATCTACCAACTTTCTAGCAGCTTGATGGCAGGACATTACCTCACCAGCACAATGGAAGCAACGCTAGAACGTCAGCCGGAGTAAGGAATTGAGGAGCTAGGGAGCAATCCTTTAAAACCACATCCTCAAAAAATGAGCCGTTAGAATCGCGTTGGGGATAACTAATCTCAAGCAGCAGTTCACACAATCCTTAAAGTCTTCGCTAAGGCGTTTACTGTCTGAACGCGAGATTCAGGCTAGACCTTCTACAGTTGTTTTATGACGACAGATCCCAGAATTGGACGCTCACTCTCGAATCGCTACCAACTTGTACAGTTGGTTGGCAAGGGAGCAATGGGGACGGTTTATCGTGCGGAGGACACTCTACTAGGGCGTGTTGTTGCCGTCAAATTTCTTTCCCAAGCGCTTCTCAATCCCAAAATGCGCGATCGCTTCCGCAACGAAGCTCGGACGTGCGCTCAGTTAGGGCAGAAAAGCATTCACATTGTGAATGTGACAGACTACGGCATTGACGAAACGCACGGTGACAAGATGCCGTTCTACGTCATGGAGTATCTGCA
>NZ_JACJPG010000081.1 GCF_014695955.1 Leptolyngbya sp. FACHB-36 | reverse complement strand
CCTGCTCAGACCACAGAAGGAACCGCAACGCCCTCTGTCGATCCGGCAGCGCTACGCCCGATCGACAAAGCCGAAGAAACGCAGCTCCAAAACTGCTTTCCCTGGTCGGTCTACTACCTACAAAACATTGAGTACCGCCCACAAGCTGTTATTTGTCGTGGACAGCTACGCAGCAAGCCCGAAGTTGCCTACCAAACGATTCGGGAGAATGTGGAAGAGGTGTTTGGCGATCGCTTCTACGTGGTCTTTCAAGAAGGTGCCAGCGGGAAGCCCTTTTTTGCGTTGGTAACGAACCCACGCTCTGAGAGTGCAGCAACGGGCGATCGCAAATTCACGAAAGGGCGGGAAAAAGTGACTCGTCCGGGGATTGCCTTGGGGCTGTTAGCGGTTACATTTTTTACGACAACCCTGGCCTGGCTGGAGCTGATGGATAAACCCGTGCAGTTTTCGCCCGCTAATCTAGCGTTGGGTCTTCCCTACTCGCTAGCGCTCATGTCGATTTTGGGTCTCCACGAGTTAGGACACTACTTAACGGCGCGGCGCTATCAGATTCAGGCGACGCTGCCCTATTTTATTCCTGTGATTCCCATGTCCCTGTTTCCCTTCGGCACCTTTGGGGCATTTATTCAGATCCGATCGCCCATTCCAAACCGTCGATCGCTATTCGATGTCGGGCTATCGGGTCCGCTTTCTGGCTTTATTGTGGCGCTGCCGCTGCTGCTGTGGGGCTTGGCGCACTCCTCGATCGTGCCACTGCCGCCCAAGCCTCAAGCGTTTAATTTTCAAGCCCTCGACCCGAGTTTCTCGCTGCTGCTGACTTTGCTCAGCAAGCTGGTATTGGGGACTGGGCTGACAGCGGAAACGGCGATTAATTTACATCCGGTTGCCGTTGCAAGCTGTTTGGGGCTTGTTGTGACAGCGTTTAACCTCATGCCTGTCGGTCAGCTGGATGGTGGACACATTGTGCATGCGATGTTTGGACAGCGTACTGGAGCCGCGATCGGTCAGGTTGCCCGGTTGCTGCTGCTGCTGCTGTCGTTTGCCCAACCGCATTTACTACTGTGGGCGATTCTGCTGTTCCTGATGCCTGCCAGCGATGAACCTGCCTTGAATGACGTGACGGAGTTGGATAATCGTCGCGATCTGTGGGGCTTGCTGGCGCTGGCAGTGCTGCTGTTGATCATCTTGCCAACGCCCGGATTTATTGCAAGCTGGCTAAACGTTTAGCGACTAGTTTGAACTCCGCTGCGCTCAGCGTTTACCGTTTTGCGCCGTGATAGGTTAGAGGTGTTGCCTTGAGGTCGAGGTATGTTCCAGCTACAGCCGTCCTCCGTAGAGAGTGCTTACCCCGAAAGCGACGGCAAACCCATGGCAGACAACACGAAACAGTTTCGCTGGATTGTGGTGATCCAGCAGAATCTAGACTGGCTGTTTGCCCATGATCCGGCTGTTTTTGTAGCAGGAGATTTGCTCTGGTATCCCGTAGAAGGCAATCGAACTATCTGCACGGCACCCGATATCATGGTGGCATTTGGCAGACCAAAAGGCGATCGCGGCTCCTACAAACAGTGGGAAGAAGGCAACCTTCCGCCTCAGGTTGTATTTGAGATTCGCTCCCCTAGCAATACCGATGCAGAAATGAGCCGCAAGCTGCTGTTTTACGATCGCTATGGCGTAGATGAGTATTATCTTTACGATCCTGATACGAATCAATTTAACGGCTGGGTGAGGAGCGATCCATCTCTAGAAATGATTGAATCAGTTGCGGGTTGGATCAGCCCACGGTTGAACGTTCGATTTGAGCGATCAGACGAAGAGCTACAAATTTACCGTCTGGATGGCAAGCGCTTTCTTAGCTATGCCGAAATTGCAGGACAAGCGCAGCAGGTAGAACAGCAGCTTGCACAAGAGCGTCAGCGTGTGGAACAGGAACGCCAGCGCGCCGAGCAAGAGCGCCAACATGCCGAACAAGAACGTCAGCGTGCGGAACAGGAGCGTCAGCGTGCCGATCGACTTGCTGAGCAGCTGCGATCTCTGGGCATTGATCCTGAGCAGCGTTGATAGGGATTTGCCCCAAGCTGCCATTCAGGGAGTGCTCTAGCTCGATCGGTTCGGTTTGACGGTGGCAAGTCCAGTAATCAGATAGGCGATACTGGCTGACCCGTCAGACTAAAGGCACGAG
>NZ_JACJPG010000080.1 GCF_014695955.1 Leptolyngbya sp. FACHB-36 | reverse complement strand
TCGCTTGCTGCCTGCGGGAGAAGCCGCGCTGTCTGCATGGAAAATGCTCCATCAGCAGGGATTTCGGACGCTGAAGTGGAAGATTGGGGTCGAGCCGATCGCCCAGGAACTCGTGGTTTTTGAGCATCTGATTCAAGCCCTGCCTGTGGTAAACCTGCGCCTGGATGCCAATGGTGGATTGAGCTTAAACGAAGCAGAACAGTGGCTAGAGCGCTGCGATCGCCTCAATGCCACTGAGCGCTCTGTGCAGGTGGAGTATCTAGAGCAGCCCTTGCCCCCGCATCAATTCACCACGATGCAGTCCTTGAGCGATCGCTACCGCACCTCGATCGCGCTAGATGAGTCGGTTGCGACGCTGCCGCAGCTTTGTACGCACTACGACCAAGGCTGGAGCGGCATTTTCGTTATCAAGCCCGCGATCGCCGGATCGCCCATTCGCCTACGCCAGTTCTGTCGATCGCGATCCATCGACGCCGTGTTCTCTACGGTGTTTGAGACGGCGATCGGGCGGCAAGCAGGACTCCGACTGGCAGCAGACTTGGGGCGCGATCGAGCTGTGGGATATGAAGGAACGTTTGACGAGTTCGATTATTTCCAGGAGGAAAAATGGAACGAGGAGCTAGAGAGTATTGGCGGCAGCGAGCCAACGACGATTGGCTAATTGGGCACGACAATCGATCGTTTTTCCAGTCGGTGGATCAGACGTTGCAGGCGTTGGAGGAGCGATCGTCTCCTGATGCACCCCTTACGGTTCTGATTGCAGACGTTGACCCCGTGCAGTTTCTTGCTCACTTTGTCGCGGCGTGCGCTGCCAACTGCCGCGTCGTTCTCGCCAATCCTCAGTGGGGCGCAGCCGAACGGCAACAAGTTTTCCAGCTTGTTCAACCCGATGTGATTTGGGGAACTGGAGATTGGGCACTGGGTACTGGGGAGCCGCATCAACGCATCTCGGTGTCTATGGAACGCTACGCAACCGAAAAGCGTGTATTACACGCAGCGCGAACAAAATTCAACATTCAACCTGCAACCGGTTCGCTGCCGCTCATCCTCATTCCTACGGGTGGCTCCTCCGGCAGCATCCGCTTCGCGATGCACACCTGGGATACGCTGATGGCGTCGGTGCAGGGGTTTCGCCAGTATTTCGGCGTCGATCGCGTCTGCTCCTTCTGCGTACTGCCGCTTTACCACGTCAGCGGCTTGATGCAGTTTCTCCGCTCCTTTACCTCGGGCGGACGGTTGATCGTGCAGCCGTTCAAGGCGATCGAGTCAGGCAGCTATCCCGACGTAGACTTTAGTCAGTTCTTTTTCTCCCTGGTTCCGACGCAGCTCCACCGCCTTCTACAGTCTCCGAACGCTTCGCGTCTCACGTCCTTCCGCACGGTTCTTCTGGGCGGTGCTCCTGCGTGGGCTGAGCTACTAGAGCAAGCTCGATCGCGCCGAATTCCCCTTGCACCGACGTATGGCATGACGGAAACCGCCTCGCAGGTTGTGACGCTGAAACCAGAGGCGTTTCTTAGTGGCGGCACAGGCTGTGGGCAGGTGCTTCCCCATGCGGCTGTGACGATTCGGAGTCCGCTGGGCGAGGTGCTGGCGGCGAATCAGACGGGAATCGTGACGATCGCCGCTGAATCACTGGCGTTAGGCTACTACCCAACGCGTTTTGAGTCGGACCACTTCCAGACGGATGATCTGGGCTTTTTCGACGACCAGGGTAATCTGCATCTTGTCGGACGCCGCAGCGACAAAATCATTACCGGAGGCGAAAATGTGTTCCCGGCAGAGGTGGAAGCCGCCATTCGATCGACGGAACTGGTTGCAGATGTGTGCGTCGTTGGAGTGGACGATCGCCACTGGGGGCAAGTGGTTAGCGCCATTTATGTCCCGCGTCAGGCATCCCTTCCAGCCGATTTGCTGCACACGGCTCTGGATGGAAAACTCAGCAGATTTAAACGTCCCAAACGCTGGATTGCGGTCGATCGACTGCCGCGCAACGCTCAAGGGAAGCTGAATCGAGACGCAGTTCGAGCGATCGTCAGCGATCAGATGCCGACCACTGCTGATGCCACTGAATCAGAACATCGGGTAGCGGAATCCGGCGGCGCGTCGCTGGATCAATACACACGTTGCGAGTCAGGGCGCGACTCACGAGGCGATCGACGCT
>NZ_JACJPG010000008.1 GCF_014695955.1 Leptolyngbya sp. FACHB-36 | reverse complement strand
ATTTACAATCGTTGACGTGAACCCTCAATTCCGATTGGAAATATGTCGTCTCACCTCGGTCACCATGCCATTGTTATCGGCGGCAGCATTGCTGGACTGCTGGCAGCCCGAATTCTTGCTGACAAGTTCGATCAGGTAACGGTGGTTGACCGCGATCGCCTGCCTCTGACTGCTGACCCCCGTCGAGGCGTGCCGCAGTCTGTGCAACCCCATGTCCTGTTCACAAAGGGCTACCGCATTTTGGAGGAACTGTTTCCTGGCATTGGGGAAGCACTGCATGACGCTGGAGCCATTTCCTTCGACTGGACTAGAGATTTTCGTTACTTCCAGCGAGGCGACTGGTCCGAAATTTTAGAAGCACCGTCAGGGCTGGAATCTTACACGTGTACCCGACCATTGCTGGAAAGCACGATTCGACAACGAGTGGATCGCCTGCCGAACGTTCAGTTTTTGGAGCAGCAGCGGGTCGTCGGGCTACGAGGCGATCGTTCCCGCAGCTGCATCACCGGGATAGAACTCGATCATCGGGGAGATCTTGCTTCTAAGGACCTCACAGCGCAGCTGGTTGTGGATGCGAGCGGTCGCAGTACCCAGGCGGCGCGCTGGCTGCAAGCGTTGGGATTCACTTCGCCTCCGGCAACCGTCATCAACCCAGACGTGGGCTACGCGACCCGTCGCTACCGCATTCCTGCCAGTGCTGACCCAAGCTATAAAATTCTCTTAATTAGCCACCAACCCCCCAGCCGAACGCGATTGGGATATTTGGCTGCGGTGGAGAACGGAGAATGGATTGCCACACTCGGAGGCTATGGACAGGACTACCCTCCAACCGATGAGCCAGGCTTCCTCGAATTTGCCCAGAGTCTGCCCAGCCCAGAATTTTACAACGCGATTTGCGACGCAGAACCCCGCTCCGAAATGCGGGTGCATCGTGCGACTGCGAATCGGCTATACCACTACGAACAGATCGAACTACCCGACGGCTTTGTTGCGATCGGAGATGCAGTGTGTGCGCTGTGTCCCGTTTATGGGCAGGGCATGACCGTCAGTGCAATTTCATCGATCGTCCTGCGAGATTGGTTGGTCGATCGTCAGAAACGCCGCCAGCAACCTTCCTTGAACGGGGCGAGTTTTCAGAAACGGCTAGCCCGCAGTAACGCCTTACCGTGGTCACTGGCAACCGGATTTGATTCCCAGTTTCCTACGACCAAGGGAGCCGTCTCGCCCAAGGGGATCGGTAAGCTATTCCAGGGATACGCCAACCGGCTAGCAGAGCGCGCTCACAATGACCCTGATCTACATCTTCAGTTTATTGAGATGGCTCACCTGATGAAGCCACCCACGATCCTGCTCAGTCCTCGGGTCATGCTCAAAGCCTTGTTCTAAAGGTGTTTGCTGCGTCCTGCTGCCTCTGACTGCCTCACCATTTCAACACAAGAAATCCTCAATCCTCAGTTTTGAACGGCGCGATCGCGCCCTTCGCTGCGCTTCCCAACATCGCCAAATTTTCCGACGCCTGTAGTA
>NZ_JACJPG010000079.1 GCF_014695955.1 Leptolyngbya sp. FACHB-36 | reverse complement strand
TGAGGTGCAACGGGGTTCGAGTTAATCGCCGACGCTCTCACGTTGCCGCTGGTATCAACCCAGAGAAAGTAGCCTGCCGCCGCCGCGATCGCCCCTGCTTGCTCGATATAGCTTGACTCCAGCAGTCGAGGCGTTGCAGCGTGCAGGTAGCCCGGAACCTCGTCAATCAGCAGCGGCACGCCTGCAGCCGCCAACAAATTATTAATAATCTGCGTCCGCGTCGTTTTGGTGCCGAGGCAGATTTTAGAAGCGTCGCCCTTCGGCTCTCGGAAGCGCAGCAGCTCGAAGATATCGCCAAACTGAATCTCCAGCCGCCCTGCCTTGGGGTCGTAGCTGGAATCCAAAATAAACAGCGTCCCGCCCCTGGGGGGCAACCGCAGAGCTTGACTGTTATCAGCAATCCGCAGCCCGATCGGATTGCCACGCGCCCACCGGTCGCTGATCCGATCGTCAATACTCTCAAACGCTTCCGGGCGTCCCAGCGTCAAACTGCCCTTAAAGGTAATCAGCCCGGACTGGTCAATTTTGGAATCGCTACCTGCGAAAGAAATCAGCGGCTTGGTGCAGTCCAGCCCCGCGATCGTGATGGCGTACTGCCGAACTGACAGATTGATCGTCATGGCGCGACCTTATCCAGTTCCTTCAGCACAAAGCTGGTCTGGAATGGCTTCAAACCCGCTAGTTCAGTCGCCTTGGGCTGAAACATCCGCACCGAGAACCGTGCCGGATAGGTAATGCCGCCGCTGACGAACTGTGTGACCGTGCCGCCGGGAACGATCGCGCGGGTTCTGGCGTTGCTGTCCTCAATAACAGGCTGAACCGTGTCGTCGCACGCGATGCCGAAGTTTGTGGGAGGCTGCCGCCGCTTGCGCTCCGATCGAGCGTAGATAAATTGGAGCTGCTGCCACTCTGCCAGCGTTAGGAAAGCGTTGATCGTCCAGACGCGCTTTGGCTCGAATCCGGGACCATCTGCGACCGCAAACCCTGCCAGCGAGTAGGACACATCGCCTGTATCGGCATAGGTCACTTCGTAGCCGTTGGAGGCAAACTCGCTGATTCTGAGGCTGATACCGTCGATCGACAGAGCAAGGAAGCGGCGCATGGGGCAATACGGTGGCTGCCCCTTGGTGTTCCTACCTGACTAGAGCGATCGGAAAAACCAAAGCAGAACTGCCCAAAATACGCCAGCCAGAACAACGCCTTTTGCAACCTGATCTGTGATGTCAGGCATTTTGCGGCTTTTCAGTTCGGATCTAAGCTCCGTAAGTTCTTCTCTGACGCGAGCAAATTCGTTTCGCAATGCTTTTAATTCAGCGACAGCGGGATTTGCGCCTGTGTTAGCTGGCTTCTGTTGGGTCATGGGTCCTTCCAAGGGGTGCTTGCTCAAGGTGCCCAAAGCAAAACCGCGATCGCTACCCCTTGGAAGAGCGCGATCGCGGTTTTTGAGGCGACTGCCCATCCCGGTCAAAGTCTGTGGCGATCGCTTCGTCCCATATTGACAGAAAGAAACCATGTTTAACTTATCAAGAAGGCGGCGAATCAGATGACCCATAAGACTCCCGTGGGGTACGTTAAGCACAACGTTTACCCGGTCAAAGTAAATGAATGCCAAGAGTTTTGAAGCATTGGAAGCCCTTTTAGCTCAGAACGGTGCGCCTGTAGCTACTCCCAGTCTTGAGTCTGTAACCCGCAACTTCAGTGACACATCAAGGATTTTGGAAACTGCTTGTGCTGAATTAGAGCAGCGCATTCAGGCTTACAAAAGCAAAGCGGTTGCATGTCAAGCTGCGGCTAAATCTGCGTTTGAGAAGCAGGAGATGGGAGCAGTTTTTCAGAATTCTGTCGATCGTGCTGTTTGTGTAAAAATCGTGAGGTTGTTGGAGGTCCAACTCAAGCAGGCGAGAGTTTTGTGTCGTTTAATTCAGCAGCATGTTGCTGAATTAGAGCAGGTGGAAGTGATAGCGCAGGCTGCTCAGAAAGTGGAACCTGCTAATGGATCTGAAGGTGCGAGCTTTTCAGTGGAAAGCAGTATGGAAAGGTTTCGGCTCGGAGCAGCAAAGCTCAAGGAGATATCAGAACAGTTCAAAGCAGCGCAGATTGCTCGGGAGGAAACTGATCCCGATGTTGAGGAGGAAGCCGATCCTGATGCTGAACTTAGAGATCTTTTGCGAAGGGATACGGCTTCAATTTCTTGGATAAACGAGGAAGACCTAGACGAGATTATTTCTGCAATGTACGCAAAGATAAGGTCAATCGCGGATCAAAAGTTGAAGCGATCACGTCGAAGCGACTCTTCCCTTAATTCTCTGGGATGGTAGCCCAAAACAAAACCGCGATCGTTCAGTGAGGAACGATCGCGGTTTTGTAGTGCCGTCCGGAATTCCGGATTAGAACGGCAGAACGCGGCTGATCAGGTCATCTGAAACCAGTACAACCCATTCGCCGTTGTGGAAGCTGAGGGCGACTCTGCCAAGGTTGTGTCGTTCCTGCGAAGGCGCTCTAGTTGTTGATTCGCGTTTAATTGCTGAGGGGTTGGGAATCGAGCACAAGAACTTCCTGGCAACCCTAGACAAATTTTTGAGCAAGATTGAAGGCGCTTTTGGAGCTGTCGCGTTTGAAACGCGAGAGTTCAAAACCAAGCAGGGCAACACTTCTACAGAACGGATCGCCTTCCTCACCGAAGATCAAGCGACCTTCGTTTCTACCCTAAGTCGCAACACACCTCAAGTTGTTCAATTCAAAATCGACTTAGTTAAAGCCTTCTCCGCAGCTAGGCGACAGCTTCAGGGTGCATCGGTTGCAGAGACTCCATCCATCGATATGGGAATTCCCATATCGGAATCTGTCGATACCCTCATCACCGAAATCAATACCCTGTATGGGCAGTTTGAAGTCGTTGTTGAGCAGCTACCCAAAGCCTTACAGCTTGCCAAGGATATGGGCGATCGCCTGCTGCAACTCAAGGCAGTGGTAGGACACGGCAACTGGGAAGCCTTTCGCAAAGCCAACCTGAAAAACCCCCGCACCAATAAGCCGATGTCTTCCAGTGCCGCGACGCTGTATCAGCGCATCGCAGAGAACTGGGACCGCATCCGCGCTGCAAGCGTAGAAACCATTCGACAGGCGAACCAACTGCTTCGCGCCCTGCCTGCTGCTGGTGAAACGGGTCTGGACAAGCCGTCCAAACCTATGAAGTCCAAGCGTTCCAAGCCTGCCACAAAAGCCGTTGATCCCGTCAAGCAGATGGAAGCTGGCATTCGCATCATGAACCGCTACTTAGGCGGACCCGACGAAAACCAGAAAACGCTGCTGAAAGCGCGACTGATGACGCTGATGGTCGGACAAACCAGCCTGCCTTCTACCAGCAGCGACGATCGTCTGGAACTGCCCATCAGCGATCGTGCTGCCGAACTGGGGTACACGCTGGATCATCGGCAGTTGCTTCAGGCTGGACTGTTCGCCGCCCGCTTCTACCGAGAGCGCTACGGGGCAGAGCCGCCCAAACGTGAGCAAATCGTCGGAGGTGTCAGCCGCATGGTCAACTCCTACTCTGGCTCCGATATCGACCTATTAGACGCAGCGATTCAAGCCGTTGTGGAGGCGCAGCAATCATGACTCAGCAAATCATCATCAACCTGCCATCTGACATCCCCATGCCGCGCTACAAAATCGGCGATCGTGTTCTGGTTCGTCTGGAGAAAGAGATTGAAGGGCGCATCTGTGGCATGACCTACACCAGTCGTGATGTTGCCCTGAGTCAAGGCGTCAACGCGCCCGGATGGGACTACGACATCGAACTGCCTGCCTTTTCTCACGACGAACTCAAGTACATGGTGTCTGAGGAGCGAGTTCGCCCCGCACTGCCACAGGAGGTGTGCTAATGGATGATCTCGTATTTCCGCGTCGCTGTGAATGCGGCTGCTCCATTCCCCTCAGCACGCTTCAGGTCGAACTGCACTGTCTAGTCCTCCGGCACACGCTGCCAGAAGTTCTAGACCGACTCACCGACATGGTAGAGCAGCAAAGCAGGCTAGACGGGGATCTGGCATCACGGCAAGCTTGGGACCAGGTAGCGTTGCATCTAGAACGATCGGTCAAAGCTGCCTTAGCCGTCACATCACTCAAATCAGCAGCCGGAGGAGCGCTATGGCGTTAATCACCTTAACCCCTCCCAAGTTCCACACAGGGCAGCGAGTTCTGTCCCCCTACGAAGACACCGAAAGCGGTATCCACTACACCGAAAGCGGAGTCATTTTGGGAGCGCTGTATGTGTTTGAACCCAGCCGCTATGAAGGTGAAGCAGGCTGGCGCTACTGGGTTCAGTTTGAGCATCCCCGCACCTACTGTGATGTCATGACTGAAGAGTCGATTCAATCGCTCTAGCCACTGTCCAAAGCTCGATCGCCGCTCCAACCGGGGCGGCTTTTGCTATGCCTACAGCATTAGTTTGAAGCAGTCATTCAACAAAGGGTGTGTTACCGTAGAACGCTAGAGTTAATCTCGCTATCAGGTGTTGCGACCTCCGCAATACTTTTGACTCATTCTTGTAGTGCAGTAGGAGGATACTTCTTTGAGCGAAACTCTTGCTAAGGCAATTGCTAACGCAGTTAACCCGTTGGCTGAATCTTTAGAGGCAGACATATTCCTCTATAGTGCGCAAATCGCTAGAGAGTATGCCGACTGCTTGATTCAAGAAGCCCGAAGGATTGACAACCCTCGCAAGAATGCTGGGTTGATTTTGACGACTCATGGAGGAGACGCAGACGCCGCTTTTCAGATCATGCGGTTTTTGCAACGTCGGTACGACCAAATCACTTTGTTCGTATTTGGGCATTGCAAGAGTGCCGGAACGTTGATGGCGTTAGGTGCTGATGAAATCGTCATGTCCGACTTTGGAGAATTTGGTCCTTTGGACGTGCAGGTATCTAAGCGGGATGAATTGTTTTGGCGGGAGTCAGGTTTAGATATCCAGCAAGCGCTCGACGTGCTTGGAGCGCAAGCCTTCACGTACTTTGAGTCTTACTTCCTTGACCTCATTTCTAGTACCCAAGGAGGGCTTAGCACCAAAACTGCTGCGGATATTGCTAGTTCTATGGCGGTACAACTGCTCACTCCGGTTTCGACTCAGATTGATCCACTGCGGATAGGTGAAATGAATCGAGTCATGCAGATTGCACAGGACTACGGGAAGCGGTTGAGCGACACTCGTAGTAGACCTCTAACTCAAAAAGCGCTGCAAGCCATAACACAACTTAGCTCTGGGTATCACAGTCATAGCTTCGTGATAGACTTCGAGGAGGCAACACAGCTGTTTGAGAATGTTAGAGAGCCTACGGAGGCGGAACTCGCTGTAGAAAGGTTACTCTTAGGGTTGGTGCGGTCGCCTTTAGATCCAGGCATTATCAAGTGGATCGAGCCTGTAAGCGTGGATAGTCAAGAAGTGGGTGGGCAAGATGAACAGAACACAGACGAAGGAGCTAGTGAGAGAGCTTCGGAGGGAGCAGTTCCGGGAGACAATGGACAGAGTACGCGGCATGCAGAACCCTACGAACTCAGTACAGGAAACAGCAAGCTGTTTTCAAGCAATTGATCCCAGTTCTAAATCAAACGATTTAGAACAGCTTAATCATCTGTTGGCTCGCTGTGGTCGGCGTGGTACAGTCCTTTTGAAGAATCTGACCTGATCGTTGATAGTAATAGCCGCAAATAGCAAAAGCCGCTCCAACTGGGGCGGTTTTTTGTTGTATCTACATTGTTAAAAGCTTATTGAAGTATCCCCTTCAACAGAAATGACGCTGATTAGTGGATCAGCGTCATCAACCTTAGTCTTCGAGTCTTCAACAATTGAATCAATTTCTCGACTTAAATCTTTCGCAGGCGGCTGACTCCGAGGCTCGCCGTACTCTTCGTGAGTGTAGATCCAGAATAAGTAAACAAGTCGCTTTGGCTCACAAACAACATACAGCAGCCTACCGAATTTTGCAGCCCCTCGTAATCCTGGAAGAGATGACCACCGCTTCTTCCAGAATTCAAATCCCTCTTCTCTGCTGTTAGCAGGAAAGGCTTGCAGATCGGCATTATTAGGACGAGGATTGACGCAAAGCTCAGCTAGAAAATCCTCGAGTAGCCGCTCGAAAATAGCTCTTGATTTCTTGTCTCTTTTGTAGTGGTGTTTGATTAGGCTTTCGTAGGAAGTTTCAAACTTCCTCATCCGCACCACTTGATATACTTCGGAGCCACTCACGGGTATCCTCCGGTCCTAACTGAATCGCAGGAGTAGTCTTTAACTCTTCTAGGGTATCAGTTAAAACTTTTTGGTACAAAGGATCTTCTCGCTCAATCGCATCAAAAATATTGTCTATCAGACGATCTAGTGCTTCAACACACTCTAAAAGCGCATCTACCTCGCCTCTCTGTATTAAGACAAAGACTTGAACAGAAAATCTAACCTTGTGAACAAGTCTGTAGAAGAAGTTCTTATGCTCAGGCTCACGAACCAATGAGTAGGCAAGCCTCTTCCATTGCTCTCGCTCTTCAGGCTGCATCTGATGCCAGTCTCTACTTATAGAATCTGCTAATTCGTTAAGCGTCTGACAAAGCCTTACAAACTTTGAAGAGTTCTTATTTTGCCCTTGAGGACCAAACTCTGGAAAATGAGAAACTCTTCTCGGTAGGTGTCGAATCTCCCGCTCAATCTGCTCAAAACTAAGGTTATGGTTATTTAAGACAGCGGTTACCACCGTTTTAGCCCCTCCTTATTCGTTCCTGGTCAGAGCCGCAAGATACCTGGAACACAGTTATAAGTAGCTTGCAGTGATGATCAGGGGTATTTCCCAGGCGAACCTAGGAAGTCACAGTTGTAACTTAGTTGTAACAGTGTTTGACGCACCGCTACAAGCGTTTTGTGACGGATTCATTGCAAAATCATAGTATTTATTGCAGGAAAGTTGAATCTAAACGCCGTAGGCTTTTTCACGGGCTTTTGAGCAGCCAACCCACGCCAGGCTTGGCATTCAGCCATTCTGGAAGTCACAGGGTCTCTGCAAAATCGTTGCAGTTTTTGCAGAAAAAGCCCACGGCGTTTTGAGTGGGTTTTTGAGCTACTCCGCATCATCGACGCAGCTTGCTCAGCCAACCCGCGCCAGGCTTGACATTCGGCTACTTTAGAAGCCAGAAAGCCCCTGTAAAAAAGTTCCTGTAAAGTAGTCGAATCTTTGCAGAAAAAACCCATGGGTTTTGGGTGGGCTTTTTCATGGGCTTTTAAGCAGCCAACCTGCGCCAGGCTTGATATTCGGCTACTTTAGAAGCCACAGATTTTCTACAAAGTAGTCGCAGTTTTTGCAGAAAAAGGCCGTAGTTTTTTCGTAAAAATTTCATGGTTTTTGAGCCGCTTAACCTCGCATCAGTGAGGCTGCCTGCCCATTCTGGAAGTCGGCAAAATCGCTTACCGGGTCCTGAGAGGTAAAGCTGAGGCTTCTGGGTGAGTTCGCCAGCTTTGCAATATTGCTGTTCAGCAGGTCCAGCTTGGACCCTAAGAAGCCAACCAACTCCTGGCTGAAGGATTGCCCCTTACCCTCGCTTGGGGTAATGGTTGCCTTGCTGAAGTCTGGCTGAGGTATGGGAGGCGCGATCGCCCCCACACCAGTCGAGGGCGTCACGGTTAGCCCGCCGCCTGCGGTCATCCCCGACATTCCCGGCAGGTTGATCACGTTGCCTGCCTGCTGAGAGATGGGCTGCCGCGCCTGCATCCCAGACAGGTTGCCGCCTGCGTTGCGAATGTTGCTATAGGCGTCTAGTGCGTTTGGGGTAATAAAGCTGCTCGGCGCGTTGGGTGTCTTCCCGCCCAATTCGGCGATCGACAGCTCCTGGTTTTGCAGCCGCAGGAACTCATCCTCCGCCGTGTTCTCGCGCGTTTTCTGCTGTTCCAGCCTCAGCGCCTCCCGTCGCTGATCGGCGGTTTGATCAATCAGGCTGAGGCTTTCGCTGGCATCTCGCTGCCCTTGAGCCGCCAGCCCCACATCTGCGCCCGCTAGCTCTAAATTATTCTTCGCAAGCTGGATTTCCCTGGCATCGCCACCCTTCAGCGCTGTGTTGTAGTCGCGTTCGGCTTCATTGCGGGATTTCTCTGCTTCCAGGCGACCCCGATCGGCTTTTCGCTTCTCCAACCGTGCAGCAATCTGTTCGCGCTGGAGGTCCAGCTCTAAGAGCATTTGAGCCGTCTTAAACTCTTGCTCCTGAGCCGCAATTTTCTTGGCGGCGATT
The DNA here is from genome assembly GCF_014695955.1 of Leptolyngbya sp. FACHB-36. Taxonomy (GTDB): domain Bacteria; phylum Cyanobacteriota; class Cyanobacteriia; order Leptolyngbyales; family Leptolyngbyaceae; genus FACHB-36. Next base: position 896 of record NZ_JACJPG010000079.1, on the reverse strand, counting down.
TCGTTCTCGATTTGCGCTTTCTGCTCGGCAATCTGCAGCTCTGTCGCGCTGGGGTCAACGCCGATCTGCTCCAACTGCCGCCGCGCCACTGCCTTCACCGCTGGGTCGGTGCTGTCGTCGTCAATTTTCTTCTTCAGCTCAGTGGCTCGATCAATGCTGCGCAACCGCGAGTCATCCACCGCTAGCGACGCTTCCGACTTGGCTTTACTCAGGCGCGCCTGCGCTTCAATTAGCTGCTTAGAGCGGTCTAGACTCGCCTGCTGCGCCTTGCTGAATTCCTCCTCCTGTTTGATTCGCGAGTCACGCAGCGCCTTGTAGGAGTCGCGTAGCTCCTTCTGGCGCTGGAGTTCGATATCCACGCGCTGATTGTTCAGGTCGGCTAATTTCTGCTGAAGAGAAATTTCTTCCTGTTCAAACTCCTTACGACTTCTACGCTTCTCGTTAAATAGCTTCTGGTTGTCGGCAAGTTCCTTCTGAACCAACTTCACCCGATCGTCAATCGCCCCTGCCTCAATCTTCTGAGTGACGCGGCTGAGCCGACGATCAGCAAACTCGCCCGTCACTGGGTCGGTGGCGTTGGGGTCGTTCAGCAACTCTCGCTTCGCCGCGATCGTTCGGGTCGTGGCGCTGCGGTTGATTGCCGCTTCTGCCCGCTGGTTAGCAAGCTGCAGCCCTTCGATAATCTTGCGGTTCACTGCCTCCTGCAGCGCCAATTCCTGCTCTGCCTTGCGGGTTTTCAGATCTGACAGGGAATTGGTCAGGTCGCGCTCCCGCTTCTCGAATTCTGCTGCCCCGATCGTTCCGGCTGCGAACTTGGCACGGAGTGCTGACAGCTGCTGCTCCTGGTTGATCTCAACGTTGCGCGTGGTCTGCAATTGGATTTTGGCAGACTCGAT
>NZ_JACJPG010000078.1 GCF_014695955.1 Leptolyngbya sp. FACHB-36 | reverse complement strand
AACGAAATGCTGTGCTGGAAACTCTGGTAAGTGGACTAGGTAAAGCTGATCTTCCTCAGACCACTGAATCAGTACGCTGTAATGCGGCATCATTCCTTCTCCAGATCTGCTAGCTTCTGCAACACTCTCTCAACTTCTTTTTCAAGGTATCTAGGCGCATCCTCTCCATCGTTTCCAGGGATCACCAACGGATCTTCTGGTAATGAGGAATGCACCCAGAACGTATGACTTCCCTTGCCTCGCTTTTTCAGCAGCGTATAACCCGCTTTGGCGATTGCCTGCTTTAATTCTCGAACTTTCTTGGGCATCCACGCTGTGCTTCTACGAGGCTATCCACAGACTAGCATCAGGGTTGATTGACGGGCAAAGCGGCAAAAAAAACAACTCTCACTACGGACATCTATTCCGCTATTTTGGTGATCGAGTTCTCTAGACATCGTCCAACCCAAGCAACTCGTTGATTGAATTTCCACAATGAGAACTGCTAGAAGCTGCCGTGTTTTCTGTAAACACGGCAGCATATCGGCTTAAATCATCGTCAAACTGGGTCAGCGACCCCGTACGGGATTCGATCGCCGCACCAGCGCATCAGCCGTGACTGCCAGCACCAGCACCGCGCCTTGAACGATGTTCTTGACGCTCTGATCCTGGTTCAGCAAGTCCAAACCGTTGTCCAGACTGCCTATCACCAGCGCACCCAGCACCACCGCCCAAACGGAGCCGCGTCCACCAAACAAGCTAACACCGCCAATCACAGCGGCAGCGATCGCGTTTAGCAGCAGCGTCGCGCTAATCTGCGTTGCCACTGCGGTACTGCGCGAGGTCAGCATAATTCCAGCCACCGCTGCCAACGTCGATGCCAGAGTGAACACGATGATCTTCATGCCGACAACGTTGATGCCCGCGCGTCGAGCCGCTTCAGCGCTGCCGCCCACGGCGTAGAGGTGCCGTCCGAACGGTGTTTTCCGCAGCAGCAGCCAGAATACCAGGATGATGCCGAGAGAAATCAGCACGGCCTGCGGTACGCCCTGATAGGACTGGAACAGAAACACGACCAGAATCGTGAGGGCAAGCACGCCCGCGATTTGTGCTACTAGCTTTCCGGTCGATCGGGTGCTCAGTCCCACTCGTGCTCGTCGCTGCTGCTCGAACCAGAGTCCGGCAGCGTACAGCCCCACCACGATGAGGGGAATGCCCCAGCTCAGCGCTGGGTCGAGGTACGTAGGCGCAAGGGAACGAATCGTCGGGTCGCGCACGATTAAGGTGCTTTGCCGCCCCATCACCAGCAGCAGCAGTCCGGCATAGCCGATCGATCCTGCCAGCGTGACGATAAACGACGGCACTCGCAGCACCGCGACGAAGAACCCGTTGATCAGGCCGATCACCGCGCCGACGAGTAAGGCAGCGCCGATCGCCGCCCACGCATTCCAGCTTTGATACACCGATAGCGTTGCCATGACGGCGGCACACGCCTGCGCCACCGCGGCCAAACTCAAATCAATCTCGCCCAGCAGCAGCACCAAAACCGCCGCCGTGCTAAGAATGCTAATCACCACAATTTGCTGCGTCAGGTTCGTGAGATTTCGTGCTTGAAAGAACACACCGTTAGTGGTGATTTGGAAGTACAGCGCGATCAGCCCTAGCGTCAGCAAAACAGGCAAAAATCCCAAATCGCCGCGCATCAGCGATCGCAAACTAAACCGACCTTTCGGGGCAGGCGGATGAGGTTCCGCGCCTGTGAGAGGCTCAGAGGCTGCCCTATTCTCCGTAGGAGCAGGATTTCGATCGAGAGTCATTGTTTGAGTCAGGAATGAAGAGTGAGGAGTGAGAGCGAATCGCGATTCGCTTAGACGTGCGCCTGTGGCGGAGCCACGCTAGATTCAGCCCCGGTGATGGCTCCGACAACGCGCTCGCGGGTGGTGGTGGGGTCGCTGAGGCGGAAGGTGGCGGCACGCTGTCCCAACCGCATCACGACGATGCGATCGACCACTTCAAACACGTCGTGCAAGTTGTGCGAGATCACCACAACGGCAAGACCCTGCTCCTTCAAGCGCAGAATTAGGTTCAGCACTTGGCGGGTTTGGACAACGCCGAGGGCAGCGGTGGGTTCGTC
>NZ_JACJPG010000077.1 GCF_014695955.1 Leptolyngbya sp. FACHB-36 | reverse complement strand
AAGTCCGATTACTCGGATTTTGCTTCACAAGTTGCCAGCTATGGCTTTGTGGTGGTGGTTCCTAATAATGAGCGGACGTTGGCGGTTCCGGGTGGTCCAGTCTTCACGGGGCTGTTTCCGGAGCAGCAGGACGTAAACGATGTGCTGGCGCAACTGAAAGCGGAAGACGCGGATGCTGAATCGCCGATTTTCAAGATTGTGGATACCGACACGCTGGGGCTGCTGGGACATTCGTTTGGCGGAGCAGTCGGATTAGGTGCATCGCAGGACGAGGTGTGTGTATTTGGAATTTGCTCACCGGGCTACACGATTCCGCCAGAGTTAAAAGCGGGCATTTTCTATGGCACCAGTTTTCGAGATCAGCTAACTCAGGAATTCCTGCCACTTAATAATGAGGGAATTCCGCTCGGCTTAATCGTCGGTAGCCTGGATGGTGTTGCGGCACCGTCCGGAAGCCAAACCACCTACGATAACATTCTCAATCCGCCCAAAGCGCTAATCACAGTAGAGGGCGCGAACCACTACGGCATCACGAATGAGGATAATTTGCTGCGGGAGCCGAACCGACCCACGTTGGATCAGACGACGGCGATCGAGACGATCGCGCGATGGAGTGGACTGTTTTTAAGAGCCAATTTGCTGGGCGATCAAGGCGCGTTCAATTATGTGTTTAACGCTGGGGATGTCCTTGATCCAAACGTTAGCGTGATTAGCCAAACGCAGCCCATCCTGCAAGCTGCATGAGCTGCTAGAGAGCTTGCTGTTGTTTGACGTTTTCTTGCAATCTAAACGGGTCTATCTTTCAGGAGTAGACAGGGCTAAAGACCAAGCTATAGGCTGATCCCAGTGAGTCAGAATTGCCAAAATGGGACGCCAAAAGAAACGATCGACAATGTGGTCCACCGAACTAGATGATCTGGTTCGGGGCGCATCCGGCGGCTTTCTGTTTGGGATTCCGCTGCTCTACACAATGGAGGTGTGGTGGATCGGCTCTTCGATCGCTCCAGTGCGTCTGCTGATGGCGCTGCTGCTGACCTTTGCGATCGTGTTTCTGTTGAATCGCACCTGCGGCTTTCGCAAGACCGACACCATTAACGCGGTCAATGCGGCAATCGACACGATCGAAGCGATGGCGCTTGGGCTGGTTTGTGCAACCGTGATTCTCGTACTGCTGCGAGAAATCACCCTGCAAACGCCGCTGAACGAAGCGCTGGGGAAGCTAATCTACGAAGGTGTTCCGTTCACGCTGGGCGTGGCGCTGGCAAATCAGTTCCTCAGCGACGGCGATCGCGAAGGCGACTCACCAAAGCAATCCGGAGAGGGCGACCTTAACGCAACGCTATCCGACGTTGGTGCAACACTGATTGGCGGCACCATTATCGCCTTCAACATTGCTCCCACAGACGAAATTCCGATGCTGGCGGCAGCCACCTCTCCGCCGTGGCTGCTAGCCATGATGGCGATCTCGCTGATAATTTCCTACGGCATCGTTTTTGAAGCAGGTTTTGCCAACCAGCCGAAGCGCCACAACCAGCAGGGAATTTTTCAGCGTCCCCTCAGCGAGACGATCTCCGCCTATCTGGTGTCGCTAATTGCTGCCGCTGCGATGCTTTTCTTCTTTGATAAGCTGCAGTTCGATGATCCCTGGCAATCCTGGCTCACACAAACGCTGATTCTTGCACTGCCTACGACGATCGGCGGAGCGGCTGGGCGTCTCGCTGTTTAGAATTCGTAATTTTGAATTATCCTCTATGCCTGACTCCACCGAACGTCCTTCCCGCACTCCTGCCGAGTGGATCACCTTTGGCATTGCCACCGCAATTTTGGCTGCGATCGCGGGATTAGTGAGCTACGCCTGGGTTACGGAGCGCGATCGTCCTCCTGTTCTTGTGATCAATCGCACTGAAGCCGTACGAGAAGCCGAGGGGCAGTTCTATGTGCCGTTTGAGGTCGCTAACACAGGGGGCGAAACGGTGGAGTCGGTGCAAATTGTTGCTGAGTTGCGGGTCAACGATCGCGTTGAAGAAGCAGGCGATCAGCAAATTGACTTTCTCTCAGGCGGCGAAACCGAAGAAGGAGCGTTTGTGTTTCGTC
>NZ_JACJPG010000076.1 GCF_014695955.1 Leptolyngbya sp. FACHB-36 | reverse complement strand
GCGCCAACGATCGGGTCTTTCGCGCCATCTTCTTGCACTTTGAGCGGTGCTTTATCTAGCAGATGGGCGACCATCGTTGCCAGCATTTCAACGTGACCAATTTCCTCGGTGCCGATGTCCAGCAGCATATCGCGATATTTAGCAGGTCCACGGCAGTTCCAGCCCTGAAATAGGTACTGCATCATCACAGTCATTTCACCCATCGGACCGCCGATCAACTCTTGCAGTTTTTTTGCGTAGATTGGATCGGGTTGGTCAGGCGGAGTGAAGTACTGGAGTCGCTTTTGGTGCAAAAACATGAATTTCTCCTTGATATTTGATGCGGTTAAACTCAATGGTTTGCAGCATTCAGAAACACGCAGACAATGCCATAGAAAATGCATTCAACAAAGCATTTCTACTTAGCAGTCGCTAGTGACTGAAACTTTTGTAGCTTGAACGCTCAGCGTTAGAGGCGCGTGCAAACCATCAGCAAAACTTGTTTTCTCGTAAGAAGCAATCGGAACAAAAATGATTGCTTACGTCTCCCTTTGTAACGTTTGAGATTCCAGGCTTAATCAACCTATGGAGGTGCAATCCTCTACTTATTTAAGAAGATAAAGCGTAATCGTTGATGTATTCAGTTAAAGCGATCGGATTAACTATTTCTCTAAGTAAAGCACTGTAGCATTAAGCAAATAGAAAAGAAGACGATAAAAAATTTGATCCTCTACAGCGCGGTGGTGTAACGCTGCCCAGCAACGGCAAGATTCGGCATGCTTACACTTGATCGGCTACGGGCAACCTGCGATACCGTAGGGGTCTAGTGGGTACTGCCATAACGTCTGCATTTTTTCATGGTTGTTTTTCTTGCGGAGTTTCGAGGTGAACTAGCAGCGCTGGGCGCGGCGGCAATTTGGGCAGTCGCGTCGATCGTCTATACCCAAGTGGGACGGCAGCTATCGCCCCTGATGCTAAACCTCGTCAAAGGGTGCGTGGCGATCGTGCTGCTGGTTCTGACGCTGCTGCTGCGGGGGGAACTGCTGCCGCAGGTGAGCACCCACTCGCTGGGACTGCTGCTGCTGAGCGGCGCGATCGGGATTGGTTTTGGAGACACCGCTTATTTTCAGGCGCTGAATCGGATTGGTCCACGACGATCGCTGGTGCTAGAAGCGCTGGCTCCGCCACTGGCAGCGGTTTTAGCCGCACAGTTTCTGAACGAACAATTACAGACTGGAGCATGGGCTGGAATTGCGCTGACGATCGTAGGCGTTGTGTGGGTTGTGGTAGAGCGCACCCCAGAGATTCCCCAAGCTACCTCCCTTAGCGGCGTGGGCTTCGGTGTGCTGGCGGCAGTTGGGCAAGCAGGCGGCGCAGTGCTGTCTAGAGCCGCGCTGTTGGAGGCAGCGGTCGATCCACTATGGAGCACGTTTATCCGGTTGGCGGCGGGTGTGCTGGTGCTGCTGGTGTGGCGACTGCTGCAACGACGATCGCCCCAAGACTTAAAACCGCTGCGATCGCCGCAGTTGGCGCTGACGATCGCCGCTACCGCTTTTGCCAGTACCTACCTCGCCATCTGGCTTCAGCAACTGTCGCTTAAGTATGCGCCAACGGGCATTGCCCAATCTCTCAGCGCGACGAGTCCGCTATTTGTCACGGCGATCGCGCTGGCAATGGGCAATCGAGTGAGCGCACGGGCAATTTTGGGAGTGGTCGTTGCACTGGGCGGAATTTGGCTGCTGTTTGGCAGGTAGGCAATCGCGATGGCTGACTATGAAAAAATGAACGGCTATCTGCGGATAGCCGTTCACCAAAAAGTTGTGGTGCTTGATCGAACGAACGCTTTCTAGCGAGTCCGTAGCCCTACTAGCGGGCGCGAGACAGCAGATTGGGATTCCGCAGGTGAATGAATGGATACGCGATCGATTGAGGCAGATAGCTGAGCGCCAAAGCCGATAAGCTGCGGGGGTTCCAGGGATACTGCTGGAGCGATTGCCATAGGTAAGCACGAGCCTCGACCGCTTGACGATCGCGCAGCAAGCCGATTCCTAACGTGGTACTGGCGTGTGCCCACTCTCGCTGGAAGTACGATCGCAGTTCA
>NZ_JACJPG010000075.1 GCF_014695955.1 Leptolyngbya sp. FACHB-36 | reverse complement strand
TAATGGCGGCGTCAGCGCTGATTGTGACGCTGGTGTGCAGCCAGCAAATTGCGGCACGGTATGGGCTGCCAGTGCTGGCGATGCAGTGGGTGGCGCTGGCGATCGTCCTTGCATCCATCCATCCCCGTGTGCTGAACCCCCTTATCCGCACGCTTAGCAAGCTGAAGCAGAAATCCACCGATGCCGCTCCCTTTACGCTGCAGCAGTATCCGGTGGCGGCGCTTCTAGGAGAACTGGGCTTTTTGGTGCTGCGCGGACTGGGCTTTCTGCTGACGTTTTTGGCAATTAGCCCGATCGACTCTGGAGAACTGTCGCTTGTTCTCAGCGCGTTCAGTTTGTCTTGGCTGCTGGGTTTGGTCGTTCCTGGTGCTCCGGGCGGCGTGGGCGTATTTGAGGCAACGGCGATCGCGCTGCTGGGTCAGACGTTTTCTCCCGCAATCGTGCTGAGCGTAGTGGCGCTGTATCGACTAATTAGTGTGCTGGCAGAAGCCGCAGGAGCAGGAATGGCTTGGCTGGATGAGCGGAAGTAATTGGTGTGGCTAGTCGGGCTGCAAAGCAAACTCAGTCAAGAACCAATCGCTGCGAAGGCTGTAACTAAATGCAAAACTTGCAGCGCCTAACTCAAAACTTGGAAGCGCTATCATAGCGTTTGTTGAACAGATTACGGTATGCAAAGACAGCGATCGCTTCTGATATTGATTTTGGTGTTGGTTATCGCGGCGGTGGTAACGATCGTCAAGATTCCAGCTCGGTTAGGTCTTGACCTGCAAGGCGGCTCCCAGCTTACGATTCAGGTCAAAACAACGCCTGAGATTAAGCAAATTACGGAGCGCGAACTGGAAGCCGTCCAGCGCGTCATTGAAGGGCGGGTGAACGGACTGGGCGTATCGGAACCGCTGGTGCAAACCGTTGGTAACGACCAGATCTTGGTGCAACTGCCCGGAGTCAACGACCCTCAACAGGCAGAGCGCGTTCTCGGTGGCACCGCGCAACTCGACTTTCGTCGCCAGAAATCAGGCACTGAAGCCCAGCTTCAGATTGAGTCTGAACTGCGGCGCGAACTGCTCGCCAAGCAGGCAGAACTCCGCAAAGGCAATGACGAAAAAGCGATCGCTGAGAACCAGGCAGCCATCAAACGAAGCAATGCGGAGATCGCAAGCTTCTACGACAAGACGGGCTTAGGCGGCAAAAACCTGCAAGATGCGTTTGCCGAGCCTGCCGGGGCAGCTAATAACTGGAACGTGGGCTTGAAGTTTGACCAGCGGGGCGGCGAGTTGTTTGCGGAGTTGACCAAAGCTCTGGCAGGCACCGGACGCACATTGGGAATTTTCCTGGATGAGGGGCTGCTGAGTTCGCCGACGGTGGGCGTGGAGTTTGCCCAAACGGGCATTACCGGAGGCAACGCGGTAATCACGGGTCGTTTCACCGCAGAAGAAGCGAACGATCTGGCGATTCAGCTTCGGGGTGGAGCACTCCCCGTTCCGGTCGAGATTGTAGAGAACCGCACAGTGGGAGCAACGCTGGGACGTGACAGTATCCAGAGCAGCATTTATGCTGCTGTGGGTGGACTCACGTTGGTGCTGCTCTTCATGGTGGTGTACTACCGCCTGCCGGGTGTGGTTGCCGACATTGCGTTGATAATCTACGCGGTGCTGACCTACGCCGCCTTTAATCTGCTGGGTGTAACGCTGACGCTGCCCGGAATTGCTGGATTCATTCTTAGCATTGGGATGGCGGTAGACGCGAATGTGCTGATTTTTGAGCGCACGCGGGAGGAACTGCGGGCTGGCAAAACGCTGTATCGGTCGGTGGAAGCCGGATTCTATCGCGCGTTTTCCAGCATTCTGGATAGCAACGTAACGACGCTGATTGCCTGTGGTGCGCTGTTCTGGCTAGGAGCGGGACTGGTGCGCGGTTTTGCCTTAACGCTGGCGCTGGGCGTAACCATTAGTATGTTCACGGCGATTACCTGTAGCCGGACGCTGCTGCTGGTGGCGCTGAGCTTTCAGGGATTGCGGAAGCCGAACTGGTTCTGTCCCAATGTGTCTACGATCGCCAAACCCCAACCAGAGGCAA
>NZ_JACJPG010000074.1 GCF_014695955.1 Leptolyngbya sp. FACHB-36 | reverse complement strand
TGGCTAGCGCTGTGCTATCTGCTTTATCGCACGCTGCCCGAAGCTCTGTTCTGGTCGTGGATTGCCGCGATCGCCGCGCTGGTTGCGGTGGGGTTGTATTATCTACCGTGGGCTAGATGGGGCTGGCTAAACCGTCCGTGGCAGATTGCTGCCACGCTGCTTCCCGGTATCATGACGCTGCTAACGGCAGAGACGATCGCGCTTGCCCCGCTTTGGCTGGTGGCTGGCTTTTACGCGTGGCTGTCGGCTGTTGAACGTCGCGTTCGCCTCAGCTACCTTAGCCTGCTGCTGGCAGATTGGGGGCTGCTGCGGCTATTTTCGGACCGGAACGTTACGGAGCCGCTGTGGTACATGGCGCTGCTGAGTGGGTCGCTGCTGTTTTTTGCCCAAGTCGATCCGCTGCTGCGATCGCCCACTGCCAAGGAGACGCGACACTGGCTGCGCAGTTTTGCCACGGGCTTGTTTAGTCTGACGGCACTCTATCAATCAGACGCTAGCTGGGTGCAGGGGCTACTGACGATCGGGCTAGCCATTGGCATGATTTTTGCAGGCTTGGCGCTGCGCATCCGCGCTTTTCTTTACGTGGGTACGGCGACGTTTATGATCAAAGTGCTGCGGCAGCTGTGGCTGTTCGTGAACAATTACTCGCTGCTGCTGTGGGCGTTGGGAATTCTGCTCGGACTTCTGTTTATTTGGATCGCCGCTACGTTTGAAGCTCGTCGAACGCAGGTGGGCGCGCTCGTTCAGTACTGGCTGGCGGAACTGGAGCAATGGGATTAACGCGCTTCAGCCACTCAAACTCTGAACATTACTTGATCGCAGGCTGTTAATTGTCAGAACTGAAAGTTAAGGCTGTAAAACAAACTGCCATTCTTTTGCCTTCGGATTCCAGCGCGGCGTCTCCGTTTCACCCACCACATAAGGTCCCCAGTAGCGGCGCGACCCATCCTGAGCAAACGCAACCAGAATATCGCCCTTCTTCACTCGAATGCTGCGATCGGGCAGCGACACAAGCAGCCCCTTGGCTCCCCCTTCTTGCGGTGCAAAATCCCAGTGCGCTGGAAGCTCATAATTCACAGGCGTAGCCGCCCTTCTTGCCATCAGCACCACACGCGTCGGAAACTCAGTCGGGTTGCTGATTCGCAAACTACCTTGACGATTCGCAACAGCGGTGGATTGATTCCCTGGAATACTAGTCGCATCCGGTGAAGCGGACGCTTGAGCCGCAGGAACAGACGGTGCAGGGGCTGGACTCGGCGATGCATCGGGACGATCGCTGAAATCGGGCGATCGCTCAGCTTCTACCGGTGATATTGACGTTTGAGAGAAGCGGGCTGCCACAGCCCACGCGCTTCCTAAGAAAACAACAGCGGCTAGAGCTATGCCAACGGCAGGATGCCACTTCCGTTTCAGATCTCGCACTGGCTTCCCTGACATCGCTCTCGTCACCCTAACCCGTTACTCTATTAATAACAACAATCGATTTGAGTGGGCGAAGCAAAAATAGAGAGCAGACACGAGGGGTAGGCATGAGAGAGTCACCCGTTCTTTGTCCTCATCTCCTGTATCTCGCCTCTCCCTATTTTCCATGCAAAACACCCGCCTCAACACCTTAATTGATAGATCCCTCGATCGCCTCGTGGGCTGGCTACAAAATCCGTGGCGGCGGCTGTCAGTGCTGATTATCAGTCTTCTATTTGGAAATTTTTTAGGGACTGCCGTCGCCACTACAGCGGGACAGCGGGCAGACCTTGATGTGCTGGTTGCTGCCCTACTAGTGCTGATCAGCGAACTCGTTAGTCGCGTTGTATATCGCGATCGTAGGACACCAACGCGTAGCCTGCTAATGGAGCTGCTCAACGCCCTCAAAGTTGGACTCACTTTCAGCCTATTTGTGGAAGCCTTCAAGCTAGGTAGTTAGAGATTCGTTATGGTGGCTTTCGCTCCACTGAGGTGCACTGCAACCCCTCACCGAAACGGGGAGCCAGACGAACCTCTAGTTCCCTCTAGAGGATTAGCTATCCATTAGGCACAAGTACGTAAAAGTGTTACAGGACATGGACTAGAGGAAT
>NZ_JACJPG010000073.1 GCF_014695955.1 Leptolyngbya sp. FACHB-36 | reverse complement strand
GTCACGGCAGATTTAAAATTAGTTCGCAGGGATTCAATCATTGTGCTGCGTCGATCGTAAGCTGAGCAAGGTGCACTCTTTCAATCGTCTCCAGTTCTGTTGCCCTCCTTCGCTAAGGACGAGGCGTCAATCAAGAGGTTTGGACATCATCACTTAAGGTTGCACCGGCATTACATTCACTTGTAGAGTGCAGCTTATGAACATTCGGAATGCGGTAGAGGCAGATTTAGCAGCGATCATAGCAATCTACAATGCGGCGATTCCCTGCCGCATTGTTACCGCTGACGTAGAACCCGTCACGGTTGAAAGTCGCCTAAGCTGGTTTCGCAGCCACGATTTAGATAAGCGCCCGCTTTGGGTCGTAGAGATTGATGAAGCTGTAGTGGGTTGGGTAGGTTTTCAGTCGTTTTATGGGCGACCTGCCTATGACACAACTGCCGAACTCAGCGTTTACGTTTCGCCTGACTACCAGCGTCGAGGGATTGGGCAGCTTCTGCTGCAACGGGCGATCGCGCACAGCCCTAGCCTCGACATCAAGACCCTGCTCGGCTTTATCTTCGCGGAAAATTTGCCCAGCTTGCAGCTGTTTGAGAAGTTCGGATTTCAGCGCTGGGGCTACTTACCTGGGGTCGCCCAATTTGAAAACGATGGGCGAGACTTAGTCATTGTCGGGTTGCGGTTGGGCTAGACGGTCTTGCTCACTACTCGCTATATTGATGCGAGCCGAGAAAAATCACCCGTTTTGATTAGGAAACCGGGATTCTAGAGCGTGTAGCAGCACCATGGTAAGCATCTTGCTCCAGAAGATTCATGACCCGACCAACTGACGTTGTGCACTTTTGGTTTAATCGTTTACCCAGTGAATCTGGTACGGGCAATACGCGGCGCGTTTGGTTCTCCAAAGACCCAGACTTCGATCACCAAATTCTCATGCGCTTTCAGGACGTGTACCAGCAAGCGGCTTCCGGCGCAATCGACGATTGGCAAACCACCGCTGAAGGCAGTTTGGCGCTGATTCTGGTGCTGGATCAGTTTCCGCGCAATATGTTTCGGGGGCAGCCTCAGGCATTTGCCACAGACGCCAAAGCGCAAGCAGCGGCGATCGTGGCGATTCAATCTGGACAATCGCAAGAGCTACCGCCCGTGAAACGCTGGTTCGTGTACCTACCGTTGATGCACAGCGAAAACCTGGAGCATCAGCGCCAGTGTGTCGAGTTGTTCCACGCTCTAAGGGACGATCCAGATGTCAAAAGTGCCTACCCGTACGCAATTAAGCACTTGAACGTGATTGAGCAATTTGGACGCTTTCCGCATCGCAACGCGATTTTGGGGCGAGACACGACACCGGAAGAAGCGGAGTTTCTTAAACAGCCAGGGTCGTCCTTCTAGCGGCTAGGGATTCGTCGTTCGTCGTTCGGGATACCTAAGTGCACTAAACGGTTTGAGTTCGATCGTATTGGTTTCAATCCTTACTATTCCTCAATTTCCACCATGAGTCCTTCCCAGATTATTCCTACCGTTGAGCAGATTACGCAGACGAAGCGGGCGATCGACGCCTATATCCGCCGCATTGATAGCCATCCCGATCGTCGGGTGGGTGCCTATCCTTATTACCTGTTTCACGAAGCTGGACAGGCAATTCGCGGTACGGTGATGATTTTCCACGGTCTCAGCGCTAAGCCGCATCAGATGTGGCGACTAGCGGATTACCTGTTTCGCAACGGCTTTAACGTCTATCAGCCGTCGATCGCGGGACATACGTACATCAATGCTGCGGTAAATTGGGCGCAGATCGACTTGAAGCCAACCATTTACGATCCGCTGAAGGCGAAGGTGCAGCAGGACCCCGTGCTGATGACGTACTTCGCCAACTTGCGCAACAACCCTAGCATGACGCAGCCGTCCCCAGTGGAGCAAGCCGCGCTGATTGCGCGATTGATAGAGCTGGAGCCGCGACTGCCCGATATTATGCAGGCGATCGATGCCCCGAATGACCCAGACTT
>NZ_JACJPG010000072.1 GCF_014695955.1 Leptolyngbya sp. FACHB-36 | reverse complement strand
TTCGCTCTTTTTCATCCCATCGAGTTTGATCGCTTGCATCACTTTTTGCCGCAGGTCGTAACTGTAAGCCTTGACCATCCCAGCTTCCTCTAGCACCGCTCCTCTTAGTCTAGGTTCTGTCTGGACTGGCGACAGCTATAGTTGGGATGTTGAGCATCTGCCCGATGCGGGTCAAGAGCAGACCTCAGGCAATTCATGCAACCTGGCGAATGACCGTTCTGAAGGAGATGCTTACTACTGTGGCTGTTGGTGCGGTTGAGTAAGTGTACGACTACATTGCCTTGCGAATTCTTCAAGCTCTGCTGAATTTCTAATAAAGACAAGGAGGCAATTTCGGGTAGTCCAATTCTTATCCCGGCATTGCATCAAGCTGACCTCGATATGCAACGTCAAATTCCTTTATCCCTCTTCTGAATCGAGCTTTGGTTTGGGAGCGGCAGGATTGGGCGGAATCTTTTCAGTCGTAATTAAGGCTTCCATCATGGTTTTGACGATCGGAGCCGCCACAGTTGCGCCAAAGGCATCACTGCCTTGGGGTTCATCGACAACCGCAACCACGACAAAGCGGGGAGCCTCGATCGGAAAAATGCTGACAAAACTGGTGATCTTGGCGTTCTCGTAGTAGCCACCATTCGGGTTTGCTTTTTGAGCGGTTCCGGTTTTGCCACCAATGCGGTAGCCCGGAATCTGAGCAGGTTTTCCAGTGCCGTCTGCCACAACGCTCTCCATCATCGGCAACACGGCCTGTGTCGTCGCTGGCGAGAACACCTGACGCGGCGGCGCAATGTTGGCTTTCCAGTAAGTTTGTCCTTTGCTGTCAAACAATCCTTGAACGACATGAGGCTGGACCAGCTTGCCGCCGTTCGCGATCGCCGCGTGTAGCTGAGCAAGTTGGATCGGCGTCAGCGAGAAGCCCTGTCCGAAGGAAGTGGTCGCTGGCTCGATCGTGGATTCCGTAAACGTTTTGCGGTCTTTGAACTGTCCAGCGACAGCAGCAGGCAAATCGGTATGGACGACCTCACCAATTCCCAATCGCTTCAGACGGTCGTAGTACAAATCCGGCTTCATCGTTTGAGCAATTCGCACCATGCCAACGTTGCTGGAATAGCGCAGCACGTCGGTAATCGAAATCGGTCCTTTGCCACTGCCGTCAAAGTTTCCGATCGTCCATCCGTCTATAGTTATTTGCCCCTCATCATCAATCACGGAATCAGGTTTGATGGTTTTAGCTTCCAGGGCGATCGCCACGTTGATCGGCTTAAAGGTGGAACCCGGTTCGTACAGGTCTGTGAGCGCCCAGTTTTTGTAGAGTTCCACTGGGTATTTGTAGTAGTGGTTGGGGTCGTAGGACGGTGAGGTCGCCAGCGTCAGCAGAGAGCCATCCCGCACATCCATCACAATGACGGCGCCACGTTTAGCCCCAAACGCTTTCAGTTGCTGGCCCATTGCCGCGGTCGCAACGCCCTGTAGCCGACTATCCAGCGTTAGCTTCAATTGCAGATCATCCAGGTTCAAAAATCCTCTAGGCACCTGATCCGGCATCAGGGATCCATCCCCCATTCGGCTCAGCCGCACCGCTTTGACCGATCGCTCTAACGCGTTCTGCTGGCTTAGTTCAACGCCTGCCTGTCCTTTATGGTCATCGTTGACGTAGCCAACTACACTCGCCATTAAGTCCTGCTGTGGATAAAGGCGCTGTTGATACTGCAAGCGCTCCAGTCCATCAAGTTGCAGGCTGCTAATGCGATCGACAACGGACTCAGCCAGCGAATACTCCAACAGAACCCCGCTGTCTCGCTCGTCGAACTTCTTCAGCAAATCGGCAACCGGGCGGTTCAGAATTGGGGCAATCTTCTCGGCGATCGCCTGCTTAGATTCCTTGAACAGCTTTGGGTGTGCAAACAGCCGATAAACAGGGCGATCTACCGCCAGCACCGTTCCCCTGCGGTCCACAATGTGACGACGCGGCACAAACGGACGCAAGAAATTG
>NZ_JACJPG010000071.1 GCF_014695955.1 Leptolyngbya sp. FACHB-36 | reverse complement strand
CTCCGTTTGCTTCGGGCACCAAAACGGGACAGAATACAAAAGTGTGACCGTTTACAGGTGTTGTTTGAGAAGCGATTATGAGTAGTGTAGTCACGATCACAGACGCTGAATTCGAGACTGAAGTTCTGCAAGAAGCAAAGCCTGTATTGGCGTATTTCTGGGCATCGTGGTGTGGTCCCTGCCGCTTGATGGCTCCGATTATGGACAGCTTGGCATCGACCTACAGCGATCGCCTCAAAATCGTCAAGCTTGAGGTTGATCCCAATCCAGACTCCGTTGCCAAATACAAAGTCGAAGGGGTTCCAGCATTTCGACTGTTTCGAGCCGGAGACGTGGTGGAAGCCTCCGAAGGCGCAGTCACGAGGCAAAAACTCGAAGAGATGCTAAGTTCACAGTTGAACTAGGAACTCGGTCAGAACTAGACTAAACATCTTAACGGCTTTAGCAAATCGCTGTTAGCCGTTAGGATGTTAGCCGTTAGAGGTCTGATTGCAAGATTATGTCTGCAACGCGCTACGATCGACCTAGCAGATGTTCATCATCAATCGCCATGCATTTCGCCACTCGCCTTGCCCCCCTCCGCTCCAACGTTTTTGCCGACATGGATCAGGCAAAAGCCAGGGCAACTGCTGCTGGTCGAGACATCATTGATTTATCGCTCGGGTCGTCGGATTTGCCTGCTCAACCGCATGTGCTGGAGGCGATCGCGCAATCTCTCCCTGACCCTAGCACTCACGGCTATTTGCTGTTTCACGGTACGAAAGCGTTCCGGCAGGCGGCAGCACAGTGGTACACGCAGAAGTTTGGTGTTGCAGTCGATCCAGAAACGGAAGTGTTACCGCTGATTGGCTCTCAGGAAGGAACAGCGCATTTGCCGCTTGCCGTGCTAAATCCAGGGGACTTTGCACTACTGCTCGATCCGGGTTATCCGTCTCACATAGGTGGAGTTCATCTGGCTAGCGGGCAAGTGTACCCGATGCCGATGCACGCCGATCGCGGCTTTTTACCCGTGCTAGAGGACGTGCCGCCCTATGTGTTGCAGCAGGCACGAATGATGGTGCTGAGCTATCCGCACAATCCTACAGCAGCAATGGCTCCGCTGTCGTTTTTTCAGGAAGCCGTCGCGTTTTGTCGGCAGCACAATCTGGTGCTGGTTCACGATTTTCCCTACGCCGATTTAGTGTTTGAGGGTACAGCTCCTTCAGTGCTGCAAGCCGACCCAGAGAAGACGGTGTCGATCGAGTTCTTCACCATGTCCAAGTCTTACAACATGGGCGGCTTCCGAGTCGGGTACGCGATCGGCAATGCAGAGCTAATCCGCGCGCTCCGGTTGGTAAAGGCGGCGATCGATTTCAACCAGTATCGAGGAATTTTGAATGGGGCGATCGCGGCGTTAAGTGGACCCCAAGACGGCGTGCAATTGGCCGTAGAGACGTTTCGTCAACGGCGCGATGCGTTTATTTCCGCACTGCATCGCATTGGGTGGCAAGCACCGCGACCGGATGCAACGATGTACGTCTGGGCGAAACTGCCGGAACCGTGGACGGCGCGATCGATTGAGTTCTCGGTTCAGTTAGTTGAAGCCACTGGAGTTGCCGTTTCTCCAGGTGCCGGATTTGGCAAAGCAGGAGAGGGCTACGTCCGGTTCGCGCTTGTTCATGATCCAGCAGTGCTGGAACAGGCGGTCGATCGGATTGCTCATTTTCTGAGTGCAAAGGCAAATTAAGAAGTCTCTGAAGCGCGGATCGATCCCTCTGTGGATACTAGATATTTGCTGCAAGCTACCTACAGTGAGAGGTATGTTGCTTAGTTAGGTGGGTTATGGCAGCTGCAATCACACAAACTAGCTTAGACTCAACGATCGCGGCGTTACGAGGTGGGCTGACCTGTATTCCGTTACAGGCAGCAGTTCAAATGCTAAGTCAGTGGCAGGACGAACTAGCAGGAACCGAGCTTTCTAGTCAATTAGGTGCCCTAAAAACGTC
>NZ_JACJPG010000070.1 GCF_014695955.1 Leptolyngbya sp. FACHB-36 | reverse complement strand
AGCTGGGAGAAGCGATTGCCTTGAATCTGGCTAGTGCTGCGGGGAAACGCAGCCACCACCACACCGGGACCTGCCTGATAGCGAATCTGGTTGTTCGTTACCTGGTGGTCGTTGCCCATCAGGTACACGGCGGCGCGGCGCAGACGGCGTCCATTAAAGATAATTTGGTTGTTCTGAATCTGCGCCGCGCCGCTGGGCTTGAACAGGTAAACGCCACTGCCATCATTGCCGCAGATCAGGTTACCTGTAATGAGTGACTGGGTGATCGTGCCTTCCAGCCGAATCGCATCGGGCATTCCAGCCACGCCATTGCCAATAATGGCGTTCTCTATCACTTGAGTGCGGCTGGCATCCACCGAGGTAATGATGCCGCTGCCATCGTGATTGGCGATCCAGTTACGCCGAATTACGGTGCCCACTCCGTTGAACACCGACACGCCAAACGCCGATCGCGTGTCTGACTGGGCGGTGCCCTCGGCTGACGGCGGCAAACCGATCCAGTTGTTCTCGATCACCACGTTTTTCGGTGGCACATCGTCGGAGTAGAACGGCGAAAAGTTAGCGGGCGTCGGATGCTTGCGGATATCTGGTGGCGGAAAGCGATGGGCAATGAAGATGTCCGCAGGCGGAGTGCTAGCGGTGGAGGTCAGGGTGCCCGTGAAGCCGTAGATGCTGAGACCGCGAACCGTGATGCCGTCAGCCGTGATGGTTAATCCGCGCAGAATGTCGATTCCGGGTGCTGCCGTGATCGCCACGACTGGAACCGGCAAAGACAACTCGTTGATCGCCGATCGACTCGCGTCGTAGCCCGGCTGCGTTGTGCCGTCCACCACCAGTCCGGGTGTGGTCAAATCCGGTAGCGCCCGATTCAGGCGAATCGTCGTTTGCCCAGCGGGTAGGTTAAAGCGAATTTGCGCGCCCGTTCCCGATTGCACTAGCGCTTGTTCTGCCGAAGAGAGCTTGTCGGGCGTCAGGGTGCCGTTGGCAAGCTCGATCGCCTCGCGCAGCGTCAGTGCGCCATCGGCTGCCACGGGTCCGTCTTCGCTGCTCGTCACGGTAATTTGCAGCCCTGGAGCCGACTGGCTCCAGGCAGGGGTGGCGAGTAGCAGAAGAGGGAGCGAGTAGAGAAGGGGCGGTAGATGCTGCCCTGATGGTTTCGTGTGCGGTCGTGTTCCGTTCAATCTCCTCATCATCGCTCCTGTACGCCTCCCGTGCTTGGGGTTGTTGCGAGCTGATTCTCGACGGGTGGACTGGTGGATTGGGGGGGTATAGGCGACGCGGGAGCTTGATTGGCAACGGGCTGTACCACCGATTCCTGCTGCTGCGGTGGAACGGGGCGTTGCAGCCCAAACCCGCTGAAGAGTTCGTTGAGCTTCAGGGTTAGCCCGACAAAGAAGCCGCCGCGATCGCGATCGCCAAAGTCGCGATCGCTGACGCTGCCGAAGTTGTAGCCTGCACCGAGGCGCAAGTTCGGCGTCAGGTAGTAACCCGCCTCGACCACAAAGCCGACTTCATTGAATCCGGTCAGCGACTGACCAATCCAGCGCACATCGCCCGCAATATCCCAGCGGTAGCCGAGGCGATAGGTCGCTCGGACCTGACCCAGGGTAATCGCGTTGGTGCCCAGCAGGTCTTGTGCTAAGTACGATCGCGTGTTCCGCAGGGCAAACTTGCCGTAGAACTCCCAGCGATAGTTCGGAGCGTAGAGCGCCTCCAGCGCCACGAGGTGCACTGCGGAGCCGTTGCCGCTGCCAAACAGCAGCGAGTCGGGAATTGTCGAGGGATTTTGGCGAAACTCGTAGCGCAGTAGGGCGTTGAACTTGTCGTCGATCGGGTTGCGGTAAGCCACCCCCAGCTTCAGGTTGATCGTGTCGCCCAAACCACTGTCGGCAATGAGCTGATTGGCGTAGTTCGCCTGCTGGTAGCGGACCAGCGCGGTGAACGCGGGCGAAAGTTTGCCCGTTGCCGC
>NZ_JACJPG010000007.1 GCF_014695955.1 Leptolyngbya sp. FACHB-36 | reverse complement strand
TCCGACGATCGCCGGACTCGCCGCGTGGATCGAGGAGCAACCCATCACCAATCGACAAGAGGTGGAACTGTGACGATCGCCCCCATCCAACCCGTGACGCGGGATCGCGTTTCTCCGGTGTCGTTCGCGCAGCAGCGACTGTGGTTTCTTCAGCAAATTGCGCCGCACAACCCCTTCTACAATGTGCCTGCGGCAATTCGCCTGAGTGGGCAGCTCAATCCTGTGGTGCTGGAGCAGTCGTTCAACGAAATTGTCCGCCGCCACGAAGCGCTGCGGACCACGTTTACAACGCTGGACGGACAGCCTGTTCAGGTAATTGCGCCTAGCCTGACGCTGTCGGTGCCGATCGTGGATCTGCGATCGGTGCCCGAACCAGAGCGCGAAACGATGGCGCAGCACGTCGCCACCGAAGAGGCGCGGCGTCCGTTTGATCTGACCACCGACGCGCCGCTGCGGGTAAAGCTGCTGAAATTGCATGACACCGAACATACGCTGCTGCTGACGCTGCATCATATTGTGGCGGATGGCTGGTCGCTGGGCGTGCTGATTCGGGAACTGGGCGTTCTCTATACGGCGCTGCTGCGGGGACAGAGTGCCGTTTTGCCAGATTTGCCGATTCAATACGCGGACTTCGCGCACTGGCAGCGCACGTGGTTGCAAGGAGACGTGTTGCAGGCGCAACTGGACTACTGGCGATCGCGCTTACAGGACCTGCCCCTGCTGAATTTGCCGACCGATCGTCCGCATCCACCCGTCCAGACCTATCGCGGCGCAACTCAGCCAATTCAACTTTCCCCGGAGCTGACGAACGCACTGGAGACGCTAAGCCAGCGATCGGGTGTGTCGCTGTACATGACACTGCTGGCGGCGTTTCAGACGCTGCTGTATCGCTACACGGGACAGGACGATATTGCAATCGGGTCGCCGATCGCGAATCGCCATCGCCGCGAAGTTGAGGACTTGATCGGCTTCTTTGTCAACAGTCTGGTGCTGCGAACGGATTTGTCGGGAAATCCCTCGTTTCTAGAATTGCTTAGCCGCGTGCGCGATGTGGCGTTGGGCGCATACGCGCATCAGGATTTGCCGTTTGAGAAACTGGTGGAAGACTTGGACCCAGAGCGCAATTTAAGCCGCAATCCGCTGTTTCAAGTGGGATTTGCGCTGCAGAATGCGCCGATGCAGCCGCTAGAATTGCCCGATTTGACGCTGCAACCCATGAGCTTCGATCCGGGCACAACACGGTTCGATCTGGAAGTGCATTTGTGGGAGCGATCGCACGGTCTGACGCGCGTTTGGCAATCCCACGACGGCTTAAGTGGCTTCGTGTCCTACAGTACGGATTTGTTCGATCGCGCCACTGTTGCTCGACTAATCGGACAGTTTCAAACGCTGCTAGAAGGCATTGTTGCCAAGCCAGAAGCGCGATTGGCAGAGTTACCCATTTTGACCCACGCAGAGCGGCAGCAGCTACTGGTGGAGTGGAATCAGACGCAGACGGAGTACGATCGCACCGCCTGTTTTCATCACCTGTTTCAAGCGCAGGCGCAGGCGACTCCCGACGCGATCGCGGTGGTGTGCGACGACTCAGCGCTGACCTATCGCGACCTCGATCGCCAAGCCAACCAGCTAGCGAACTATCTGCACCAGCTAGGTGTGCGTCCTGATCACCTCGTGGGACTGTGCGTCGAGCGATCGCCCGACATGCTGGTGGGAATTCTCGGCGTGCTCAAAGCGGGCGGCGCCTATGTGCCGCTCGACCCAGAGTATCCCAGCGATCGGCTCCGGTTCATGCTGGCAGATGCGGACGTTTCCATTCTGCTGACTCAGTCGTCGCTGGCGTCCGCGCTACCCGACTCACCCGCCAGACTGGTTTGTTTGGACACGCTGCCCGACAGCCTGAGTCCGACTGCGCCTGACGTAAAAATGACGCCAGATAATCTCGCCTATGTCATCTATACCTCAGGCTCGACGGGCACGCCAAAAGGCGTCATGCTTCAGCATCGAGGATTGTGCAACGTTGTTGCCGCTCAGCAGCAGGTGTTTAACCTCTCCTCCGAGAGCCGCACTTTGCAGTTCAGTTCACTCAGCTTCGATGCCTCTGTGTTTGAAATTGCCCTGGCGATTGGCTCCGGCGGCACGCTATACATTCCGCCCAAATCCGCCCGCTTACCAGGAACGAGTTTTGTCCAATTTCTGCACGATCGCCGCATTACCCACGCGATTTTGCCGCCTGCCGTATTAGCGGTGCTTCCCGCCGAACATCTACCGGATCTGCAAACGGTGATTTCCGGCGGAGAAGCCTGCTCTAGCGAAATTGTCGATCGCTGGGCAGTCGATCGACGGTTCTTCAACGCCTACGGACCCACCGAAACCACAATCTGGGCAACGGTTGCCCAACTCCAGCCAAACAGCGGCAAGCCGACGATCGGTCGCCCCGTCGCTAACACGCAGGTTTACATTCTAGATGGGCATCGTCAGCCCGTGCCGATCGGTGTTCCCGGCGAGTTGTACATCAGCGGCGACGGCATTGCACGCGGCTACCTGAATCGCCCCGATTTAACGGCGGAACACTTTGTTAATTTTGAATGCTTAATTTTGAATGATGAATTAGACGCTGCTCATAGCCATTCAAAATTCAAAATTCAAAATTTAAAATTCTATAAAACTGGCGATCGCGTTCGCTACCGTCCCAACGGCACGATCGAGTTTCTCGATCGCGTGGATGATCAAGTCAAACTCCGGGGCTTCCGGATTGAACTGGGCGAAATTGAGACGGCGCTGAATCGCCATGCGGCAGTACAAACCGCGATCGTTCGTCAGGATGATCAGCGACTGATTGCCTACGTCACGCTGCACCCGCAAACCGCTGAAGCCGCGGAGCCGCTGCAAATGCAGCACCTAACTTATTGGCAAACGCTCTACAACCAGACGTATCGCCAAACCGCTAGCGACCCGACCTTTGATATCACAGGCTGGAATAGCAGCTACACCGGACAGCCCATTCCCGTCGAGCAAATGCAGGAATGGGTGCACGATCGGGTCCAGCAACTTTTGGCGCTGAAGCCTCGACGGGTGCTGGAAATTGGCTGTGGCACTGGGCTGCTGCTGTTTCAGCTTGCGCCGCACTGTGCGGACTATTGGGCAACAGATTTTTCATCGGAATCGCTGCATCAGATTCAGCAGCAGCTAACCGCACAAAGTCTCTCGCACGTGACGCTGCTGCAACGGGCAGCAACCGATTTTGAGGGAATTCAGCACGAATCATTTGATGTCGTGATTCTCAATTCGGTCGTGCAGTATTTTCCCAACGTGCAGTATTTGCAGCACGTGCTGGAACAGGCACGATCGATCATTGCTCCAGACGGCGCTCTATTTATTGGAGACGTGCGGAGTTTGCCGCTGCTGACGGCGTTCCATGCGTCTGTGCAGCTTCATCAGGCAGATTCCAGCCTGGAAAAATCTCAGCTCCGACAGCGAGTCCAACGATCGCGCTTTGAGGAGCCAGAACTCGCGATTGCTCCCGCGTTTTTTGCGGCATTGCGCGATCGACTCAGCATTCTACGGGTCCAAGTTCAACTCTCACGCGGTCGCCATCACAACGAAATGACGCAGTTTCGCTATAACGTGCTGCTGCATGTGGGTCAATCTAGCGTCGATCACACCAGCGCTGAATCCCCAATTGAGTGGATTGAGTGGACGCCTGAATTCACGGTGGATGCGGTGCGTCGATCGCTCCTCGACCAGCAGCCGGACTGGTTTGGGCTAACAGATGTGCCAAATTCGCGCGTCATTGCCGCGGTTAAAACGGCTAGCTGGCTATTTGGCGCTGGCGCCCCCAAAACGGCTGGTCGAATGCGAGAAGAATTAGAACGCGCCTCGGACGGGGCGATCGACCCGCAAAACTGGTGGGATTTAGAGGCTGAGCTACCTTACACAGTTGAAATTGCCTGGTCAAAGAATCCAGCCGAGGGACGCTATGATGTCGCGTTTGTTCGCCACGGCGTGGTGATGGATGTGGCGATGCCGCTGATTCAGCAGCCACAGGGTCCGTACACCAACCAACCGTTACAGGCAGCGTTTGCGCGTCAACTGATTCCGCAACTGCGGCTGTATTTAGCGCAGACGCTGCCAGACTACATGGTTCCTGCGGCGTTTGTGGTGCTGGAAACGCTGCCTCTGACCGCCAATGGAAAAGTCGATCGCCGCGCCCTTCCTACGCCCGACGAACCGCTGCAAACTGCCGCACAGGTGGCACCGCGATCGCCCACCGAAACGACGCTCGTTACCATCTGGTCCGA
>NZ_JACJPG010000692.1 GCF_014695955.1 Leptolyngbya sp. FACHB-36 | reverse complement strand
CTGAATGACATGAGCAAGAATTGACCGGACAATCCCAGTCTTACCGCTTTCGTTCACCCACACGACTTCACCCGACAGCGCTCCACGGTCCCTGAGGTCAGAAACCATATTTGTTAAATCGTGTTCGATGTAACTAGTAATGACTGCGACAAGATCGCGGTTGCCAATTTTTTCTTTGAGCTTACTTTTATTTATCGTTCTCTCCGAAGAGGGTGGAACTTCAACAAAATTATGTTTTTGCAACCCGTAGTTTTTAGAGAGCACTTCAAAAACTTCTCGCCGCGTAGGTGGCTCTCCCCCACCAATGCCAAGCACAACTCATGAGAGATCAACCTACGGTTGATCCATCTGTTTCAGTTGAGGCACCGCTACTGCTTTAACTGGAGAGGACCAGTTGCCTCGGAACCACTCCAGTTGTTCGTTGGAGTCCTCAAGTTCGGCTTGCAGGGTTTTTCGTTCCTTTGCAAGCTGTTCGTTTACTTCATTCAGGCTTTGAACCTTGTGGTTCAACTGCTCATTGTCCTGCCATGCAAGAGCTTTGAGTTCTTCGAGCTCTTTATTTTGGTGGCTTAACTGCTTATTGTCCTGCCATGCAAGAGCTTCGAGTTCTTTAAGCTCTTGATTATGGTGCTGTAGCTGCTTTAACTCTGCTCCTCTTGATTCCAGCGCTTTTTCCAAGGTTGTCGAGCGAGCAACTTGAGTTTGGGCAGTTTTAAGCTCCTGTTCAAGTCGTTGTGTCCTTTGAACTGCTAGGTATCGTTCTTTAGTGACAGCCACAATGGACTGATCTAAATTTTGAATGCGAACGGATGCATTGTTTGCTTGCTGTCGAGTTAACTGCAAATCGGCTTGTAAGCGGCTTAGGCTCTCGTCGGTCCGGTTATTCTCGGCTTGCTGTCGGGCAATTTGATGATGCAGGAGGGCGATCGCGTGATCGCGCTGCTTGAGTTGCGCTTGCCCCTGAACTTGCTGCTGCTGTATGTTTTGCAGTCGCTGTTGCAAACTCGTGAGGGCATCTGTATTGCTTCGCTGCTCTTGCTGCCTTTGGGTAAGCTGACTCTCATAGTGAGCGATCGTGCGCTTAGACGTTTGAATTAGTCGCGCCTGTTGCCCTCGGTAGTGTTCTAACTCTGTGAGTAAGGCAGTTCGCCGTTGCAGTTGGTCCTGGAGTTGTTGCTGTAGGCTCTGCGCTTACTTGCTTGTTCTTGCTGCGCTAATCGCTTCTGAAGCCGCTTGCGATGGAACACCCATTCGACAAGGCCCCACGAGGCTAGACCACCCAAACCAAAGAGGATCAGGGTAAGGATGTAGTATCGTTCTGCACCACGATCGCTCAGTAAACTGCTTGGAAGCGTTTGCAGCCAGGCTTGGTGGGCTGTTCGGAACAATGGTGGACTGCTTCTGACCTAATACACTCGCCCCACAATCTGACCAGGGTTTGTTCTCCCAGTTGGATCACGGCTAAGGTCGCGAGCATTGTCAAATTTACCCTCAGCAACTAGCGGTGGGGGATTGCGTAAGTAATCGTAGGGATAGGTGGTTAATTGATTAACTTGCAGGCTTTTTCGCCAACTCAGCTTCGAGGTCGTGACATGAAGAATATGTTGACCCGGACAGTCCCTGGTCTCGACTGCGCAATCGGTGACCACCAATCCAAACAGTCCATAATTGCTGTCGAGCGTTCGCTGTAGCTCATTGTTGTCACCAAGCAGTAGAGCATATGAGAGCTTGGTCGGCAGCATGTGAGACAGCAGGTTAAAGTCGGTCGTTTGGACGCGAACGATGGTACCGCGCCAGTAACCTTGATGATTTTGCCAGTTAGCCGCTGTCGCCAGTCCAAAGCTGGACACGCCGATGATTAGGAATCGCCCGAATGCTGCACTGACAGTTCTTGATCGCTCTAGCGCTATAGATAGCCCTTGGCAAAGGCTCGAAACTTCTCCCAATCCGTGATCTTCTGTTTTGGGCTAGAAGTAACCCTGGGCTTGACCGCAACGTCTCCTGTTTCCGCTCTCCTGTGAAACCATAGGTTGATCGTGTTACGACTGATGTTGAAGACCTGACTCGCTTCGCTCTTTTTTATCCCATCGAGTTCGATCGCTTGCATCACTTTTTGCCGCAGGTCGTAACTGTAAGCCTTGACCATCCCAGCTTTCTCTAGCACTGCTCCTCTGAGTCTAGGTCCTATCTGGACGGGCGACAGCTATAAAACCAGTGCTTAATCCGAGGCGATCGGATCAGCATCGTAGACGGGGTGGAAGTAGTCATAAATTTGCTGAGCCAGTCGGGAACCAATACCGGGAACGGCAGCGATTTGAGCTGGGGAAGCTTCACGCAGATAATCGATCGACCGGAACGTTGCCAAGAGTTGCTTTTGGCGGTGATGCCCCAGCCCAGGAATTTCGTCAAGCCGCGATCGCCGCATTCGAGCGCTGCGCTGCTGACGATGGAAACTAACGGCGAAACGATGCGCTTCGTCTCGCAAACGGCGAAGCAGCTGCACACCGGGTTGCTCAGCGTCAGACTCTACCGGAAACGATTCGCCAGGCAGGAAAATCTCTTCTCGCTGCTTGGCAAGGCTGATCACGCGTACGTCTTCTAGCAGGTTCAGTTCTCGTAGCACCGCAACTACGGCAGAAAGTTGTCCTTTGCCACCATCGATCATGACTAGATCGGGAAAGTCGGTGAGGAGCGCAGCGTGAGAGGTCAGGGGTGAATCTGTCTCTTCGCTTCTTAGCTGCTCACCTTTTTCTTTTAAGGCAGCGAACTTGCGGAATCGACGGCGGATAACCTCTGCCATGCTGGCAAAGTCGTCAGAGTGACCAGACGTGACAGTGGGATTCTTGATTTTGTAGTGGCGGTAATGCTGTTTAGCGGGAAGTCCATCGACAAAGACTACCTGCGAGGCGACAGCATCCGAGCCTTGAATATGAGAAATGTCGTAGCCCTCGATGCGGCGCGGCACATCGGGTAAATCCAGCAGTTCCGCAAGATCCTGCATGGCTTGGGTATTGCGATCAGCGGATCGTTGAGTCCGCGCCAGTTCATACTCAGCGTTGCGCTCGACCATTTCAATCAGCTCTGCCTTAGTCTGCCGCTGCGGAGCAAGGATTGCCACTTTGCGTCCCTTGGACTGGCTGAGGAATTCCGCCAGCATCTCAGCTTCGGGCAGCGCGTGCTGCACAAGGATTTCCGCTGGAATTTCCACTGGATCGACGGTCTGGAAGTGCTCTTCTAGCACGCGCTGCAAAATTGCTCCCGGCTCCCCCGATTGGGCATCCGCAATGAAGCCCAACCGCCCAACTAATCGTCCAGCACGAATTTGAAATAGCTGAACGCAGGCGTGCTGCTCATCAGCAGCGAGGGCGATCGCATCTTGCGATACCGTATCATTCGGTAACGACACCTTCTGATCGGCTCCCAGCGTCTTCAAACCAACAATCTGATCGCGAATCCGAGCGGCGACCTCAAAGTTGAGTGCTTCAGCCGCTTGCTCCATCTGGTTCGTTAGAATCTCGACTAGCTCACCTGATCGTCCCTGAAACACCATCGCCACTTTTTGCACCGTCTTGCGATACTCGTCCGGCGTGATCACTGCCTGACACACGCCCGGACAGCGACCAATATCATAATTAAGGCAGGGGCGGTCCTTGAATAAAGGCTGGGGACGCTGACGCAGGGGAAAAATTCGTTTGACCAAATGCAGCGTAGTCCGTAGCAGCCGCGTATCTACGTAAGGACCATAGTAGCGGTCCTTCTCTCGACCCATCCGGCGCTTGCGGGTAATGAAGATGCGTGGGTAATCCTCCGACCAGGTGATGCAGAGGTAGGGATATTTTTTGTCGTCCTTCAGCAGCACATTAAAATGGGGCTGGTGCTGCCGAATCAAGTTTGCCTCTAGCGCTAGCGCCTCGGCTTCAGTATCAGTCACGATGAACTCTACGTCCATCACCTGTCGCAGCATTAGCGCGATGCGTGGGCGCGTATCATGCCCGTTGAAGTAGGAGCGCACCCGCGATCGCAGCCGCTTTGATTTACCAATGTAGAGAATGTGCTCGCTGGCGTCCCGCATGTAGTAAACGCCAGGTTCAGCAGGAATTTCCCGCAGCCGCGCTTCTAAGCGTTCTGGATCTTTTACCAGCGGCAGAGGTTGAATGGAAGTCACAGTGGACTCAGTAAGGCTGACTAGATTACTTCAATGCTAAACGATATTGCAAAGACTTGAGAAAGCTGTAGACATAGGGATATCCGTAATTGCTATGCTGTTTGTATCATTTCAAACATAGTTCCCTGGTACTCCCATGAATCGTAATGAGTTAGCGTCCCAAGCCCGTGCCGCGATCGAACAAACGCTTGACCAGCTTCAGACCGCTACGCTACTGATCGCACAATTAGAGACCCAGGTTGCTGCAGCAGGTAGAAGCGTTCAAGCACTCAGCAATCTGATCGAAACCTACGTCACTCAACAGGATGAGTAGAGTTCTACTCATTGCGCTAATTCTTCTTGGATGCTGCGTTCTAGCTGTACCAGCTTTACGGGTTTGACCAAGTATCGACGAGCACCTAAGCTAAGCGCTCGTTGCTGGTCCGACTGAAAAGCAAAGGCTGAAACGACAATAATTGGAATGTGCAGCCACTCCGGATGTTGCTGGACCTGCTGCAGCAGGGTAAACCCATCAACATCCGGCAGCTTGAGATCTAGCAGAATCAGGTCGGGCTGGAACGCTGCGATCGAGGTTTCAAACGCGCTTCCCCCTGGCAACTCCAGAACGTTGTAACCGCAGTACTTCAGGTATTCACTCATCAGTTGCCGACTGATGTCGTTGTCTTCGATCAACAGAATGTTGGTGGATGAGTTGGCTCTAGATGGCAAAGCAAGGATCATCATTCTTCAGCCCTGACTGCTCGTGATGATACATGCCGTTGGCTCCCATACATCATCATTCCTCCAAGCTTTTGCGGATGACGGCTAGTAGTTGCTGAAGCACTCCAGCATCCTCTGCGGTTGGCACCGCTGCTAAGTATGCCTCTAGATCTTGGCGCGACTCTGCCAAGCGATTCAGGCGGTAGTAAAGCACGCCTCGATCGCGCAATTCTGGCGGCGTACCTGGAAACAGCAGCAAAATCCGCTCGATTGCCGCAAGTCCCTTTAGCAGGTCGCTCCGGTTCAGGTAAATCACCTTCAGGTTGGTCAGCATTCTTCCTAAGAACTGTCGAGGCGTGACAGCAGCTAGGAAACGTGGAGACATTTCAACTGGACCGTAAAGCTGCGACAGCCGCTCTTGGCAGTCTTGCGGAAACATAACTTCGCCGCCGTGGAACGCATCGACAAACACTTCCATCTCTGCGACAGCCGGACGAATCAAAAAATGTCCAGGCATTCCCACGCCGACCATGGGAAAGTCGAGTCGTCGAGCGATCGCCAAATACACCAGCGACAGCGTAATTGGAATTCCAGTGCGACGATCGATCACGTCATTGATGTAGCTATTGCGGGGGTCGTAATAGTCGGCTGTATTACCCGCAAAACCCAGATCATCGTACAGATAGCGATTAATGGTCTGGATAATTCGCAGCGGGTAAGACTCTGCGGGAAGCCGCTCCTCAACCTCAGATGCCATTGTATCCAGCGCGTTCAGGTACGCCTCCACATCGAGCTGAGGATACTCTTCCTGTGCCAGATACAGCGCTGCTCGCTCTAGATTAATCTGCTCATCCGGCTGCTGGATTTCCCGATGGAAGAATTGTCGTGCGATCGGAACGTTCATAAGGTCAATCTGAATAATCACCTCCACTGCCGTACTCTAGCGCTTCTAGCCACCGTCGGATCGCGTACTGGGGCTTGGAAGGAACCGATTCAGTCCCAGAGGAGACCCGTTGAGCAAGCAAAGCTAGCGCCGTGTATCCAGCCAAGTTTGTGTAGTGAAGTAGCCAGTTTAACAGCGTTGGCACTCCCACCTGCGGCAAGATTTTCAGCACCAGATCTGGATGCGCTAGCGACGTTTTAACGAGCGTTTGGGACAAGGGCGACCACTGCACCACATCTTGTAAAAACGGCTTCAGAACTGGATCGCCCAACTGCGACATTTCTGTAAACACTGCCGATAGCAGCTGATTGATTTGATTGGGCGCGATCGTCTGATTCATCCCCACGCTCATTGCCCGCTGGAACAGCCACGTCACCGCCAGATTCGGTTGATAGGGCTGAAGTAAAGTAAGCGAGGCGCGATCGAGTGCTTCGCTTTGTAAGGCATCGTGAATTCCATCGCTCAGCCGCTTTAGATGCCGCACCATGGCTCCGAAGCCACCGAAACTTAGCGGAGACTGCCCGCCACTGCTGTCACCCACTGGAAGAATTCGATTCCAACTGGGTTTTAGGGGACTTTGACGGTAGCAGGGAAACAATCCGAACAGCGCTCGTTTAAAGCGGAGCTGATCCAGTGCCGTGTTCTGATAGCTGGGTAGCAGGCGCAAGTAGTCTTCAAACAGGGCCTCTAGACTGAGCCGATCGCGATCAGCGTCTAGATAAGTAAACAAATACGTCGTTCGTCCATCTCGTGCGGGAAACGCTTCCCAAAAATACTGACACTGATGCTGCAATGGTGTGAATGAAACCAGCAGATCGCCAGAGTCGTTGTTGGCAAATCCCTCTGCACAGGTGCCCACCACAAGACAAACGGCATCTGGTTTTTTACCTTGCCGTGCCTGCTGCACGATCGGCGAAAAATGCCCCATCGCATCCAGCATAAGGCGCGTCAGGAATTCTTGCCCTCCCGCTTTCACACAAACCCCTGTGGAGTGAACGATCGCCGTCTCGAACGGCGTCTGCTCAAACAGGTGTCCGCCCCATGTCAGAAAGCGCTGCTTCAAAACTTCTAGCAAGTAGACTGGGTCAACGCCAATATTCAGCACGTCTCTGACCCAAAATGCTGGTCCTTCAAAAAACTGGATGCGGGCAGGATTGTATTGGGTAGCGATCGCGTGCTCCAACTCCGTTGGGGTTAGCAAACCCAACTCGACGAACGTTTGTAGCTCTTTGCGAGAAACATTCCACTCCTGCTCTCGTCCTCGCAAACGTCCCCGCTCAATCAATGCCACTCGCCAACCGCGCTGCGCCAGTGCTGCACCGATCAAAATTCCCAGCGTCCCGCCGCAGATCACGACATCCCACGCTGGCTCAATCTCCGATTGGTCTACCTGCACGACGGTTGGAGTAGGCAGTGTGCCTTCTCGCAGCGATCGCCAGAGTGCATCTGCCTGCTGCAACCCAAAACGTGCTTCTGGCAGTTGCGAGAAGATCTCTTCAGTCAGAGTCATGCCATGGAGCGATAAAGAGCCATAGGAGTAACTTACCGCGATCGCGCTAACTTACCGCTTGGAGATTGGTCATTCGGCAATACCTGATGTCAATTCGGAATTCGGGATTCGGAATTCGCACCTCAGAATTACAAAAACTGAATCTCGTCAACGTTTCAGTCGGTTGATCTGTCAGTGGAATTTAGAGAATTGGTACAATGCCGTTCACGCATAACGCGATAGATGGCTGAGTCATCATCAGAAATGGGAATGCCTCAAGGCAAGGTTTAGATGGCACCTTTTCACGGTCGTGCTTTCCAGATAGATCGTTTGCAGAACATCGATTCGGTCCAATGCTATGCCTGTAATGCGTTTGCCCTAAGCAGGTACTACTCTAAGTAGAAATGCAGTGTGACAAAAGCAATGAATCGAAGCACGATCGCCGTCGTCGGTGGAGCACTTTGGTTACTGGCAGGTTCAGCGATCGCCGTTCCGTTAGAGCAGCAAGTTGAGGCAGTCGCCGCACACCTACAGGGCGTTATGGATACCTCTGCTCAGGCGATCGCTAACCCCAAGGCAGCAAATGTGCAGATGACAACCTGCCACGTTCGGGTTGTGGATGCCGGACAGCCTGCGACCCTGTTTCTCTATCAGGAGCAGTCACTCGCAGAACGGTTGGATAAACCCTATCGGCAGCGGTTTTTGCAGCTATCGCCCAGTCGCTACAGCCAAACGGTACAGTCACGATCGTTCCGTCCAGCGAATTTAGCCGCGTGGGCTGGGTTTTGCAACAAACCAGAAGG
>NZ_JACJPG010000691.1 GCF_014695955.1 Leptolyngbya sp. FACHB-36 | reverse complement strand
GCAAGATGCTGAATTCGCTCAAGTTCCAAATCAGATAAGTAATCAACCGCCCAGTTAGCCCATCGTTGCAGCATGTGAAACGGGTAGGTGTTTGCCACACCCACGACCGAAATGCCTGCTCGTTTCGCGGCTTGAATACCCACAAACGTGTCTTCGATCGCCAAACACTCCTCAGGCTTAAGCGTTAGATCAGGAAACTGCTGATTCAGCCGCTCGACTGCAAGCAGGTAGCCATCAGGTTCGGGCTTGCTGGGGATGCCGTCGTCCCCCGAGACGATCACCGAGAAATAGTCGCTGAGTTGGGTACGCTGCAACACTGCCCCAACTTCTGCTCGCAGTGCGCCGCTAACGATCGCCAGTTTCAGCTTGGCAGCACGAGCTTGAAAGATAAAATCGTGCAGTCCCGGATAAATTGGCAGCGTGGTTAGGGTTTCGAGTTCCCGCAGGTAAGACTCGGCTTTGCGAGCGATCAACAGATCCAAATAGGCGTCGCTTAGCACTCGACCCCGATTGGTGAACAAATCGGTGATGCAGGCGCGATCGCTGCGACCCAGGCAAAACTGACGAAACTCTCCTGGCTTTGGTCGCAGATTCTCCTCAACCAACAGTTGATTAATCAGCGTTTCATGAACGGATTCATCATTAATGATCACGCCATTGAAATCGAATAATACGGCTTTCAGCATAAGCCCATCTCCCCGCTTAACCCATTGCCCATTGTCCCTCATCGATCGCGGCTTCTGGCTGGGTAAACTCCACGGACTGATGCAGCAGCGGTTTGACCCCACGAGTCAATTGATGCAGCCACCACACCGCCTGAGTTTGCACAGCCTCAAATCCAGCCGCACCCATCCAAGCATCGACGCTGCCAGCAGCAAAGCCCTGAATGTACGGCTCCTCAAAAATCTGAGTCAGCCATTCAGTTTGACGCAGCACGGGTTGGCTACCATCTAGAATTACAACCTCGCCACCCACCGTCAGCAGCCGAAAGCACTCGCGCAGAATCGCTTGAGACACCACAGGCGGAGTTTCGTGAAACAGCAGAGATGCAGTGACTAAATCGAACGACGCATCTGGAAAGCCCGTATGCTCAGCCTCACCGTGCTTCCATTCAATCTTCAGCCCCGACTGAGTAGCTTTGTGCTCCGCCACAACCAGCATATAAGGCGACAAGTCCAACCCAATCACGTCTGCCTGCGGAAAGGCTTGCTTGAGCATTAGGGCCGTGGAGCCTGTGCCGCAGCCAAGGTCGAGAATGCGACGCGGCTTGGTGCGGATGGCGTCGATCGCCGCTTGCCGCACCAGCGATTCTCCGGGGGGTAGGGCGTATTGAGTGATCGGGTCGTAGGTCACGGCGGCGCTAACGTTGAGGTAGCCGCGATCGATGCCGTGAAAGTTTTGGCTGGTGTAGTAAGCCGGATACGTGAGAGCGGGGTTGCGGAAGCGATCGCTTTCCGCAGTCCAGTCGATGCTTTCGTGAAACCGCCGCAGTTCGCTCTCGTCAATGAACAGGCGGGCGATCGGGGCAAGAAATCGCTCAAAAATCGTGTCGTTGGGGGCTGCCATAGGAGGTTACCTGAGGTCGCTAAGCGGATGTGGCGCAGGATTGAGTTCCTACTTCACAAAGTTTAATAGACCTTTTAGTGAGCTTGCACAGACAGCTCAAATTCGCTCGAATTATGGACAGGCTGGGACGTTGCTAATCGTTCCCCCTAGAACGACGGGAGTGCCAGTATTGTTCGTTGAAAGATTGGGTAAGTCCACCGCCTGAAAGATTCCAGCGGGCGTTGTTTGAAAGAGGGTATAGCCCGTGGTGCTGCTGTTACCCGAGAGGTTAAGACAGACGGTTGACGCACCGATAGGACTGGTTCGGGCAAACAGCCCAGTATTGGAAGGCGTGTTGGTCAATCGGTTGAGGCGGACATTTGCAGACAACCGAGCGTTGGCAAACGCCGCTTGCAGCGCAATGCCTTGGAAGGCGTTAGGCGTGTTGATCGTGTTTCTGTCAATGTTGACGGCGATCGGGCTAGTGCTGAGTGTCTGAAGCTCAACGCCATTTTGACCATTATTGGCGATCGTGTTGTCGCT
>NZ_JACJPG010000690.1 GCF_014695955.1 Leptolyngbya sp. FACHB-36 | reverse complement strand
GCTTGCTGAATCGATGGCTCCACAGACTCGTGCGTCCACTCATGGCGCATACTCATCGCGGGCTGTCCAGTATCAGGATGCGGGTGAGTTTGATAGATGTAGACTCGATCGACGCCGACTGCTTGTCCCAGTGTGGCAAGCGCATTGTGGATTGCGGCGTCATAGTCGTTGTTTGTCAGCAGATGATTCATGGCTGCCGCCACACCCTGAAGCAGGCGATCGCGCTGGAGCAAATCAGCCTCCGCCTGCTTGCGTTGGGTAATATCCTTCACCGTGCCCTCGTAGCCGAGCAGTTGACCGACCTCGTTCCGAATCGTGCGGGCGCTTTCAGAGATCCAGATAATCGTGCCGTCTTTACGGTAAACCTGAGACTCAAATCCCCAGACGGCGTTGGTTTCCTGTACTAAACGTACGAATTCTTGCCGTCGCTCGTGATCAACGTAAAGCTGGCGTTCAATATTCGTGACGCAAGCGATGAGTTCTTCAGGAGACGCATAGCCATAGATTTTTGCCAACATTGGATTGGCAACGAGATAGCGTCCGTCTGGCGTGGTTTGAAAAATTCCCTCTACCGCATTTTCAAAGATGCTACGGTACTTTCGCTCTGCGGCTTGCAGAGCTGCTTGGGCTTGCTGGCGATCGGTGATATCTTCCAGCGTTACCAGAACGCCAACAATCTGCTGCTCAGAGTCTCGAATTGGCAGCTTACTCACCCGTGTCCACACTGAACTGCCGTCGCTCTGGTGCTCATGTTCGATCACATTTAGCATCGGGAGACCCGACTCGATCACCGATCGATCTTCAGAGCGGTAGCGATTTGCCATGTCCAAGTCGCCGTACAGCTCGTAGTCCGTTTTGCCGATTACGTCTTCGATGGAGTCCAGTCCGCGCAGCGCCGTAAATGTCTTGTTACAGCCCAAGTAGACCGATTGCGTGTTTTTCCAAAAAATCGAGAGCGGTAGATTGTCGAGGAGCAAGCGCAGAAAAGCTTCTTGCTGCCGCAGCGCCTTGTCAGCCTGCTTAAGTTCGGTGATGTCGCTAATGAATCCTTCTAGACTGACTAGCTGACCCTCGCGATCGTAAACGCCGTGCCCCTTTTCCCAAACCCATTTTTCTTGCCCGGACTTTGTGCGGAGGCGGTACTCCACAACATACGGCGATCGAGTTGCGATCGCCTGTCGAATCGTTGCTAAAACGCGCGACAAATCCTCCGGATGCGTCAGGTCATTAAACGAGATTGAGGAATTGTGGATGAGTTCCTCGCTGCGATACCCTGTGAGCCCAGCACAGCCATTACTCAGATAGGTCATGGACCACTCTGCATCGTTTGCTGCCTCAAACGCAATTCCTGGGAGTGCATTGATCAAACCAGTTAGCTTTCGCTGGCTCTCTCCCAGTGCTGCTTCGGTTTGCCGTTGCTGAATCGTTCCCCCCAACTGAGTTAGCACCTTTGAGACGGTACGAATTAGCGGCTGACCTTCTAAGCGCGGCTCTGCCAAAAAAATGACTACAACAGCGACTACAGCTTGATTTGCCACTATCGGTACTGCCAGCACCGCTTTTAGTTCGACAGCTTGGGTCAGTTCTACCCGCAAACACTCGTCGATCGACAGCGATCCATCGAGAATCCATTCCGCCTGCTTCGACTGCCACACTCGATCGGGCAGACTTTCTCCGCGAGGAACGGTCATCATGCTTACCGCTCGAAACGATTGCAGAGGGTGATGACTGTACCAAATTGGGCTGCATTCCAAGTGTGTTCGAGCCGCGTTGGGCACCCACACTTCCGCCAACCAACCTTTCTCTAAACCCGTCTGCTGCAAACCTACGTCGAGGCTGGTGTCGAACTGCGACTCCGGGATTGCCTGTGTAGCTGACTGTAGACACCCCGATTCATCTTTGTGAGTGGCATCCTGACAAATACCCAAGAGGTGTAGGCTGCCGTCTGGTGCAGCAACCGGAATTAACGTTGTCAGCAGGGTCAGCGCTTGGGAGTCAAGCTCCAACGACAGTTGGCAGACTCGTGGATGCTCCTGCTGCAACCACTCGTAGATCAGCGGCGCGAGCGATCTCCACAGGCTCGGCAGACAGTCGCGAAGAAGCGCTCCTAACGCAATCGGACCACCGACAAACAAGCCCTCATAGGCAGGATTCACAGCAGCGACGTAGCAGTTTATTTCGCGATCGGCGCTGTCCTGAGACGCTTGAAACGCCAAGACTAGCGCTCCATGAAAACGATCGTGCGGCACGGTCCATGATGAGGCGGTGCGATGGAAAGTCATGTTAGTGCTTTGAACCAGCGTAGAAGCAGGGTAGAAAACTACGATCCGGTTTGAGGAATGAGCGGCGCGCTGTGAATGACGGTAGGCAACGCTCATTCCTCAATGATCCAAACCTCGATCGTTCCCTGCTCCCAATGAATTTGTGCAGGTGCCTCTACCTTGGTCCCATTTTTAGAGTACCCGCATACACGGCGCGACTTCCCAACTCGTCTTCAATTCGCAGCAGACGGTTGTACTTGGCAACTCGTTCACTGCGACAGAGTGAGCCAGTTTTAATTTGTCCAGCGCGAGTGGCAACGGCAAGATCGGCGATCGTCGTGTCCTCGGTTTCGCCGGAGCGGTGGCTGATAATCGAGCAGTAGCGGTTGCGGGTTGCCAAGTCGATTGCTTGCAGCGTTTCGGTTAGGGAGCCAATCTGGTTGAGCTTGATCAGAATGGCATTTCCCGCCGCCTGATCAATGCCTTTTTGCAATCGCGTAATGTTGGTAACAAACAAATCATCGCCGACAAGCTGCACACGCTCTCCAATCTTAGCCGTGAGCGCTTGCCAGTGCTGCCAGTCGTCTTCGTGCAATCCGTCTTCGATCGAGACGATCGGGTACTGGCTCACCAGTGTTGCCAGGTAGTCCACCATTTCCATCGGAGCGTGGGCGGCTCCGTCGTAGGTGTACTGTCCATCTTTGTAAAACTCGCTCGCTGCTACGTCCAACGCCAGCGCCACTTGCTCGCCGGGTTTGTAGCCTGCTTTCTCGATCGCCAGCAGCAGCAAATCTAGCGCCGCCTGATTTGATTCTAGGTTGGGCGCAAATCCGCCCTCGTCGCCCACCCCCGTCAGTAGCCCTTTGTCGTGCAGCACCTTACTCAACGCCGCGAACACTTCTGCACCCCAGCGCAGCGCTTCCTTAAACGTCGGCGCGCCCACGGGCACAATCATAAACTCTTGAAAATCCACGTTGTTGTCTGCATGGGCACCGCCGTTGATCACGTTCATCAGCGGTACAGGCAGCACGTTTGACAGGGGTCCACCCAGGTAGCGATACAGCGGAATGCCCAGGCTTTCTGCGCTGGCTTTGGCAACCGCTAGCGAAACGCCCAGAATTGCGTTTGCGCCGAGTTTGGCTTTGTTTGAAGACCCATCTAGATCGATCATGGTGCGATCGATCAATTCTTGATTAATCGCGTCCAGTCCCACCAGTTCTGGAGCCAGCACGTCGTTCACGTTGCTCACCGCTTGCAGAACGCCCTTGCCGCCGTAGCGACTCGTATCGCCATCGCGTAGCTCGTGCGCCTCAAAGCTGCCCGTCGAGGCTCCGCTAGGAACCTGCGCCAATCCAAACGCGCCATTCATCAGCACTACTTCTGCTTCGATCGTTGGGCGTCCACGAGAGTCCAGAATTTCCCGCGCCTGAATCGCTTCAATGGTTGTATCAGGTGTATCAATCATCGCCATGCCTCACGTTTAGTCTTTTTGAGAATACGCTGTAACGGGATGTTCCGAACTGATATTAAGCATGTCTGTGGATCTGTCTGGTAATAAGACAGACAAAATGAAAGGGGAGAACCAAAGCGAACATTCATCATCCAAAATTTGGAATCATCATTCAAAATCCCCTCATTGAAATGTTTCACAATAAAAGCAGTCAAACAAGAGGTTAGAACAGGCAATGCGACTACTTCATACGATGCTGCGAGTCGGCAACTTAGAGAAATCACTGGCGTTTTACTGCGATCTGTTGGGGATGAGGCTGCTGCGAAAGAAGGACTATCCGGGCGGCGAATTTACGTTGGCGTTTGTGGGCTACGGTGAAGAAACAGACCATACCGTGCTGGAGCTGACCTACAACTGGGGCAAGGACGCTTACACGCTGGGCGACGCCTACGGACACATTGCGATCGGCGTGGATGACATCTACGCCACCTGTGCAGAAATTGCCGATCGCGGCGGCAAGGTCACGCGTGAGCCAGGACCGATGAAACACGGCTCTACGGTGATCGCGTTTGTTGAAGACCCCGATGGCTATAAGGTTGAACTGATTCAGCTTGGCACGCAGGGATCGGCAAAAGCAGAGCAGGCTCAAGCGGTTGGAGCTTAATCGCGAACTGATGGTTTAGCCCGGAACGTTGGCGTCATTGGTTTCTTGCATAGAACCGCTAAACGCTCCTGATGGGGTTTAATTTGGTTGTTGAGATCTTCAGGTAATCCATTCTGCCTGAGGAATTGTGTGAGGAGTGACAACGTGAGGAAGGCGTTTTGGCTGACAGGAGGGCTGTGCGGCGTTGCGGCTCTCTGTCAGGGAGTGCCCGCATGGGCAGAGACGGCAGCGACAACCCCAGAACAGGACATTCCAGATTTAAGCCCCATCGCCCCGCCCGAAAGCATTTCTTGCCCCACCTCCCTTGATGCCGCCTGCGCTGGACCCGAAGAGGACGGCATGGCACAGGTACGATCGGTATCCGAACTGAGCGACATTCAACCCAGCGATTGGGCATATCAAGCGGTGCGATCGCTAATTGAGCGCTACGGTGTGGCGGGCTACCCGGACGGAACGTTTCGCGGCAACCAACCGCTGACGCGCTACGAATTTGCAGCCGCGGTTGCACAACTGCTGGCAACGGTGGAGCAGTTAGCCGCAACGGGGGGAATCACGACCTCTTTACGTGAGGATCTAGACACGCTGCGACGGCTACAAACGACCTACGACACGATTGCAAACAGCTTGCGCGATCGGCTTAACCCGTTAGACGGCGTCATCACGCAGCTAGAAGCCAAGCAGTTTTCTGCTACCAGCAAGCTATCAGGTCAAACGGTGCTGGCAGTTACCGATGGCACCAATGCCAGCAGCAC
>NZ_JACJPG010000069.1 GCF_014695955.1 Leptolyngbya sp. FACHB-36 | reverse complement strand
GTGGGCGCGTCGATGGGCGGTGCGGCGGCGATCGATTTTGCGCTGACTCATCCAAACGCGGTTAAAAAACTGGTGCTAATTGACAGCGTTGGCTACACAGGTCCCCCCGAATACGTCCAGTTTCTCTTTCCGCCGTTGGACTATGTTGCTGTGGAATATCTGCGTCAGCGCAAACTGAAAGCGCTGGAGATTAGCACCTTAACCAACGCCGCTCCTGCCCTGCTGGATTTGCTGCGGTGCTCACTGCTGCATACCGAAATGGCAGGCTGGCACGACTCCATGATCGCCTTTACGAAAAGCGGCGGCTATGGCTTCCTTGCCGATCGAATTCGGCAAATCACTCAGCCGACTCTGATCCTGTGGGGCGAATCAGACGACGTGCTGGGCACCGCAGACGCCGATCGATTTCATCGAGAGATTGCCAACAGTCGGCTTATTTGGATTCAGAACTGCAAGCATGTCCCCCAGATTGAGCAACCGGAAGCCACCGCACACTACATATCAGAGTTTGGTTTTTAGAGTTTCCCGTGCTTGATTTTCTGCCCGCCTTTATACTGAGCGGTGGAAGCATTTCTAGGAGACCGTGAATGGCAGCCGAGTTTAAGCACGTCATGCTGATGGTGAAGGATATTCCTGCAACGGTAAAGTTTTACAGCGAAGGGCTAGGATTAAGCGTCCGGATGGCGAGTCCCGGCTGGGCAGAACTCGACGCCAACGGCACGACGATCGCCCTCCACGCGGCTGAAAGCACCTCAACCACGGGAGACTCTCCGATTCTGAGCTTCCATGTGGAGGACGTGTACGCCGCGCTGTCTAAGCTAGAAGAACTGGGCGCGACGCTCGAAGGTCGTGTGCGGGAACCCGCGTTTGGCAAAGTGGCTGCCGTTCGTACGCCTGATGGTCACTTGCTTAGCCTGTTGCAACCTGTGGCGCAGCCGACTGGCGCAAGTATGGCGCACTAAGAATCCTCTTGAACGTTTGTTTAAACCCTTCTAGCGGTGCTGGTATGGACTCTTACACTCCCGTCAGTTGTGACTTCCACGATGAGCTAGAGGCGATCGCCACCTTGCGTCAGAGCTGTCAAATTGTCTACCGCGATAGCGCCAACGAGACCGTCGAGGCTCAGAGCCGCATTGTCGATGTCTACGCCAAAGACCATGCCGATTACGTCAAGCTGGAAGACGGAACCGTGATCCGGCTCGATCTCGTCGTCTCGGTTAATGGCAAGCTTGCCTCCGCCTATGCTGAGTCGGAATCCTGAGTAGGAACGCGATCGCCCGATGTCTGAAGCGAATACGGAATGGAGCGGTCGTCATGCGGACAAAGACAGCCTCAGAACAGACGTTTGGTCGCGCCTGAAGCAGGCGCAGGTCGCCGTCCGTGACCCGTTCGGTCACATCCCCAACTTTGTCGGTGCTGCACAGGCAGCAGATCGTCTTGCCGCTTTACCCAGTTGGCAGCAGGCGACGATCGTCAAGTGCAACCCTGATTCGCCACAGGCTCCTGTTCGGCTGCGGGCATTGGAAGCGGGCAAACGGCTGTATATGGCGGTTCCTCGGCTGACTAGCCGCCACTGCTTTGTGGAATTGCACGCCGACGCAATGCAGCAGCGCGGGATTCCGCTCAAGCAAGCGGCGACGATGAAAACGGCATTGAGTGTGGGACGTCTGGTCAGCTTTGAGGAAATGGCGGCGATCGATCTCGTGGTCGTTGGCTGCGTCGCGGTTGCACGGCAGGGTGGACGGACAGGTAAGGGAGCCGGATTCGCCGATCTAGAACTGGCAATGCTGCAAGAGTTTGACTTGGTGCAGCCGCAAACTCCGATCGTCACGACCGTCCATCCGCTCCAAATCGTAGACAGCTCCCGCTTACCCATGCAGAGCCACGACTGGGCGATCGACTGGATCGTCACGCCCGATGA
>NZ_JACJPG010000689.1 GCF_014695955.1 Leptolyngbya sp. FACHB-36 | reverse complement strand
GCGTTGGGAATTTGAGCAATAATTCGCACTCGTGCCAGCCGCGCCCACGCTTGATGGGACGGATCGGGACCCAGAATCGCAATCGGGCTACCGGGCTGAATGCCAACCTGCTGAGCGCTCCGCGCGATCGTCCAGGCAGTATTCTCTGGCAGCTTTAGAACTGCCGCTAAATTTTGAACACCTTGGTAGGTCAGCCGCCCACCCACCAAGACCAGCACAGCAATGACGAACCCAAGCAGCAACTGTCGCGATCGACGAGTGTTGGGAAGCCGCACGCTAAAAAATACGCCCGCAACCACCAGGCTGATAAACGAAGCAATATACCGGGTGGATGGCTGAGCCGGAAACGCTGCCCACGACAAATCAATAATTACCAGATATGCGCTCAGTCCAGCTAGGGCGGGAACAAGAAACCGCCATCCCTGCCTCAGGC
The DNA here is from genome assembly GCF_014695955.1 of Leptolyngbya sp. FACHB-36. Classification (GTDB taxonomy): domain Bacteria; phylum Cyanobacteriota; class Cyanobacteriia; order Leptolyngbyales; family Leptolyngbyaceae; genus FACHB-36. Next base: position 18,966 of record NZ_JACJPG010000689.1, on the reverse strand, counting down.
TACGAAGCGACGGCTTCAGTGTACCGCCTGCGCAGATCAAGAGCAAATAGCTCAGGACAAGGAAACCGAGAAACTGCTTGGTGTAAAACACCAGATTTTTAGCAATGATCCGAAGCTGTCTGCCTAAATTGAACGTCGGCTTCAGTCCGTCATTCCAGTAGGAGGCATCGGTCCAGAGCGGATACGTACCGACGATCGGCGTGGCAAATTCGTATGCTTCTGGGTCAGCAAACACGGTTCGTGGGGGATGCAGCGGCGTGCCGTTTTCGGGAGGCTCCCCTAGCCAAACGCGATCGAGCAAATCGGGATTATGAGTCCATGCCGCATTTAGCCTGCCTGTATCGCCGATCGTCAGCCGTCCTTTACTAAACGAGAGGGCAGTAATGAACGGAGCGGCGATCAGCATGAATGCCAGCACCGCCGCCAACAGTTTGGGGAGCACCTGCCGAAACGGAGCCGAAAACGCGCTTACGCCCAGAAACACCACTGTCAGCGGCAGCACAACTGCTTTCGTCAGATACCCCAGTCCCAGCACTGCACCGAGCATCGCGAAACCAGCCCAAGTGGGCGATTGCTGCAGCCGCAGTAGGATTCCAGCCGCTAAATAGATCAGTGCCGTCGTACATAAATCTGGCGTGTCGCTGTGCAACGTGCTCCAAACCAGCGCCGCCCAGAGAAACAGGCTGTAGCCCAGCAGCCTCCAAGCCCAATCTGGAATTTGGAGAAACCGAGAGTCAGACGAGATCGATCGGCGGTAGGAGGCGATAAATTCGTGCAGGAAGACTTCGAAGCTGGCGAGAGCACCTAAGTAGATCAAACCGTTGGTAAGCTTAACCGTTGCAAACTCCCAGGCAGGTGACGGCTGCAGCACCAGCCGCACCAACCCTAGCAGCCAGGAGTACAGCGGGCTCCAATAGGCATTGATTGCAGTGGTCCAATCTCCACGCAGGTAGGCGTCCGCGACGTCTAAATAGGAAATTGAATCTTCGGACGACAGCTTGTAGCTATTCGCTCCTGCCTGAAGCCCACCCAGAACGATCGCCAGTAGCCAAAACGCAAGTCTCAGAATCTGGTCTTGCCCTAACGTTTTTTGCTGTTCGGTTGTTGAAGTCGCGTTCTGTAGCATTCGCTTCACTGTCTGTTGATCAAGGAATCGGTTCATTAAGGACTGGTGTTTTTAGGGCTTGCGGTCGCCTGCCGCTTCCGCAGCTGCACCAGAACCAAATGAGTACAGCTTGTGGTTAACGAAGCTGAGAATGGCAACACAGCCCGCACTGACAATGCGCGCTACCGTTTTGTCCCACTTGAAGTCATTGATAAATAGCTGCAGCAGACCTAAGTTCGCCAGCAAACTGTTGAGCGCCACGATCGTGAATACTAGATATTGCACCTGCCAGCTTTTCCAATAGACTCGGAACACAAAGCGGCGGCTGAGGGAAAAGTTGGTGCAGATTCCTAGGAAATAGCTGATGCAGAGTGCCAAAACGTACCACAATCCCCAGTGCGTCAGCACTGAAAACGTGACAACATCCACCACGGTTGCCGCACCTGCTGTCATCACGTAGCCGCTGAACTGCGCTAGACTAGCGGGTCGCTGCTGTAGCAGCCCCAGAATTCTCTTCATGGAAACGGTGTGAGACTTAGCCATTGAACTGGAGCGTAGTGGACAATCGATCGGTAGTAGACAGAATTACTACACAAAGGCAGAAACCTGCCGAGTCTTGCATCGGGAAATAATTTGCGATTAAATAAATACAGGTGTGCTTTTGTATACTTCGATCTCCTGCCAACTTCTTACAGGTCACGGCTAACCCTCTTTTACAAGTGCTCAACCCAAGCACTTAGACTGCACAGTGCTGTCTAGCTAATTTTTCTTGCCTTCGTACCCCTCAGTGCTGCTACGAAGTAAAAGTCGTGAGGGAACAGCCTTAATACTTGGTTACATCATCGCCAGTATTCTACCGAGCGGTTCAGAGCTACTTGAAAGAATTCCGGAGTCATTCATAAAAACTTTATGTCACTTCATGACTTTTTTATGAACATTCAATAAAATCTCTGCCTTAGTGTAGATTTCCGGCAGAAAATGTTGTTTAAATTGCAAAAAACAAGCGTTGTCACAGCTTGTGACAACGCTCACTAAACGGGATAAAGGATCGCCAATTAACCCAATTAACTTTAAGAAGCGGCTAGTTCCGGGACGTTTGTTAAACCAACAAAGATTTGCCGCAGTTCTGCGATCGCTTGAGCAAGACCATGCTCAGACTCTTGCGCTTGAGAAAGAGTGCCTGCGATCGCCTCAAGGCGTTGCCGAGCACTATCCACACCGTCCTGCACAGGCTGGAGCATTTCCTGGTAGAGGTTGACCTTACCCCAGGTTTCGGCGGTAGTAACGCGGCGATCGAGCAGCGTTTGCTCTTGCTGCTTAAGGGTGTTGCGCTTGTTCTCTTGTTCGGTTGCTTGGTTATTGATCAAGCCTTGCGCCTGCTGAATCGCTGACTGCATTTGCTCAATTTGGCTCTCAAGCTTCCGTAATTCTTCTGCTTGGTGCTGTCGCTGAGTATCAATCTGACCCATGACTGGACCCAAATCAATATTTGATTCGCTTCCGGCTCCGTCTGTTTGCCCCTGACGCCGCCGCAAAATCGAGCGATACTGGTTCAGCACGCCGTCGCGCTCTCGCAGATTGCGTCGCTGACCCACTAGCGTTTCGTTGAGCATCTGATAACCGTCTTGCTCGTCCGCCAGTTCGTTTTCCAGGTTGAGGCGATCGTACTCAGCCGCCGCTTGTAGCCTAGCTTGCAGTACATCAATTTCTTGCTGTTTTAACCTCAGTTCTTCTTCCTGGCTCTCCACGAAGCTCGACAGCTTCTCTAAGTCTCGCTCTAGGTCTTGCACTAACCGCTGCAAGTCCTCAATGGACATCTTTTCGAGCGCTTGGACATCCACATGCTGGCTGATCGTAACCTTGTCGGACTGGTCAGCCAGACGATACAGTTGCTGGTGTAAATCTTCGTGACTTTGAAGCTGCATACCGAGCATGCGGCCATATTCCTGCTTCAGATTCAGCGCGTTTTGCTGCACCCTAAGCTCTGCCCGCGCTTGCTCCAAAGAGTCTTGCGCCTGATGCCACTCGTGCCACCGCTGCTGAATGTCGCTTGCTAGTCGATCTACCTCTGCCTGGAGCTGCTGAGCGGTCGATCGCTGCTGCTCCAAGTTTTGCCAGTGGTGATTGAGCAGGCTTTGATGCTGGGCAAAGATTTCCAATGACTGATTCACTTGGTCTTGCAGCGCTTGAGTCGGAGTCGCCGAGGTAGATAGCCGATTCAGCAACTCTTGAATCGCGTGAGCCTGCTGGTCATCCAGCACGGCTGCGCTCTGAAGCTCGGTTTGTCGCTCTTCCAATCGCTGCATTTCGCCGCGCAAGTGATTCCAGGCTCCTTCAAGCTCTTGGCGGTTGCGATCGATTTCGTCTCGCTGGCGCACCACCTCTTCTCGCGTGGTGTCAAGCTCTTGGCGCTGCTGTTCTAGCTGCTCAAAATCGTCTTCCATCTGTTGCAGTTGTTCACGTCGAGTTTCCATTTCCATTTCTCGACGATTCAGTTCCTGACTTTGGTAAGTCAGCGACTGCTTCCACTGCTCAATTTCTTCTTCTTGAGTTTTGAACTTTTCTTGCAGCCGAGAAAAGTTTTGCAGAATGCTAACCAGCGGACGCCCTGCTTCTTGAATGCGCTGCACCTGTTTATTTGCTGTTAGGTCCACCAGCACCAGAGCGCCCGCGCTGTAGTTATTTCCTTCATCCAACGGAACCAGTTCTTCGCCAGGAACGGCAGTCCAGCTTTGCTCCGATCGCTGGCAGGCTAGCAGCCTTAGCTCTGCTCTGCCACCACCTAGCAATCCCCCACTTCGCTTTTGTACTTCCGCTAGATACAGCACGCCAATAATCCTCTTCTGTGTCTATGGCTGATACGAAGACCTGCCCTGATGATTCGGTCCGCTCTGTCTGTTAGACCTAGTTTAGTGAGCCAGCACTTGCAAGACAATCTTCGCTGAGCGCTGCAACATTCTCAATCTGCCGTAAATTCCTTTACTGGCTGATGCAATTCATTCATGTAACCGAACATTCCACTGCTCCACTCATTCTCGTTCACCCACATTGATTCTTGCGATAGCTGGCTTGGTTTTACCCACCTACAACTGCCTCCCTACGCTAGATGCCCAACCGCATTAGCGGCAGACCTAGAGCGTCAGTCTTCTACCCAGAGGCGAATTCACCTCACTATTGTAAGTTACACACTAGAACTTGGCGATCGAAGATCGCGTTTTACCCAATCAGCAGCTCATTGACCGCATCCATAAACTTCCGGAGCAAGTTAAAACTCGAACGTAAAGAACTGTAAAGAATCGTCAGTGCATCAGTTGATATAAATAACAATCCTTTTATCAATTTACTCAATGTTTTGGGCGTAAGGGTCAAATTGGTGGCTGATTAAAAACAGGAGCTACGAAAAATCTTATATATTTGTAAGTATTTATAAGGTAATTTGAGTATCGCGTTAAACCTGAAGGGACCGCTCAGAAGTTGGGCAGATGTTTTTCAGCAAACTGCAAGCCGAACGTTGCTTTGGAAGATGAGTTGAATTGAATGCAGGGTAAGTTAAGCGAAATTGACATTCGTAGCATTCTGCAACTCCTGGAGTTGGGGCAGCGAACAGGAGAACTGTTCGTGGAGGCATACCCGATGCAGTTGGGAAATTCAGCACTCGATCGCGCCTCAAAACTTCATGAAGGGCAGTTTTGGTTTGTGTTTGTGTTCAACGGTCAAATTGTCTATGCGGCAAATGCAGATACCAGCCTGTCGCGGTTAACCGACTACTTGCGCCGCTACGATGCTGAAGCAAATTTGCGGAGCTTGACCGTTCCCTCGATCGCGGCGATCAACGCACCAGAGTACGGCTACCTGTGGGCGCTGATGGAAAACCGCAGCCTGAGTCCAGCGCAAGGACGCAGCATTATTCAAAGCATGGTGCATGAAACTCTGTTTGACCTGCTGAGTCTACATCAGGGCGCGTTTATTTTTGAGTCCGGTCCGCCGCTGTCGCCCCAGCTCACCACGCTAGAAACTGCTCCACTGGTAGCGAAAATTATGAAGCAGGTTCAGGAATGGAAGCAGCTGCACCCTCAAATTCAATCGCCCGCACAGTGTCCGGTGATTGCGGACCGAGTGACGCTGCAAGCAACGTTATCCGAAAGGACGTTTCAGACGCTTGATCGCTACGCCGATGGCAAGACCTCGATCCGCCAGTTTGCCCGGTATCTGAATCGGGACATCGTGATCGTGGCACGGGCGATTTATCCGTATGTGCAAAAGGGTATCATTCACCTTACCCATGCGTTTCCAGATGAAAGCAATGCCTTGACCGGAGTTAAGTCTCGCCCTAGAGAATTTGGGCTGTGGCAGGAAGCGCGAATTCCACGCATCGTCTGTATTGATGATGGCGCTGCAATTCGTGAAACCGTAGAGTCGATTCTGAATCAGCACGGCTACGAAGCCACTGGAATCGGCAATCCGCTTAAAGCCCTAGGTCTCGTGTTTCAACTCAAGCCGGATCTGATTCTGTGCGATATTGCCATGCCAGATTTAGACGGCTACGAGGTGTGTGCGATGCTGCGAAAATCAACGGCGTTTCGTCAGATTCCGATCGTGATGCTAACGGGCAAGGATGGGTTTATCGATCGCGTCCGCGCCAAAATGGTCGGGGCTACAGATTATTTAACCAAGCCATTTGGTGAAGGGGAACTGCTAATGCTGGTGGAAAAATATGTGGGTTCTGGTGACCCGCAGCGTCGTCAGACAGAATCATTTTTGGCTGACTCGTTAGCAGATGAGCTAGAAAGTGATAAAACTAATGCAACTTCTTCGCCCTCCGCGCCATTTGGCTAAGAATTGAGGGTACTTTAAGGATAAGGTGAGTTGCGTTGGGACTTCCCGCTAGCGTTTCGACCGGATCAGCAGGCAGAGGATTATGAGTACAGTTCTAGTTGTGGAAGATAGCGTGACCCAACGGGAAATGATCACAGACCTCTTAAAGGGAAGTGGGTTAACGGTGACAGTGGCGAGTGATGGGGTGGAGGCGTTGGAGCAAATTCAAGGGCAGCGCCCGGATCTGGTAGTTTTAGATATTGTGATGCCGCGTATGAACGGCTATGAAGTGTGTCGGCGGCTAAAAGCTGACCCTAAAACTCAAAGTGTTCCGGTGGTGATGTGCTCTTCTAAGGGTGAAGAGTTCGATCGCTACTGGGGCATGAAGCAAGGAGCAGATGCGTACATTGCAAAACCATTTCAGCCGACTGAACTGGTTGGCACCGTCAAACAATTGCTACGAGGGTAGAGGCGATCGGCGATGGTAGGAAATCCCGACTTTTTAACTGGCAGAGGACAGGATCAAGCTCCGGAGTTTCAGGAGCTAGACAGTCCTGAGGGTGAGTTGCATCTGCGGTTTTACATTCCCTCTGGTAATGAGTTTGCGCTGCCAGCCACTGGAATTCGAGAGGTGATTTCTCCCTCGCCCGATCGGATCACTCCTATCCCCAACGTGTCACCGCTGCTATTAGGCACGCTGAATGTGCGGGGACGAGTGGTATGGGTCGCCGATCTCGGTCAGTTTTTGGGCGATACGGCTCCGCTCAATACCGATCGCCCGGATGTTCCCGTTATTGCAGTAGAAGACCAAGACATTTTGCTGGGGTTAGCGGTTGATCGCATTGTCGGTATGGATTGGCTCGACATCGAAGAGCTTCAGATGCCCACAAATGTCCCCGACAGTGTGGCTCCATTTCTGCGGGGAGAATGGAGCTTAGACAATTCCGCCAGCGCTTTTCTCCGACTGCTCGATCAGGTCGCAATCCTGCGATCGGCCCGCTGGGCAGCATAGGAGGGAAAATTAGATGAAAAAACGGGAGACTGGCAGTAAAACTGAAACACGAGTGATGAGCGCCAAGGGTTATGCAAGCCGTGCTTGTTCACCCCTTCGCACACCCTCCAGACAGCCGGGGCTACAGCACTCAATACTCAACCGGGAGGAGGCACATGGCATCAGGTACTGAGTACGCAAACGAATACCAGCAGGCTCAAAAGGCTTACGTTCAGGGCAACTACCAGGAAGCGGCAGACATTGTAGACCGCTTGGTGCACGAGTTTCCCAGTGATCCGAGCGCTGCTCTGCTGCGCGGGCACATCTACTGCTATGGCTTGCAGCAGTTTGACGTCGCTAGGGAGCAGTATCAAGTCGTACTTGGCTTGACGTCTGATCCGGAGTTTACGAGCTATGCCAATTCGGGGTTGGAGTACATCAGCGACGTGAACGGTGCAAGTGGTGCCGATGAGGACGCTGGTATTAGCAGCAATGGCGCGGCGACCGAGCGCGACCCCAACTACGCGGCGACCTCGTGGCAAGAGGACGAATTGATGGACTCAGCGGACGATCGCTTTCCAGACTTAGATTTTGATTCCTTTGGTAGCTACGAGTCCACCGAGGAAATCGGTCCGTCCTTTGAGTCGTTTTCTGATCCGTTTAGCAATGGTGCTCACTCTAACGATCCTGCCAGCGAGAATCTTCCGTATTCAGATCCCTTTAGTCGGCATGAGTCGTCTGCAACAACGCCAGCCGCAGATCCGTTCCAAATTGCTGACACTGAGATTCCCGACGATTCAACAAGTTTTGGGTCGCCGGATCGGAGCTACGGCACCGCAATGGAGTTTGATCCAAACGACTTCTCGACGGATCTGGATGAATTTGACGATGCCTTTGCACCGCTGGACTTCTCTGATCAACCCAGTGCAGAGCAGGTAACTCGTTCGAACGATTACCCAGCAAACGATTATTCAACGAACGATCGCGCCCCCACACCGAACCCTGATCGCTCTGAACCCATCGCACGCCGCAGTGAAGACGAAACGCTCTTCATGGGCAGTACGGGCGCATACGACGCGAACGACCAAACCTTTGCGACTCCCCCTCGATCGCCCTCAGACTTCCAGAACGAGTCGAATACTACCCCGTCGAGCAATCTGTACGGTCATTCATCTACGGATTCAAGCGCAGACATGATGGGTCAAAGCAGCGCTGACTTCTTGGATGAATTCGACGAATTTGACGATTTAGGTAACCTGTCTGATTTCGATTTATCTGAGAATTCGGCTGGCTTTACTCGTCCGGCAGCAGATGGAGGGTTTGATTTTGCAACGCCCGCCGCAGAAACCGCATTTAGCAATAACGCGTTTGTGGATAATGCAGCGCCCGCCTTTGATGGCGGCGATCCGTCCGCCATCCGCGACGACGAAGTGTTTAGCCTCTCCAGCACGTCGGATCAAGTGCCCACATTCACTCAGATGGATGGACGCAGTTCAGAGCCGACCGCGACCGTTGAGCAGGGTTGGCTAGCTCCTTTAGAGAACGCTCCGATCGCGACGAAGCAACTGATTACAGCCGCCGCTGCAGGCATTTTTTCGGCGATCGCAGTGGCATTAGTCAGCTTTGTGTCAGCCAGCGCGGCTGTCTCCAACGGCGGCACAGATCAGAATCGCGCGGTCAGTGAATCGGTGGTGTCGGAGTTGCGAAAAACAGGCGGGCTGATGGCACTGGTAGGCGGCTTGGCGGGCTTTGGTGCTGCCTTCACAATGGGGCAGTTCACCGCCAAGCAAGCCAAGCGCGCGACGGACGATTTGCAAGCGCAGTTCGATTCGGTCTGCCAAGGCAACTTGAACGCCCGTGCTACCGTGTACTCGGAAGACGAGTACGGGCATTTATCGTCCAGCTTTAACCAGATGGCACGGGTTATTCTGACCACGACCAGTGAAGCGCAGCGCAAAGCCGAAGAGCAAGAGCAGGCAAAAGAAGACTTGCAACGACAGGTGATTCGGCTGCTGGACGATGTGGAAGGTGCGGCACGCGGCGACCTGACGGTGCAGGCAGAAGTAACGGCTGACGTGCTCGGTGCTGTGGCGGATTCGTTTAACCTGACGATTCAGAACCTACGAGAAATCGTGCAGCAGGTGAAGACGGCTGCCCGTCAAGTCAGCAAAGGTTCAACAGATAACGAAATGTTTGCCCGTAGTTTGTCGTCGGACGCGCTGCGGCAGGCAGAAGAGTTAGCCGTGACGCTCAACTCTGTGCAGGTGATGACGGAGTCAATTCAGCGGGTAGCAGAAAGCGCTCGGGAAGCGGAGGAAGTGGCTCGATCGGCATCTTCAACCGCACTGAAAGGTGGCGAAGCGGTGGAGCGCACCGTGGCTGGGATTCTGCAAATCCGTGAAACGGTGGCAGAAACCACCCGTAAGGTGAAGCGGCTAGCAGAATCGTCGCAGGAAATTTCCAAGATTGTCGCTTTGATTTCGCAGATTGCCTCCCGAACAAACTTGCTGGCGCTCAACGCCAGTATTGAAGCAGCACGGGCAGGAGAAGCCGGTCGTGGCTTTGCGATCGTGGCAGACGAGGTGCGCCAGTTGGCGGACCGAGCTGCCAAAGCGTCGAAGGAAATTGAGCAGATTGTGCTTCAGATTCAAAGTGAAACGGGGTCTGTGATGACGGCAATGGAGGAGGGCACCCAGCAGGTCATTGAAGGTACCCGACTGGCAGAGCAAGCAAAGCGATCGTTGGAAGATATTATTCAGGTGTCAAATCGAATCGATACGCTTGTTCGATCGATCACCGCCGATACGGTCGAGCAAACAGAAACCTCCCGTGCCGTGGCACAGGTGATGCAGTCGGTCGAATTAACCGCGCAGGAAACATCTCAAGAAGCTCAGCGCGTATCTGCCTCACTGCAAAATCTGGTGGGGGTTGCCCGCGATTTGCTAACCTCTGTGGAGCGATTCCGGGTAGAAACGATGGAGCGTAAGTAGAAAACGTTGGTCTCCGCTCCTTTGAGGCGGCAATGCTTAGCAGTAAGCTAGCGCCAACGCTAACGGAGACACCGTGAATACAGCCACACATGTCGATCCTTAGTAAATCGGATACAGTAGAGCAATCTAGAGCCAGTTGGTTGGTTAAGTTTCTTGACGGAAATCGCGACGCAGCCGTCTTGCGCTGGACGAATGCTACCCTTAAGCATCAAACATCTGTACCGTTGCAGCGGTCTCGTCAAACCTCTTCAAGGGTTCTGTCACGCAGCATCCGCCCTCAATAGCCATCACACTCTTCAAAGGAATGGACTACTGCTATGCAGCCTGAACAGCAACAGCGGATCATGGGTTACTTCATTGAGGAGGCAAAGGACCACCTCACGACGATCGAGCAGGGTTTGCTGAATCTGCAAAGCACGCTCGATGACCCAGAAATGGTCAACGAACTGTTCCGAGCGGCTCACTCCGTTAAAGGTGGAGCCGCGATGCTGGGCTTGAACAGCATTCAGCGCGTGGCGCATCGACTAGAGGACTTCTTCAAGATCCTGAAAGAGTCCTCAGTGCGGGTAGATCAAAAGCTGGAAAGTCTGTTCCTACGAGTCTTTGATGCTCTACAAGAGCTTGTGGCGCAGCTACAAACGCCGTTTGGCTTAACGTCGGAAGCGGCGCAAACCACGCTTACCGAAGTAGAACCGACGTTTGAAGAACTCGACCAGCATCTTACGACGCTGGCGAACCGGGCAGCCGTGGGAGCAAGCACTGTACCAGTGTCCAAGGCACGCCCCACAGTAGCCGTATCATCCCCGTCATTACCCGTTGACAGCGCCCTGCTGTTGATGTTCCGAAGCGATGTCCCTGCCCGACTGCGGGACATGCTACAACTCTTTAGACAGCCAGAAACGCCGGCGACTCGTGAGCAGCTACAATCCATTTGCCAAACGCTGAGCAGTTTGGGCGAGCAGCTTGATCTATCCCAATGGTGTTTATTGGTGGAGACTGCGCGGCAGGCGATCGCTCATTCAGAGAATGCGTATCGGACGCTGGCTCCAGTTGTCATCAAAGACATTAAACAGGCGCAGGAGCTTGTTTTGGCAGGGCGAGAGCCAGAAGTCTTGCCGTGTGAGCAACTGCGGGAGCTGCTGCCACTAGTTGCTGCTGAGCCAGAAGACGATTTCGCTGACTTCCTAGAGTTGAATGGCGTTTCTAGCTTCTCCGACGCCAATCTCGCCGCTGCGAGTGATTTGCCCTTTGATGCGCTTGATTTGTCGCCTGCTTCAGACCTCAGCTTAGATGAAAGCTTTGCCGCCGCAATCGCCGAGGAAGACCTACTGAGTCAAACAGGACCAGAAGTTGGTATGGCGGAGTTGAATACACTGGCGGATTTGTTTGAGGGAGAAGTTCCCGATCTGCGTTCAACTTGGCAGCAAGAAGAAGTGCTCAGCGAGGCAGCAGCCGTGCACGAGCGGGTACCAGACCCGACTCCAGTCAACGACTTTTCGGATTTGCTGTTTGATGATGAGACGAGTCCAAGTGAGATCCAGCACTCCTCGGACGATTTAAGCGATCTGTTTAGCGACGATCTCCTTGGTATGGATGATGTCACCGGACCAGGAGCATCTCCTGCGCTACCAACGGTAGAAGCCAACAATGAGCTAGACGACTTCTTCGCGCTGCCGGATACAGCTATCGAGGATACAACTGACTTAGATGACTTCTTCGGGCTGCCTGATGAAGCAAGGAATTCTTTAAGCGAGCCGATCGAGCCGCCTGTGTCTGACTTGTCTGATGCGTTTGAGCTGCCTTCTGCTACGCCGGATGCTAACTCGTCACTGAATAACTTGGATGACTGGTTTGGCGGCATGGACGATCAGGATTTGACGCTGAGTCAAGCTCAAGAGAATTCAACTGAGCCGCTCACGCTGGATCTGAGCGATTTAGATGCTGCACTCGGAGACGCGACAGATCCATTTGACCTGTCTACAGCGCTTTCAGTGGAATCGTCTATTGCCGCCGATCCGTGGGACGAGTTTGATGCTGCTTTGCCCTCCACAGAGCCACTGCCAACCACCGATTTGCTGGATACGGACGATGCATGGGAGCCATTTTCCGATCGCACCGTCGAGACTCCTGCGAACGAAACGTCGATCGCGGAACTTGACTTGTTCGCAGACGAAGATGCGCCCTTTGTTGAGGAGCTAGAGGAGCTATCAGCGACGGAGGAGACAGACTTCAGCAGCTTGTTGGAGTCCATGCCGTCATCGTCTGATGATATCCAAGACCTAACGCTAGAAGAATTAACGGATGACGCGCTCGATCAATCGTGGCTAAGTGGCTTAAGCGAACCTTCTAATTCAGATTTGCTATTCGATCCGCTGCCGACCTCCCCTGAGCCAACAGCAGAAATCGCCGCACCTGCAGCAGAACTTGACGATTTGTGGGATGAACTTGGCGACTCAACAACCGATTCACTTGCTTTCTTAAATTTGGATGCCGATCCTGAAGCATTGACTGATAGATCGGATCGATCGGCTCCGGCCCAGTCGGGTATAGATTCAAATGCCACCGTGATCGACGATGACTTAATCGATGGATTTGATTTTGCTCTAGATGACCTCACTGCTGAAAATGCGTCACTACCACCCACCGCTTCAACAGATGCGTCAGACCTTAGCTTGGGCGACGATTTAGGTGGCGATCTCGATTTAATCCTGGAGGATGGCAGTCTCAATTATTTAGGGACAGATTTAGGAACAGACGATCTCAACGGTGTTGCTGAATCGAACCTGGCGATCGACGAGCTTAGCAACACTACGTCAGTCAACAATATCGATCGCTCCAATGACTTGGATTTCACAACGGCTCTGACGGCAGATGGCCCTGACGAGTTCGATCTGGATCTCGATAACCTGTTAGACAGCGAGACAGAGTCCATCCCGACTTCTACAGCTAATGACGATCTGGAGTTAGTCTTTGACACGCCAGCAGTGGGTGACACTGACGAATTAGACTTGGATCTGGATGGCTTCTTGAGCAGTGAAGCAGACTCTGAGACAACGCCTGCAAGTGCTAATGAGTTGGACTTGGCCTTTGACACGCCAGCGGTGGGTGACACTGACGAGTTAAACCTGGATCTCGATAGCCTGTTGGACAGCGAGACAGAGGTCGAGACGACACCCGCAACCAACGATGATCTTCTGCTGACGTTTGATGATGCAGATACGCTAGCCGTAGATACTGTAGATATTTCAGATGAGTTAGACCTGGCCTTTGACGTGCCAGCGGTGGATGGTGCTGATGAGTTAAACCTGGATCTCGATAGCCTGTTGGACAGCGAGACAGAGGTCGAGACGACACCCGCAACCAACGATGATCTTCTGCTGACGTTTGATGATGCAGGCACCCCAGCTCTAGAGACGTCAGATGAGCTGGACCTGGATTTGGATGGCTTCTTGAGCACCGAAGCAGACTCTGAGACAACGCCTGCAAGTGCTAATGAGTTGGACTTGGCCTTTGACGTGCCAGCGGTGGATGGTGCTGATGAGTTAAACCTGGATCTCGATAGCCTGTTGGATAGTGAGACAGAGGTAGAGGTAACTCCCGCAACCAGCGATGATCTTTTGCTGACGTTCGATGATGCAGGCACCCCAGTCGTAGATATTTCAGACGAACTAGACCTGGATTTAGACGGCTTCTTGGGCAGCGAAGCAGACTCTGAGACAACGCCTGCAAGTGCTGATGAGTTGGATTTAGCCTTTGACGTGCCAGCAGTGGATGATGCTGACGAACTAGATTTAGACCTCGATAACCTGCTGGATAGCGAGGCACAGGTTGAGATAACTCCCACAGCTGATGACGATCTGGAGTTAGTCTTTGACACACCAGCGGTGGATGGTGCTGACGAATTAGACCTGGATCTCGATAGCCTGTTGGATAGTGAGACAGAGGTAGAGGCAACTCCCGCAACCAGCGATGATCTTCTGCTGACGTTCGATGATGCAGATACGCCAGTCGTAGATATCTCAGATGAGCTAAACCTGGATTTAGATGGCTTCTTAAGCAGCGAAGCAAATTCTGAGACAGCGCCTGCAAGTGCTAATGAGTTGGACCTAGCCTTTGACACACCAGCCGTAGGTGACGCTTACGAACTAGATTTAGACCTCGATAACCTGTTAGACAGCGAGACAGAGGTAGAGACAACGCCTGCAACCAGCGATGATCTTCTGCTGACGTTCGATGATGCAGATACGCCAGCAGCAAATCCGCTGAGCTTCGACCAGTGGCTTGAAGCGTCTGAGGAGGAGTCTGCGGACGCTGTGCCCTTAGGTTCGCTTACGGCTGATCAGCCAGTTAGTGACTCTGAGGATCTTATATTTGACGAGGCAGGCGAGTCGGATCTCGACGCAGATCTGTTGGATCTGCTCGACTTGGAGACTTCTACGGATGCAGCGGACGAGCCTGTTGCAGAAACGATCGACTTCGACGATGACTTATTTGGCACCAACGGGCTAGACGATCTCAACGCTGCTTCTAGGAACGCATCTCTGGGCTTTGACGAAGATTTACTAGATTTTGAAGAGATTGGAACGGCTGAAGCACCAACCTCTGCGTCAGGTTTAGACGAAGACGACATGTTGGGACTGAGTGATCTCGATGCGGCTGAATTCTTAACAGGATCAGCAACGTCCGATTTTCTGTTTAACTTGGATGACCGCGCGAAACCCAGCGGCAGGTCTCCAGGAGCGATCGACGCCAGCTCTGCTGATGACCTCGATCGTCTCCTCGAAGACAGTTCCACAGAATCAGCCGCCTCCGATTTTGAATTGAATTTTGGTACGGACGATTTAAATGGCTCAGGCAGCGACGAGTTGACTGACCTCGATGCACTTTTAGCCGGGGAACCGACCAGCGCTGATTTTGACAATTTGGATGATTTTCTGTCCCAGGAGCCGACCTCCGAATCTGATTCGCTAGCGGATTTCGATAGCTTGTTAGAGGAAACATCGCCTGCTTTTAGCGGGGAGCTACCGTCGCTCAGTACAGATCCCTCAAACGAGTTTGCCGGATTAGAGGACTTGCTCAGTCAAGATGCAGACGCATCAAACGACTTTGCTGACCTCGATAATCTGTTAAACGACAATGCCGTGGGAGGATTGGTCGTTGGAGGAGCCGCATTGGGCGGTGCAATGTTGGGGTCAGATGCCGCACCAGTCGCATCGAATGACGTGGATGACTTTTCTGATTTAGAAACCCTTCTAGAGGGCGGACCCGCAGAAGCAAATTCACCGGCGGCAGAAACGATCGACCCGCCCGCCACAGAGTTCGACGAATTGGACGATTTGCTGAAGGACGCCGAAGAGAAAATGGGCGGCTCGCCAACGGTGAAGTCGAGTCGCGGCATTGTTTCGCAGAACCGTCGGCAGGTGCGTCCGGGGCGGGTATTCAGTGAGCAAACGATGCGGGTGCCCGTGAAGCACCTGGATAACCTCAGCAATCTGGTTGGAGAGCTGGTGGTGAATCGTAACAGCTTAGAGCAAGATCAAGAACGGCTGCGACAATCGCTGGATAACTTGCTCTATCAGGTGCAACAGCTTGGCGATGTAGGACAGCGAATGCAGGATTTGTATGAGCGATCGCTGCTGGAAAGCTCCCTATTGGCAAGTCGTCAAGGCTATCGTGCTTCAACGAACCAGTCCGCCCTACGCACCGAAGGTGGTACCCAAACGGCATCTCCTGAAGTTGAGTACGATCCCTTAGAAATGGATCGCTTCACTGGCTTCCATAGCCTGTCGCAGGAAATGATTGAGCTAATTGTGCGTGTCCGGGAATCAGCGTCGGATATTGAGTTCGTCGTGGACGAAACCGATCAGGTAACGCGAATGTTCCGGCAGGTGACGACCCAGCTTCAGGAAGGACTGACTCGATCGCGCATGGTGCCGTTTGCTCAAACTGCCGATCGTCTACCCCGTGCCGTGCGCGACATTTCAATGCGCGTGGGCAAGCAGGCAGAGTTGGTCGTCGAGGGGCGCGAAACCCTGATCGACAAAATGATTCTGGAGCAGCTTTACGATCCAATGACGCATTTGGTCAACAACGCCATTACGCATGGCGTTGAATCGCCAGCGGTGCGGCAATCGGCTGGAAAGGCTGCGGCAGGACGCATCACCATTCGCGCTTTCCACCAAGGCAACCAAACGATTATTTCCGTCTCAGACGACGGCGCGGGCATTGACGTCGAGCGCGTCAAGGCAAAGGCGATCGAGCGGGGCTTGGTTGCACCTGCCATGGCGCAAAGCATGAGTCGCCTAGATGTGTACGATCTGCTGTTCCATCCAGGCTTTAGCACCGTGGATGAAGTGGATGACTTTCGCGGTCGCGGGGTCGGTATGGATGTGGTCCGCACCAGCCTGAGCGAAATTCGCGGAGTCATCACCACCGACTCGGCTCCTGGCAAGGGCACAACGTTCACGATTCGACTACCGCTGACGCTGAGTATTTCTAAGGCGCTGTGCTGCATCAGCGATCGCGCTCGGATTGCTTTCCCGATGGACGGGGTCGAAGACATGCTGGACGTTCCCAAAGAACGGATTCAGACGAATGCTGAAGGACAGCCCTGCATCGCTTGGCGCGATTCGCTGCTGCCACTGCGTCCGCTCACCGAACTGCTGGGCTACAATCGTCACCTCAGCCGAGGCAACGTTTACGGCGGAAACCAGGAAGACGATATTACTTCAATCGTCGTGCTCCGTAGCGCAGGCAATTTCCTGGCGCTGCAAGTAGACCAAGTGCTGGGTGAACAGGAAATTGTAATTAAGCAGCTAGAGGGACCCGTTCCCAAACCCGTTGGGGTTGCCGGAGCTACGGTGCTAGGAGACGGTCGAATTATGCCGATCGCCGATGTCCTAGAACTGATTGATCTGTCGATGGGTCGCCTCCGCAAGGATGCAGGTGGTTCGCTGTGGGAACAGGGAGCAACTCCGGTGCTCACAGAGCCAGTGATCGCCAAGACCGAACCAACGGTGCTGATCGTGGATGACTCGATCACTGTGCGGGAGCTGCTGTCGATGACGTTTAACAAAGTCGGCTACCGCGTTGAGCAAGCGCGGGACGGACAGGAAGCGTGGGAAAAACTCCGCGCTGGCTTACCCTGCGACATCGTGTTCTGCGACATCGAGATGCCTCGGATGGACGGCTTGGAGCTACTGTCTCGGATTCAAAAAGACCCCAACTTGAGCCAACTCCCGATCGCCATGCTGACCTCGCGGGGTGCCGATCGTCACCGCCAGATGGCGTCGTCGCTGGGTGCCAGCGGCTACTTCACGAAGCCTTATCTGGAAGAAGCGCTTCTTGATGCGGCACAGCGGATGCTGAAGGGAGAAAAACTGCTGGGGTAGAGGTAATTAGCAGCTTCTAGCTGTTAGCAGTTATGCGTCAGTTCCGTAGCGTCAGCAGCGGTTCAGCAGTGATTAGGAGGATGCCCTTGTTAGGCTCTGGATAATTGGCTGTGGATGATTGCTGCTGCAACTGCGTTTCTGGAGCGCTTGCGTTGCAGAATTGTCAACGATGATTGCGTTTGGGCGAGTATGTATGACGGTAGCTACTATCAGCTAATGGCTGAATACAACTGCTGGATGAATCAGAGTCTCTATTCGATTTGCTCAGCAATTCCTGATGCGAAGCGTAAACAAGATTTGGGAGCCTTTTTTAAATCTATTCACGGTACCTTAAACCATTTGCTTTATGGCGATAAGGCGTGGATGGGACGTTTCACCAACCAGCCGTTCTCGGCAACTAGGATCGGGCAAGACTTGTATGCCGATTTTGATGCGCTGAGAGCCGATCGAGAGAAAACCGATCAGCAAATTCTAGAGTGGTCGATGCAGCTTGATTCTGACTGGTTGAGTCAGCCGTTTGAGTATACAAGCAACGTCGATGGTAAACGCCGTGTGCTACCAACGTGGGTTTTAGTCACACACCTGTTTAATCATCAAACTCACCATCGCGGGCAAGTGACCACTCTGATTAAACAACTGGGTTATGAGCCAGGTGCGACAGATATTCCCTGGCTCCCTAGCGTAAGCAAGCTGATTGATTGACAACTCTTCTGCTCCAATCACCGAAGACCTCTCCTAACGCGCTCCTACGAGGAAAGGGAACTGGACGTTTGTCTGGCTTCCCTTTCCGTGTCGGAGAGGAGTTGAGGGAGAGGTCTTCCGAAGTTTTGTCAGTCAATGAGGTAAACAAGACAATCTGATACCAATTCGCAATTCGGAATTCGCAATTCGGAATTTCAGAAGCTGGATTCCGCCTACGTTTTAGTGGTTTGATCTGTAGCTGGAGTTTAGAGAATTGGCATAACGCTCTGTTGCACCAAAATTATCCGCTTGCTTTAGCTGCCCCAACCCAGGTCGGTAGACGATAAGCTAGTAGCGATCGCCCACCCATTTGTTTCATGCAGAACGATCATCGTTGGATTGCCCCTGTTCCGCAGCCAGAACCCGAAGTGCTCGTCGTCTATGCGCTGACGCGAGAGTTTCATCGTGAAGTTGAACAGCGAGAGGCGTTTGAACAGTATTGCCAGTGGTATCGCAATACGGCTGAGCAGAATCGGCGCGAACTGCACAAGCTGCGTCAGGATGTTAACGTCTTTGGCTGGTTCTGCCGGGGGCGACGTTAGGATAGCAACTCTAGCTCGCCTTCCTGTAGGTGCGATCGAAACTTTGCCCCAAATTTAACTACGACCGGAAAATTGGCGCTGATGGGTCTACCATTCAGTTCTCGAATTACGTCAATCACCTCGCCTTCCGTTCCCTGGATGTCAAACGGCTGGTTTCGATGTTCTGGATGGTGGTAGACAACGACAGACTTGGCGACACGGACACGACTTCCCACTGGGAATGCTTCGTCATGGGCTTGCATAAACGGGTACTTCCTATACGACAGCTCTAGCTGCTGTCGGCGCAAATTATTTAAGTTTCGACAGTTCTTTATCTTTGCATAAGAGCGCTCCCTTGCCTACCAAGTGAGCGTCTGAGATAGGGTTAAATGGAACGTTTGAATGAAAAAAG
>NZ_JACJPG010000688.1 GCF_014695955.1 Leptolyngbya sp. FACHB-36 | reverse complement strand
GGGGGTCTGGGGACCTCTTTCGGAAAACCACACACCTGTGGCGATCGCCTCCACAAAAATTGTCTGCATTATAGGCAATATTTCTTACTCGTAAAAGCTCGCACGAGACAAATTTCGGTGAGGATCATCGTTGGTCGATCGCTCCTTTACTCTCAACCCATTGCTGACAGCCTTCCAATCCCAATGACGGCTGCTTGCGATAGGCATCTTCAGGCACCCAGACCGTGAGCGATCGCGTTAACGACACGTAGTAGAGATACGCTGCTCTGGAGCTGTAGTGAACGCCCACCCGCAAATTTGAGAAATCGTCTTCACAGATTTCAAAGCCAAACCGCACAACGATCTGCGCCACTAAGCATTCCGGTGTGTCCGCGTGCTCGCCTAGCGTATCGCGTTCCTGCCAAAACGTGTCTAAGAACCGCTGAAGAACAGGCAAAATCTTGTCTGGCGTTCCTCCCCGACTGGCATAAATAATGGCTGGATTACCCTCAACAACGATGTGACAGGAGTCAGGCATATCGGTTCTAACTGCTCGATACAGTTGCATTGTAGGATTAACCGAGTTCTAGAAGCGATCGGTGCGGGTTTCTGCTTCAACGAACTGCAGAATGCTGAGACACTCAGGGTGGAGCGCACTGCTTTATCTAGAGAGCGCACTGCTTTATCTAGAGAAATTCCAATAGCCACCCGTGGCGATCTGCTTAAATTCCCTTGATCGCCGCGACCATCGATCGCACCGTGCCAACAGAAGTATGTAGCCGAGCGACCAGATCGGGCATGCCTTGCAGTTGGTTTTGCCGCGCTTGCAACTCCAGTTGATCTGCCATTGCCTGAATCGTGACTAGTCCCAAATTGGCGCTAGCACCTTTGATGTGATGAGCTTCTTGCTCTAGCTGCTTTAGGTCGTGCCGCGTTAGTGCTGCTTCGAGTCCAATGAGGTGCAGCTGAGCGTCTTCGACAAAGGTTTCCAGTAGCTCTTGCTCAAACTCGGCGTTGTTGTCGCAAATTTGATGCAAATGCTCCCAGTCGATCGCAAACTCCGGCAGGTGATCGCGCTCTGAGACCGATCGCTGCTCCAGCACCTCGCTCCACTGAGCTAGCTTTGCAGCCAACGTTTCCTTCAGGATCGGTTTACTCAGATAGTCATTCATGCCCACCTCCGCGCAGCGTTCTTGGTCTTCTTTCATGGCATTTGCTGTTAAAGCAATAATTACCACATCTTTAGCATTCCCATCGAGCTGTCGAATTGCCTGGGTAGCACCGTATCCATCCAAGACTGGCATTTGACAATCCATCAGCACGAGATCGTACGAAAGCTGTTTCAGCAGCTGCAACGCCTCTTGTCCGTTGCCTGCTACATCTGCCGTATAGCCCAAATACTTCAATTGGTGCAGCGTCACCTTCTGATTGACGAGGTTGTCTTCAACGAGCAGAATCTTCAGTTTAGATCGTTGGGGCGCAGTAGCACTAACGGCAACGGACGATCGACGTGGAGCGACCGAGGATTGATCGGTTGTAAGCGGCAAGAGTGCATTCACGATGCTGTCTAGCAGACGAGACTGTCTCACAGGTTTGACGAGGTAAGCGGAGAAGCCAAGCTCTAAAGCTCGTTCTGCACTGCCCCAATGATTCACCGAGGTCATCATAATCAGCTTGGTTTGGGATAGCGTGCGATCGGCTTTAATCTGACGAGCCAACATTTCGCCATCCATGTCGGGCATTTGCATATCCAAAATTGCCAGATTGTAGGGTGTTCCGGCGGCAGCTTGGTCGCGCAGTCGCGCTAGCGCAGTCGTCGCGCTGTCTGCTTCGTCGATCGACATTCCCCAAGCGGAGATCTGATAGCGCACGATTTTGCGATTTGTCGCGTTGTCATCTACGATCAGCAGCCGCAACTGGCTCAGCGCTTGCGGAATCACCGCCAGAGACAGATCTGGGCTAACCGTCGCCGTCTGTTTCTCAAAGGTGAGCGTGAACCAAAACCGCGACCCCTGCCCCTCACTGCTTTCAACGCCAATCTCGCCTCCCATCAGCTCGACGAGCTGCTTCGAGATTGCCAGCCCCAGTCCCGTACCCCCGTAGCGGCGAGTTGTGGAGGCATCGACCTGCGAGAACGGCTGAAAGAGTTTCTGCTGCGCGGCGGCTGGAATGCCAATTCCTGTATCGACGACCGAAAAGGCGATCGTTGCCGTGGTGTCTGTTTCCGATCGAAGTGCCGCCTGGATCACAACTTCGCCATCGTGCGTAAACTTGACGGCGTTGCTGACCAAATTGGTTAGAATTTGACGCAGCCGACCGACATCACCTTTCAGCCCTGTGGGCAGATTGCGGTACACCAGCGTCACGAGTTCGAGCTGTCTGGTATGGGCAGCGGCGGCAAACAGCTCGGCAACTTCTTCAAGGCACGTACTGACATCAAAATCGAGCATCTCCAGATCCATCTCGCCCGCTTCTAGCTTCGAGAAATCCAGAATCTCGTTAATTAGCGTTAGCAGGGTTTCCCCGCTCGACTGAATCGTCTCGGCAAAGTCTCGCTGCTGGGCGTT
>NZ_JACJPG010000687.1 GCF_014695955.1 Leptolyngbya sp. FACHB-36 | reverse complement strand
GCCTCGTCCTTCAAGCAGCCTAAAAGAGTAGCGGCACTATCAAGCGTTAACCACTGACGGGCAAAGCGGGCAAGCAGCACCTCGTCTGCCTCGTTTTGGACTTCGGTCAGCAGCCGTTCCGCTAGATACCAGCACGCCAGCGTGTCCGCCTCGGCGCGATGGGAGCGGCCCACCGGAAATCTGAAATGTTTTACTAGATCGGGCAGGCGACGAGACGGCAGGTCAGGCAGCATCAGTCGCGACAAAATCACCGTGCAGAGCTGCTTGTCCTCTGGGCGGGAGAACACGGTGTTGACGCGATCAAACTCTGCTTGCAGAAAGCCGTAGTCGAACTCCAAATTGTGCGCGGTCAGAACGCCTGTGCTGACCAGTGGCAGGTACCGATGCCACACATCTCTAGCAAAGGGAGCCTGATTCACCATCGCCTGAGAAATGCCTGTGAACCGGGTAATGTTTTCCGGTACCGTGACTTCAGGATTGATTAGGTGAGTCTGCTGCTCCTGAATCCCCTTTGCCAGAGATGCCTGTAGCACCGACACCTCAATGACCCGATTCCAAGCAGGTTTGCCGCCTGTAGTTTCTACATCAACCACCGTTAGCAGTTGCTGGCTCACTTGGCGGTAGTAAGCCAGCAAATCGCGCGATCGCACGTTACTTCTCGGACGACACCGAGGTTCTAACACGCTTCACGGGCTTGGGCTTGCCGTCAGTCGCATCTTCCACGTGGTCGGAGCTAGAACGCATCCAAGCAGGACGCGTCTGGTCATACGCCATTTGCAGCGCTGCTGCCGCGATCGCGTGCGGTTCGTAATCTTCCGCTAGCTCTGCCACGATCGGCAAGAACGACGCCATCCGCTCACCCACAAGCGCTTCGCGAATTTGCGCTTGCAGCTTCTCTAGCTGACGCGCTTCAATTTGAGCGCGAGTCGGAATCGACACGATTTCAAGCCGCTGACGAACATGGTGTTCGATGTCGCGCAGCTTACGACGATCAAGGGAATGAATCAGCGAAATCGCTGTGCCCTCTTTGCCTGCGCGTCCAGTACGTCCGATACGGTGGACATAGTTTTCCACGCTGTCGGGCAAATCGTAGTTGATCACGTGCGTCAGGTCATCCACGTGGATGCCGCGCGCTGCAATATCCGTTGCCACCACCCAGCGGACTTGACGCTGGCGGAACCGCAGCAGCAAGCGTTCCCGCTGAGTCTGACTGAGGTCGCCGTGATACTCATCAACGCTGTGCCCAGCGGCTTGCAGTTGGCTCGTCAGTTCCGCTGCCGCCTTACGAGTGCGGACGAAGATCAGCGCCGATTCGGGATCTTCGAGTTCTAGGATCGGCAGCAGGGCGCGGGCTTTGGTCCAACCGCGCGGCACCATGTACACCACCTGGTTAATTCGAGTAGGAGCGGCTTTGGGCTGGTCGATCGTCACGGTGATCGGCGATCGCAGAAACTTTGTTACGAGCTTGCGAATCGACGGGTCCATCGTGGCGGAGAAGAACGTGGTTTGGCGCTCGATCGGGGCTTGGTTGAGGATTTTCTCCACGTCTTGAATAAAGCCCATATTCAGCATTTCATCGGCTTCGTCTAGCACAATCCAGCTGAGCTGGTTGAGCTTCAAATCACCGCGATTTAGCAGGTCAAGCACCCGACCAGGCGTGCCGACTACGATTTGAACGCCGCGCTGCAGGCGAGAAATTTGCTGATCGATCGCCTGTCCACCGTAGATAGTTAGCACGCGCACGCGCTTGTCGTCGGTAAAGGTACGAATCGCCTGACCAACCTGCATTGCTAATTCGCGGGTAGGGGTCAGAATTAAGGCTTGCACGGTAGGCAGCTTGGGATCAATACGCTCCAGGATGGGTAGCGCGAACGCAGCGGTTTTTCCGGTGCCCGTTTGCGCCTGACCCACCACATCGCGTCCAGACAGCAGGTGTGGAATCGCCTGCGCCTGAATTTCTGTGGGAGCCGAGAAGCCCATTGCTTCCAGGTGACGAACACGAGCTTCAGAAAGTCCGAGACTGTTAAACGAAAGAGTCATTAAATCTCCTAAGGGGTTTCGAGATGAATTTGAGACAAAAAATCGGAATAGCGCGCTTAGTAAGCGTCTAATCGAGAAACGAGAGGGGGAACATCGCTTATGGAACGGTCATCGGGCGTGCAGAAAGTACATCGCTTGCTATCGCAACGTGTCCGAAGAGGTCATACACGTCTGCTTGGTCGATCGCCACGGGAATCAGCGATCCCAAACGAGCTTCACCCTGAACGTAAACCACACCATCCACTTCCGGGGCAAACCGAGCAGAGCGGCCCACAAGCTCGCCTGTCTCCGGATTCTCCTGCTCAATCAGCACATCAACGACCTTACCCACGTCTGCCCGATTTTTCTTGAGGGCGATCGGCTGCTGAAGCTGCATTAGAGCATCGCGTCGAGCTTCCATCACTGATTCAGGCAGTTGATTCGGTAAGTCATGAGCGGGAGTCCCTTCTTCCGGCGAGAACGTGAACACACCGACGTGATCGAACTCGTGCCGCTGAACGAACTGCATCAGGTGCTCAAAGTGGGCATCTGTTTCGCCAGGAAAGCCAACAATAAACGTGGTCCGCAGAACAGCGTTGGGGATCGCGGTTTTAATCCGCTCAATGATGCCGTCATTAACGCGACCCTGCCACGGACGGTTCATTGCCCGCAGAATCTCTGGATGGGAGTGCTGCAGCGGCAAATCTAGATAGGGCAGCACGTTGGGCGTTTCCCGAATCGCGTCGATCACCTTTGGCGTCAAGCCAGTGGGATAGGCGTAGTGCATCCGAATCCAGGGAATATCTACGCTACCCAAGGCTCGCAATAGTTCTGCCAGCTTCGGTTCGCCGTAGATGTCTAGCCCATAGTTCGTTGTAATCTGGGAAATCAGGATCAACTCCTGCACGCCCTCAGACGCCAACTGGGTCGCTTCTGCCACGATCGACTCAATCGACCGCGATCGTTGATTGCCTCGCAGGTGAGGAATAATGCAAAACGCACAGCGGTAGTCGCAGCCTTCAGCAACGCGCAAGTAGGCAACGCCTTCTGTGGTTGTGCGGTAGCGGGGCGTGGTTTCATCAGCAATGTAAGTTGGCTCTGCGGAAACTTCTGTTACTCGCTCTCCGACTTCTGCCCGTTCGATCACACTGACAATCTTGTGGTAGTCCCCAGTGCCAACCAACGCAACCGCTTCGGGTAATTCCTCTAGAAGCTGCTCCTGGAAGTGCTGCGCCATGCAGCCAGTGACAACAATTCTTTTGTTTGCCTCTGCTAGCTCCACCAGCGTCCGCACAGATTCTTCGCGCGCTGCCTGAATAAAGCTACAGGTGTTAACGATCACGTAGTCGGCAAGGTCTTCGTTGTTATCAACCTGGTAGCCTGCCTGCACCAGCAGTCCCAGCATGTGTTCGGTGTCAATTCGATTTTTTTCGCAGCCCAAGTGCGAAACCGCAATCGTCGGCTTATTCCCCATGAAGTTTTATTTGTTGTAAAGAAACAGGTAGCCAGTCGTTAAGCCGTAGCGATCGCTTATGCGACGGACAAACCCCTCGCTTCAAACCGTGTAGCCGCATCGTAGCTGCTGCTACCCACTGCAATCGCCCAGATGAGTGTTACTAATATCTTAGCGTAAAATCGGGAATATTACGATTCTTTACGCAAAACTTTCTCCTTCTTTAAGAACTGCGAAGCGTTGCTGCCAAGTTCACTGGCTTACATCCGCTCGTAGGACTTCCAGTATAGTTGTTTTGGATCATAAACGTTGAAGTTGCAAACATTGGTGCAAATCGCCTACTTCCGGGGCAACCCCAAGCTTCAGACTGAACGGCAACTGTCGCTCATAACGACTTGCGATCAATCAGTATAGGCTACAGGAAGCGATCGCGGCTTACCAACGAGCCCTGACGGTTAATTCAAACACCGTTGATCTACTTACGTTGAGGCTCACCTAGGTTTAGGAATGGTGCTGCTGTTTCAGGGCAGATTGGAGGTGGCGATCGCTTAGTATCGACGAGTTCTGCAAATTGATGCTGCGTCGAGGTTCGCGTTCAATCAGGAAGTGTTCTGCATGAGCAAGGCAAGCGCGAAGAGGCAGCATTCGAACTTCAAAAGACAAAAGAGCTACTTCAAACACAAAAGCGCTTGCAGGCTGTTGAGCGGGTGGATTCAGTTGCTCCAGCAGATTCGGGCACGGTAAAAAGTTATCATTATTGATTACAAACGTTTTATTGACGAGTCCGAAATCTAGATACACAGTGGACTTAACCTCAATTTTCAAAACCCCAAACCCAATCATCGGCGTGGTGCATTTGCTGCCGCTGCCCACCTCTCCCCGTTGGGGAGGCTCCCTCAAAGCTGTGATTGATCGCGCCGAGCGAGAAGCCACCGCCCTTGCCTCTGGCGGCGTCGATGGCATCATGGTCGAAAACTTCTTTGATGCGCCCTTCGTGAAAGATCAGGTCGATCCGGCGGTGGTGAGCGCCATGAGTTTGATTGTGCAGCGCCTTCAGCATATGGTGACGCTGCCGATCGGCATCAATGTCCTCCGCAACGATGCCCACAGCGCCTTGGCGATCGCCACCTGCACGCAGGCGCAGTTTATTCGCGTTAACGTTCTGACGGGCGTGATGGCAACGGACCAAGGCTTGATCGAAGGACGCGCCCACGAACTAATGCGCTATCGGCGCGAGTTAGGTAGCGATGTCAAGATTTTTGCCGATGTGCTGGTGAAGCACGCTCGCCCATTGAGTTCACCCAATTTAACCGTTGCGGTGCAGGACACGATCGAGCGGGGCCTTGCCGATGCCGTGATTTTGTCCGGCTGGGCAAC
>NZ_JACJPG010000686.1 GCF_014695955.1 Leptolyngbya sp. FACHB-36 | reverse complement strand
CTCCCAGCGCCGACGCTCGCGCAATGGAGCAGGCGATCGACGAGTCGCTGGAGCGGTTGGGTGTAGACTATCTGGACATGCTGGCGATTCACGGGCTGAATACGTGGGAGCATTTGGCATGGGTCACCGCGATGAACGGCTGTATGAAACCCGTGCATCAGGCGATCGCCGACGGGCGTGTGCGGCACGTGGGGTTTTCAACGCATGGATTTTTAGAGGTGATTCTGGCCGCGATCGCCACTGACTTGTTTGAGTTCGTCAATCTGCACTACACCTACTTCTTCCAGCGCAACGCTCCCGCCATTGCCCTAGCTCAGCAGAAGGACATGGGCGTGTTCATCATTTCACCCGCTGACAAGGGTGGACAGCTTTACACGCCACCCCAGTCGCTAGAGAAGCTGTGTCAACCGATGACGCCGTTGGAGATCGCCTATCGGTTTCTGCTGAGCGATCGCCGCATTACCACACTGAGCGTCGGTCCTGCCAATCCAACCGAACTAAGCGCACCACTGGCACTGGGCGATCGCGTAGGTCCCCTCATTGCTGAAGAAGCGAGGATTCTAGAGCAACTGCAAGCTCAGCAGGAATCTGCACTGGGTTCAGATCACTGTCGGCAGTGTTACGCCTGTTTGCCCTGCCCAGAAGAAATTCATATTCCCGAGGTGCTGCGGCTGCGAAATTTGGCGATCGCCTACGACATGACGGCATTCGGTCAGTACCGCTACCGCATGTTTGAGAATGCAGGACATTGGTTTCCCGGCAGCAAAGCAAGCCGCTGTACCCATTGCGGCGACTGCTTGCCCCGCTGCCCGGAGCAGTTAGACATTCCAACTCTTCTGCAGGATGCGCATCAGCGACTCAACGGGAAACCGGGACGCCGACTCTGGGAGTAGCTTATGCCCGATTCAGGGTTGAGTCAGTGGGAATGCAAAGCAGGTTATCCCCCTGAGTCCGAATCATGCCGCGCTGCCGCAGCTTCCCCATGAGTCGGGTGACAGTAACGCGGGTCGAGCCGATGGCACTGCCAATCTGAGCATGGGTTAGCGGGAATGGCAGGCAATAGCCGTCGTCGGATGGTTCCCCATACTCTTCGATCAGCAGAGTCAAAAATCCGAGCAAACGATCGATCGTTCGACGTTGACCTAGCGTACTCAGCCAAAGCAGCTTTCGCTGGTGCTGGTAACGGAATGCATCCAGCACTTCCCGTCGGAAATGAGGCCAGTTATCCAAATCATGCCAGTACATCCAGACAACTGAGGTCTGATCAACATGAGCATAGCTCTGGAGTGTAAAGGGCGATTGTGCCACAATCTCAAACGGCTGTCCGGCTCCAACAAACCCCAAGAACGCTTCGTCAGGACTAATTCGAGGAAGCTTGGAGTTGCTGCTCGTTGCGTTCACTTGAGCACTGCCAACTAAGCGAACGGCACCTTTCTGAACTAAATAGAGCAATCCCGGTCGAGTTGGAATTTTTTCATCTTTGGGAAAGGTCCGAATGCGATAGTGCTCTTGAGACCAGTCAATAATCCGCTGCCATGTTAGAAACGGGCGCGATGCCTCTGAGGGAGAAGATACTGGGTACATAAGCTGGAGGCTTGGGGCTTAACGTAGGAACACCGGAAACGAAATTAATCGGTATGACGAACGAGTAACCACACCGTTTCTCAACCAGTCAATCAGGGCTACATCAGTATAGCTTTACATCATGTTATGTCAGCGTCTTACTTAGCCACTTTAAGAATACTTGGTAAAAACCCTGTAAACGTCAGCAGTTTCCACAGTTTAATCGATAAACTCTAATCATTAGATGAATCAACTGTGTAGCTTTAAAGACAAATAAGACCGCACATCTACCGAACAGGGGAAGTACGACAAGTCTAAGCTGCCGTGAAGAATCAGAAAGTAATTGTGACTACGTTCGATCCTCACTGGTGAGAGGTTAATGAATGGCAACTCAAATAATAAGGTGGAGTTAGGCAGTGAGCCTCTGCCGCTTCTGCAACCTAATTCAGTGACATTGAAGCGGATTCAGGATGGTTCTAAACTCCTTTATTCTTCTGCGATCGCGCATCAGCTAGCCGCCCACTCCGCTGATTCTGCTGTCGCGATCGCCACAGAAATTGTCCAGAGCTGGCAGCAACCCGATATGGCACTCTGCCTACCGCTGCCAGCCGTAGTGCTGTTCGACTTGACCATTCAGGTAACGCCCAAGGGCTTCATTCTGATTGACGTGGGAGATCGCGCGATCGCGGCTTGGCTAGACACTCTGCTGACATCCTCTTTTCCCTCGTTCTCCTTTCCTGCTGCCTTCCTCCCTTCGCTCTTTCCCGCCCAGCACGCTTACGCTCGCTGCTGTTCGCTCCTGCGGCTTGTGAATGATACAGGACGAGTCGCGATCAGGCCGTTGAGCGCGCATCCAAGCCAGTGGCAAATTGTGCAGCCAAGCGGCATTCCCTGGCTAAACGGTTCGCAGTTGCGCCTCAATCATCCTACCGAGCGACAGCTTCTATGCCAGCTATTGGGCGCGATCGACGACTTAACCCGCAACCAACGCCAGCTGTCTGAGAGCGTTGTGCGGTTAGTCAATGACATCGCGAACGCCTTTCAAGAATTCCATCGCTCTCGACAACCATTAGGCAGCATGGACTCGCTTATGCAAGCGCAAGCCGGTCTGCTGCTAGCAACTCAGCGCGTTTTGCACTGGCTGCTAGAGGATGGGTTGGGCGTTCATGCGCCATCAGAACTTTAACTGAACTTCGATTTGGCGCTGCTGCGATTCGTTCATTCGGCTAGCTGGATGACTTAAAGGGTGTTACGGTACCGCCCAAGGCTCCGACGATCGCGGTTGTATTGGCCACCATCATCTTGATGTAGGTATCACCATCGCTGCCGGGAGCCCCGATCGAATCGGAGTAAAGCTGCTTCGGCGCAAGTTGCACGTTTGCCTCAGACGCGACGGTTTGAATCAGCGCGGGATTAATCGTGGTTTCCGCGAAGATGGCTGGAACTCCAGCGGTTTTAATCGCTTGCACTAACGTTTGCACCGTTTGAGCACTGGGTTGCTCCTCGGTACTAATGCCAATCAACGTGCCCACGATCGCCATAGAATACGCGCGTCCGTAGTATTGAAAGGCGTCATGCGTCGTGACCAGCCTACGTTTCTCCGGGGGAATCGTCTGAATCTGCTGCCGAATCCAGGTGTCTAGCTGTTCGAGTTCCTTGGTGAGTTGAGCCGCGTTTTGAGCGAAGCGATCGCGCGCCTGTGGGTTTGCTTTGCTTAAGGCATCGCGAATTGCTGCCACCATTTGGATCACGTTTTTAACATCGCCCCACACGTGTGGGTCTGGCACTGGGCGCCCCTCTTTCGCCAACTGCAACGGCGTTACAACCTCGCCCGCCGCTAGTTTCTCAGCCTTTGCGCCCGCAGACTCCATCAACCGAATTAATCCCGGTTCCAAGTTGTAGCCGTTATAGACAATCACGTCTGCTTGTTCAAGCTGCTTAATATCGCCAGGTACAGGTTCGTAAATGTGGGGATCAGCGCCAGGCTTGAGGATGCCGACCAGTTGAATTTGGTCTTGACCCACTTCAGCAGCGAGATCCGTCAAGATTGTGCTGGTTGATACTACCTTGGGTCTTGCATCAGGAGTTCCAGACGAAGTCGAATTTGGTGTACCGCAGCCGCTCAACATAAGGCATAAGGCAGACGGCAGTATTGCCAGGACAGCGGTAAAACGAAGGAACGATCGCCGTCTATGGTTACCACTAAGTTGCGTCGTCCCATGAGCGGTTAATCGCATGAACTGTAATACCTCTTTTCACTTTCGTTTCATTTTTTAAGCTACGCTATTTCATAATTCTTTCATCTTCCGTTGTACAGAAGTTTGACAACCCACTACAGTCATGAACATTTCAACCGCCTCTCCTTATCCGCTGCTAGCTAATGCGCTGTCTCAAGCTGATTCAGCTACCGTTGTTGCACCCATCCAAGTTAACCAGTTAAATGTGCGGTACCGCGAGGTGCAGGCGTTGCAAGAGGTCACCGTCTCGATTCCGCCTGCCCGGCTGGTCGGCATTATTGGTCCCAATGGAGCCGGAAAAAGCACGTTGCTTAAAGCTTTGTTGGATCTGACTCCCGTAAGCAGCGGTACGGTGCGCTGGGGCGATCGTCCGTTGGTAGACCAGCTAGACCGCGTTGCCTATGTGCCGCAGCGATCCCAAATTGACTGGACCTATCCAGCAACGGTGTGGGATGTGGTGCTGATGGGACGGACGCGCAAAACTGGCTGGTTTCAGCGCTTTTCGGCGACCAGTCGTCAGCTTGCGGCGGCGGCTCTAGAGCGTGTGGGCATGACTCAGTTTCGCGATCGCCCGATCGGGCAGCTTTCCGGTGGACAACAGCAGCGGGTGTTTTTGGCGCGGGCGCTGGCACAGGAGGCGGATGTGTTCTGCTTTGATGAACCCTTTGTTGGTGTAGACCAGAAAACTCAAGCGGTTCTATTTGAAATTTTCCACGAGCTGACCCACGCGGGCAAAACGGTTGTAGTCGTGAACCACGACTTGGGCGAGTCGATTAAGCATTTCGACCATCTGATTGTGCTGAACACCGAGCTGGTTGCGGCTGGACCCCGCAAGCATGTTCTGACGCCAGAAACCATTGAGCGCGCTTACGGTGGGCACGTTATGTTCTTTAACCAAGCCGCTTGAGTCTTTGGTGAATAGCTATTCGGTGACTAGTGCGATGGCAACCAAAAGCAGCCCAAAGCCCTAGAAACTGAACGCTAAAACCGTTTAACTCCTTCACTTTTTCCTTCCTCACTCCTAACGCTGATGCTAGACGCGCTAATTGAGCCATTGCAGTACGGATTTATGCAGCGATCGCTGATTATTGCGATCCTGGTTGGCGTCGTTTGTGCGGTCGTTGGCAGCTATCTTATGGTGCAGCGGTTGGCGCTCTTGGGCGATGCAATTAGTCATTCGGTGCTGCCGGGATTAGCAGTGGCGTTTATGCTGGACATCAGCATTTTTGTGGGCGCATTTGTGGCGGGCGTCCTTAGCACAATGGCGATCGCGTGGATTCGGACTCGATCGCCAATCAAAGAGGATGCGGCGATGGGAATCGTGCTATCGGCGTTTTTTGCGCTAGGCATCACGCTGATTACGCAGATTCAGAAGGACAAAAAGATTGACTTGAACCACTTTTTGTTTGGCAATATCCTGAGCGTCACGACTGAGGATGTGATCAATACGGCTGCTATTGCCGCAGTCGTGCTGGTGGTGGTTGTCTTGCTGTACAAGGAGCTATTGTTCTATACCTTTGACCCGGAGGGCGCACAGGCGGCAGGATTGCCTGTGAATCTGCTCAATTTCGGCTTGATGGTGCTGATTGCGCTGACGATCGTAGCAAGCATGAAGGCGGTGGGCGTGATTCTGGTGCTGGCGCTGCTAATTACTCCCGGAGCTACGGCGTATTTGCTGGTGCAGCGGTTGAATCAGGTGATGCTGTTGGGCTGCGCGATCGGTGTCATTTCCAGCATCAGCGGTATGTATCTCAGCTATTTCTACAATCTGCCATCGGGTCCGGCGATCGTGCTGGTTGCGACGGGCTTTTTCTTGCTGTCTCTCTTGTTTAGTCCAAGCCAGGGAATTCTGACTCGTCCACGCGGCAATGTGCAGCCACCTGCGCTGTTGCAGGAGCTGAAGCGTTTGTTGGCAAAGCCGTAGTGAGGACTTCTAGAAAATGACAGCGATTTTTCTGATGCTGGAGCGATGGTAGTTTCTACCAACGTGCTCAACGGCATTGTTAAACTGTTTCTACAGGAAGTTTGATTACAAATTCTGTACCTTGTCTGGATACAGAATTAACTTTTATCGTCCCGCTATGTTTCTTAACAATGATTTGGTGAGAGATCGCTAGTCCTAGGTCCGCTCCACCGAATTTATGCTGCGATCGCTTCCTTAGTAGCTGTTGCTGTCATCATTCCCCACAGCCAATCGATTTTGTATTTTTCAACTGAAACTTTGGCTAATCCTTCATCTTGAAGTATTTTCTGGCACTCGCTTGTACCATACGTCCGAAAATGAGCGCGATTAAAAAGACGTAGAAAAATATCACAGATACGACACGTTAGATAATCATCACACCAATCTGTAATAACTAGATGTCCGTTAGGCTTTAGAACTCGCTTTACTTCTTGAATCGCTTGGGAAGGGTAGCGAAAGTAATGAAATGCGTTGGTTGAAATCACCAAATCAAAACTCTCATTCGGAAATGGAATATTATCTGCGCTACCAACTTGCAAGTTAACGGATTTCGGTAGTTTTTGTCGAGCTACACTTAGCATCTCGACAGAAGGATCTAATCCAACAATCTTTACTTCTGGAGTTAGGTGTAAAAGGCGCTGAATTAAAGTTCCCGTTCCACAACCAAGATCTAAGATGCGCTCATGAGAGTTAATGTCTAAACGATGCATCGTTTCCTGAACAGTAGCATTTACATAAAACGACCAACGGCGATCATAACGAGGTGCAAGATGAGCATATTCGTTTTGAACAGGATCAGAATGCATGGTCTTCAACTCAATTTAATTAACGAACTATACAACTCAAGATTTTGATCGATATTTTCCCAAAGCCAATGTCGCTCTAGCTTGGTTTTGCACCATGACTGACCACGTTGGAATTCTGTCCTTGCCAATAACTCAAGTAGCATAACGGCGTAGCTGAGCAATGGCAAATAATCCTGCAATTGCAGAGGCACTTTTATTGCATCCGCTCCAGCAAAGTGCTAACTCTCTTCACGCCCTTACACATCCCGGAGAAGTCATGAGCATCTTGACGCGGCGATGCGCACGAGAGGCGACGCGACTAAACGATCGCATCGCGGGGGCGACACAGAGAGGCAGATTCTCTACCGCGCGATCACCCTTACTCCCCAGCCTTGACCTCAGATGACCATCGTTGAGTGTCTAGAGCGATCGCTCAACTGCCGATTCTATCCTTGAGGCGTTGGCGGACCCTGTGTGTAGCCTGTACTACGCCTTATACCTGCCTCAACAAGCTTTTTTCATTCAAACGTTCCATTTAACCCTATCTCAGACGCTCACTTGGTAGGCAAGGGAGCGCTCTTATGCAAAGATAAAGAACTGTCGAAACTTAAATAATTTGCGCCGA
>NZ_JACJPG010000685.1 GCF_014695955.1 Leptolyngbya sp. FACHB-36 | reverse complement strand
AGCAGCCGTCGCCCAATCAGCACCGAGGTTTGCCACAGTTCTTGCCAGTTCAGCGAGACGCCCGTGAGAAACGTCAGCGGCAAGAACAGCGCCCCAACCAGGTTTTGCAGCGTAATGACCTGAAATACTCTACCAATGCCTTGCACAAGCACGTTCTTGCTGACGGCGAGCGATGCGAGATTGGCAAAGAAGAGGTTCACCAGCGCCACCAGACCCAAAACCGCGATCAGCAACGCCGCGATCGCCACTGCCAGCTTCACGCCGTCCAGCGCGCCCACTACCAAGCTTTCCATCGGACCGATGCGGGTGGGTTCTGGATCGGCAGTTGCAGGAGCAGCTTCTTCCACCACCCGATCGCGCGTTTTCGGCTCCTCGGTTTCTGGCACCAGGATCTTTGCCATCACAAAACAGGCCGGAATTGCCATAATTGACGCCGACACCAGATGCCCGGTGATGTTTGGGAATACCGGGCGCAGCAAGCCCACGTACAGCGCCAGCACTGTTGAAGCAATGCTGCCAAAGCAGGACGCCAGAATCGCACACAGTTCGCTGCGGGTCATTTCCGCCAGATACGGACGCACAACTAGGGTGGCTTCAATTCCAACGAAAATATTGGCGGCACCGCTCAGCGCCTCGGCACCGCTGATCCGCATCGTGCGGCGAAACAGACGGGCAAACAGATTAACGATCGGCTGAATTAGCCCCAACGCATAGCCCAGCGACATTAGCGCTGAGAAGAAAATCACGCTCGGCAGTGCCCGAAACGCAAAGATGTAACCGAGGTTGAGATTATCAGGACTGAGACGATCGCCTGGAACCGGAGCGTAAGGCGGCGCGATCGCTCTGGCAATCCAGCGTCCTGCCAGCACAGGACCGGGCACGATCGTCGGATCGGGCACCAGCAGTGGACCAAACACAAATCGCGCTCCTGCTTCGGTAGCGTCCAGCACGGCGTTGACGCCATCATTCACGCCAACCACGATTAGGCGTGTGAAGGGCACCAGAAACACCAAGAATCCCAGCGCGAGTTGCAGCCCCACGCCCCACAGAATCACTCTCCAGGGAATCAGGCGGCGCTGCTCCGACCCTAGCCACGCGATGCCGCACAGTCCGGCCATGCCCAGCAAAGAAAGCAGGTTTAACCAGGGCATGGTGCAGTCCTCAAGCGGCTAGATCAATGTGCAGATGCGAGACATTGTACCGCCCAGCAGGTTTGTCAGAACACGCTTACTTGCCAGTCGAGAGCATCCAGGGTAGAAACTGCACTTTCAAGAAACACGATCGACCATCGCCCCCAACTCTTTACGATATTGCGTCCAATTAGCCAGCGCAGTTGCATCGGACGCAACGCCTTTTTGCAGCAGCACTACGCCATCTTGCACAGCACGCAGTCCGTAGCTTGAATCCGCGATCGTCTGCTCAATCAGCGGTACCAAGCGGCGGAGAGTATCGCGCTCCTCCTTAAACGCGACCTGATACTGCTGCAACTGCCACAAATCGGCAGCGAGATAATCCACTGTGCGAACCTCACCCCGATCGTCCTTAAATTGCAGCAGCGGCAGACGAATAATGGCACGCCGACTCGACAGCGGCGGAATCAAATACGTCGTCGCAGACACACTCGCGTCCGGCGGTACGGTGCGAATCACCTGTTGAGCCGCACTGGAGTGCTGCCATTGGCGCGTCAGCGATACATGCACCCACGGCACAAACGAGTCAGGAATCAGAAAATACAGCGTCCGATTGGGATTGGCGCTA
Source organism: Leptolyngbya sp. FACHB-36 (assembly GCF_014695955.1). GTDB lineage: Bacteria > Cyanobacteriota > Cyanobacteriia > Leptolyngbyales > Leptolyngbyaceae > FACHB-36. The sequence goes on along the minus strand of NZ_JACJPG010000685.1, from coordinate 257 downwards.
ATCGCAAACACGATCGACAGCGCCATGCAGCTCACCCAAAGGCGGCGGAATTTTGGCGTGAAGCGCTTGGCGTTGTAGGACCACCAGACGATCGCCCCATAAAACACACCCGGCACGACCGCCAGCGCATACCGCACCGTAATCGACAGCGCGGTTTGCCCCGTCTGCACCATCAGTGCCAGCAGCGGCACCCCCGACACCACCCACGCCGTTCCCGACACCGCAGGCACAAACGCCAGCGGCAGCCAGTGGCGGAA
>NZ_JACJPG010000684.1 GCF_014695955.1 Leptolyngbya sp. FACHB-36 | reverse complement strand
GGTCAGGAGGATGTTGGCTTCTTAAGCAAGTCTTCCCAAACCGTAACGGCGAATTCCGGTAAAGAAGCCTTAACAATTCTAGCGCAGCAGCTAAGCAATTGAGGGGAGACTCTCGCTGGTTAATTTTTATCGATGCATTTTATTTTAATGCTTTCTAAGAAATGCTCTTAGCACAGATACAGGAGCGGGGACGATCGTTCCGGCAACCTTGCCCCACGAAAAGCCGATCTCCGCTTCCTGAAGCGAGGAAGCAGAGGCGCACCGCTTGAGCAATCAAGCCTTTAGCCCATTGCTCAGACCAAACAGAACATGAACCGCACCCGTCGTGTCGATCGCTGCCCGTCACTTGCGTCAGAGGAGGACGGTCGGATGTGCGAAGACAGTTTCTCCGGTTGACGCTTGGGCAGGCAGTGTTCCGACCGTTGGAGTCCAAGAGTGGTGGCTACCACGCGCTTGATGCGAGAGGACACTAAATTCTGCTGAACTATTGATCGGCTCCGGTGATCGCTCGAACCGTGACGCTTAACGAATTTTTGAGCGACCAATTTGACCTCGAACGTGTGCGCGATCACGTCGTCTTGATTGGAACATTAGGCAGCGACATAGCCAACAATCGTAGATTCAGCTTAGGCGTAGATTCAGCTCAGGCAGATAGTTTGGTCTAAACCGAAGTATCTGAGCCGAGATTCATGCCGATCGTGCTTAAGCAATCAAATGTGACATCAAACACAGCCTTCATTGAATCAAGGTAGCCTTTTGGACAGTTAATTCCTGGTGGAAGCTTAACTAGCGGTAGAGTTTGCTCAACTAAAAATTCAGTAAAAGAGAAACATAGCTTTCCAGTTCTGATGTTTACCCATTGGAATGGAAGATCAAGAGTTGTCTTTTTGCATCAATGTGTCTAGGTGAATGAAACAATTGCCTAGCTTCTGGAATTGTTGATAAATGTTAAGAAAATAAAATTTTAACACCATTTATCGAGTCAAAACCGGCGGCTGAAGCGACTGCGCTACATCTCTCAACTTAATCCAAGGAACAGTTATGTCTAAACAAATGTGCTGGCTGTCGGCGTCTGGTCCAAACGAGACGAAGATTTTGCATCTGCGTTTACAGCCTGGACAGCCCTGGAAACCCTACACTGCTTTTCCTCAATTTGCGGCTCCTGATTACCGCATTCCAGGTGGCTCCAAAGGATGGGCAACCTATCAGAAATTAATCAAAGCTGGTTGGGCATTAATCCCCACAGCGCAAGCACATCAAGCTCTGGTATCCACTCGATAGCTCATCGTTTTGCGTGCAGTGGTCAATTTAGTTCTAAATGAGGAGATGACTCAATGGCGTTTCACGTTGCAGCACCGAAGTTTGGAAAGAATCAGCAGGTTTACTTTTTAGGCGGTTCTGGGAAGGTCAAAACCTGTTTTCTGGACTCTGGTATTTGGGCGTACTGTGTTGAAATGGAGCTTGGTCCAGCGCCAGAAAGTGGCAGGATTGGTCCTGAAGCAACCGTTTTGTTGCACCAGTCAGAAATTGAAGGAGCGATCGCTTAGCTACCACGAACGGGGAAGCAGCATGGCATAATATAGCCGCTGTATTCTTTGGAGTTGAGTTATGGTCCCCACCTCTGCTCAGCCTGCGCTGCTAGTGTTGGCAGACGGTACGTTTTATCCGGGATGGTCGTTTGGAGCGACAGGAACCACGATCGGTGAAGTGGTGTTTAACACGGGCATGACGGGGTATCAAGAAGTGATGACGGACCCCAGCTACCGTGGACAAATTGTGACCTTCACCTATCCAGAACTGGGCAATACTGGCGTCAATCCAGATGATGAGGAATCGAGTCAGCCGCAGGTGAGGGGGATTGTTGCCCGCAACATTTGCACTAAGCCGAGCAACTGGCGATCAACGCAATCCCTGCCGGACTACCTGAAGCAGCACAACATCCCAGCAATCTACGGTATTGACACGCGCGCACTGACCCGCAAAATTCGCTCGGTCGGCGCGATGAACGGTGCCATCTCGACCGAAGTTCTGGACCCTGCCGAACTGCTGGCGCAAGTGCAGGATGCGCCCAGCATGGCAGGCTTAAACCTGGTTCGTGAAGTCACGACTGCTGCGGTGTATGAGTGGTCGGACTCTACAAACTTGACCTGGGAGTTTCGACCGACTGAGCAATCGACGGACGGCAAGCCGCTGACGGTTGTGGCGATCGACTTTGGCATCAAGCGCAATATTTTGCGTCGCCTTGCCAGCTACGGTTGCCGAGTCATCGTCGTACCCGTTGACACACCGCCTGAAGAAATCTTGAAGTACAACCCGGACGGCATCTTCCTGTCCAACGGACCGGGCGATCCAGCCGCGAACGTTGAGGGCATCGAAACCACCAAAGCCTTGCTAACCAGCAACAAGCCGATGTTTGGCATCTGCATGGGGCACCAAATTTTAGGACTGTCTCTGGGCGGCGAAACCTTCAAGCTGAAGTTCGGACATCGGGGACTCAATCAACCCTGCGGCTTGAATCAGCAGGTAGAAATTACCAGCCAGAACCACGGCTTTGCAATCTCGGCGGAGTCACTCAACGATACCGATATCGAGATTACGCACTTAAATTTGAACGATCGCACCGTCGCTGGTCTGCGCCACAAATCGCTGCCGCTGTTTTCAGTGCAGTATCACCCGGAAGCCAGCCCCGGTCCGCACGATGCCGATTACTTGTTTGATCAGTTTGTTCAAACCATGCGGGAGCAGCGTCAGGCAGTCTAGCGCAACGGCTCCAACCGCACCGTCAACCGCACTGCACCGAGGCGAACAGGCCTACCATCCTGCGTGGGTGGAGAGAACTCTAAATTGCTGCCTTGCAGGAGTTCTTTGACAAAATTGCTGTATTCCCTTGGTGCTGTATCTTCCGGTACGACATCAATCTGGGTTGGCTTGCCTGTCTCGTCAATCACAATTTGAAACGTTACCGGACGACCTAGATTTGCCCGAACCGCTGCCGGATACGTCACCGAGTCGAATAATTGTGGAATTGATCGCAACTGAGGGACAGGTCCCACATCCGTCGAGGTTAAATTTCCTCTGGCGACGCCGTCCACGCTTAATTTCGCACCCGACCCCTGATCGGGCACTGACGGAACAGGCACCGACGGCAGCGAGGGGGGTTCGTTATCGCTGCCGTCAATGCCTCCTGGAGGCATGTTACCCGAAGGCGGTGTGGTGGGCGGCAGCGGACGATCGTCTGGGTTGGTACCGTCAGGATTGGTGCTGTCTGAGTTGGTGCCATCGGGGAAGGGCGAGTCTGGAGGCGTGTTCGGGAATGGGGGAGCACCCGAAGCGGTGTCTACAGGGGGGGTGTTTCTCGGTCGCGGCGGACGAGACGGTGGAGCCACAGGCGGCGGCACTCGTCGCGGCGGCGGCTCTGGATTAATGGGACGGGGCGGGGCAGACTGGCGAGGGGGCGTTTGGGGCGTGATGCTGCTAGGGATATTCGTGTATGAGGACGCAGCAGGAGCCGTTGGAGCCGTCGATCGCGGCGCAGTGCGTGCCGGGGCAGATGAAGCGGTGCGACTGACAGGTGCGCCTTGCTGAACCGAAGCCGCGATCGGCTGAACAAACTCAACGGCAATCGGTGCCGGATTGGCCGTCCGCACCTGGGAAAGGAGCGATCGCGTCACCAGCAGCAGCAGCAAATGGATCAGAACCGATCCGGCTAGCAGTGCAAGCCAAAATGCAGCAGGCTCCATGCGTCGCCTACCCAGGAACTGATTTGCAGAACTTGTACTTGTCATTGGTTGGTATCTGCTACCTCAACAGGTCTCGCCGCGCCAGCCGCTTGAGAACCTTATCATGCCAAACTCGGCTTCGTCAGGAATCTGAGGTCAGAACTTTTAGTGTCTCTGCCTTCGTTATAGCCTTCAGCCGCACGAGTTCACTTTTCCAGGACTTACGCAGTTTGGCTAAAACCTCGGAGGTTTAAGTCACTCCGTTGGTCACGATGCTGAATTCTTCGTTAAAACCTGTTAAAACCTCCGAGGTTTGCACCAGCCTATTCCACACCACTGCCGTAATCTAGTACGCCTCCTCCATTCGGGCTTCGGCTAATCCCTGTTCTCGATCGACAAATTCCTGCACGCGCATGCGATATTCGCGCAGCGTTTCATCGACCCAACCGCGATCGCTGCTGTTGGCAAAAATGTGCACCAGTGGTTCTCCAGCATCGGGGAGAATCAGCACCCAGCTATCATGCTGCTGATTGAAGATTTTGACGCCATCGACCAGTTCCAGCGTGTCCACAGCATGGGTTTCCACCAACTGTCGCATCAGAGCACCTTTTGCCGTCCAGGGGCAGCGCACTGTATAGAGTTTGTGGCAAATGCGCGGTAGCTCTGCTCGAACTTGTCCCAGCGATCGCTCCTGAATCGTCAGCATTTCGATTAGTTTTGCGATGCAGAACATGGCATCAAAGCCGGGATGCAGCTGAGGAAAAATAAAGCCCATTTCGCCGCTGCCGCCTAGCACCACATTCGGATTCATCTGGCAGGCTTCCATTAGCGCGGTCGGATTTGCCTTAGTGCGGATCACCCGTCCGTCGTGCCGACGCGCGATTTGCTCCACCGCGCTAGACGCATGGACTGGAACTACCACCGTGCCTCTGGGATGATGCGTCAGAATCATGTCCGTCAGCAAAGCAGTCAGAACTTCGCCGCGAATCGGGCTACCCGCATCGTCTACTAAAATCAACTGCTCGCCATTCGCCGACACCTGCACACCAAGGTTTGCCTTCAGCGCCTCGACAACGTGCCCTAGCTGATTCAGCAAGCCTTCGCGATCGTTGAACGTCAGCGTGTTCAAGCTCAAGCTCGCATTTAGCACGACAGCATCGCAGCCAAACTTAGCTAACAGCTGCGGCAGCACCGCTCCAGAAACGGCGTAGGCGTAATCAATCACAACCTTGGAACTGCTGTGGCGAATCGCTTCAATATTGAGGTGCCGCTCAAAGCTAGTGCCGTAGATGTCGATCACCTGGTTGGCATAGGCAACATTGCCAATTTCGTGAATTTGGGCGCGGCGGAAGTCTTCTTTGAAGTACGCCCCTTCAATCTTTTTCTCGCGGGCTTTCGAGATGTTGATGCCCTTTTGGTCAAAGAACTCAATCAGAATGTGGTCAAAGCGTTCTGGATGCACGCGCACGTGAATGCCCCCTGCCACCGACAGCGTAGGAACGAGCGCTCGCGCTACCGGGATCGCGGTTGCTTCCAAATTCTGCACATTGACGCCAACCGACATCAATCCTGCAATCAGCGATCGCGACACCATGCGAGAAATATTGCGCTGGTCGCGCGACACCGTGATGTGCATTCCTGGCTTGAGCGTGGAGCCAAACGCCGCTCCCAGCTTGACGGCAAACTCTGGTGTAATATCCACGTTTGCCAGCCCAGACACACCGCGCTGCCCAAACAGGTTGCGGTGCGCCACGTGTCCCCAGATCAAATTTAGATTTAGCGTTGCCCCCGGCTCCACCTTTTTGCTGGGCCACACGCGTACATCCGGGTTAATCTGCGCCTCTTCCCCGATCGTCGATAAGGGACCCACGATCGCGCCTTCTAGCACATGGGCGCGACGATCCACGCGCGCACCACGGGCAATGACGCAGGCGCGCAAGTGGACTTCTTCGCCAATGATGGCACCGTTCCAGATAATCGGGCGTTTTAGGTCGGCGTCCGCAGCGATCGTGACGTTGTCGCCAATAATTGTGCCGGGGTCGATTTGCACGCGGGGACCGATGCGGCAGTTGCTGCCAATCATCACAGGCGGCGTAATGCGGGCGCTAGAGTCGAGATAGGTGTTTTGTCCCACCCAAAGTCCGGGCGATCGCTCCTCGTAGGCGAACTCCAGGCTCACTTTCTGCATCAAGCCGTCGTACTGAGCGTCGCGGTAAGCGTCGAGGTGTCCCACGTCGCACCAGTAGCCCTCGGCGATGTAGCCATACATGGGTTCGTCTTTTTCTAGCAGCAGCGGAAATAGATCTTTTGAGAAATCGCTTTCCTGGCTGTCGGGCAAATAGTCCAGCACCTCTGGCTCCAGAATGTAGGTGCCTGTATTCACCGTATCGGAGAAAATTTCGCTGCTCGATGGCTTTTCCAAAAACCGACGTATCCGCTGCTCCTTATCGGTAATGACAACGCCAAACTCTAGCGGATTGGGCACGCGGGTCAGAATCAGCGTGGCTTTTGACTGCCGCTCACGGTGAAACTGAATTGCTGCACTCAGGTCAAAATCCGTGATGCTGTCGCCGCTAATGACAAGAAACGTATCGTCTAGCAGTTCCGCCACGTTTTTGACGCAGCCAGCGGTACCGAGGGGTTGGTCTTCCTCAACGGCGTAAGTCATCTGTACGCCAAAGTCGCTGCCGTCGTGGAAGTACTCTCGCATAACATCCGGTAGATAATGCAATGTCGCAATTACTTCCGTAATGTGGTGGCGCTTGAGCAGGTGAATAATGTGTTCGGCGATCGGTCGGTTCAGCACGGGCACCATCGGCTTGGGTAGATCGCACGTCAACGGTCGCAATCGCGTGCCTGACCCTCCAGCCATTAGAACTGCTCGCATAGGTTTTCTATCCTGTAGAGGGTGCGATCGGATTAAGGGACGATCGCGCTTTGGGTTCCCATCTTCTAGTGTCCTATGCCTGCGAGTTTTCGGGTATCCTCCGCCTGATGCGTTGATATTCTGTATCAGTTTGTATCACTTGTATTGGTCGATTCAGAGTTGCCATACCCCGATCGGGCTTGAGTAGGATAGAACTGTACTAGAGTTACACATCGCGTTCTGTCAGTTATAAGGATCGATTTATGGGACTACTTACCATTTTGTTAACTGGGGCTTATTTGTTTGGCGCTTGGAAGTTTTGGACAGGATTCCGGCGGACGAATTTTAGCGAGGGACGGCTGTATCTATCGCTTCTGTGGCCTTTTTTGGTGTTCAATCGCTCGTATCGTCAGAATTTCGCTAGAGCGCTGAAAGGTCAGTAAAGAGTTGTTAGTCGTTAGTCGCTCGTTTCTAGTTCAAACGGCTCTAACAACTAAACAACTAGTAGCTAACAACAAATTACTCGCGTTGCCATGTCTAAATCCGATTGCACCGAAGCCGCCTTTTCGTCGAACAGCTACTTCAGTGGTTTAGGAACGCCGCAAGACTGGCAGGAACGAATTGCCAGCGTGGCATTGCGTTTTAATGGCGAGTACCAGGGCAAGCCGATCGACCTACCCGACGAAGTTAAGGCAATGCCGATTTACCAGGAGCGATCGGCGGGCTTGCTTCAGGCAAAACTGACATCCCCGTTTTGGAAGCTTGCTCAGCCGCAGAAAAATCAGCGCTGTTTGGATATTGGCTGCGGCGTTAGTTTTTTGATTTATCCCTGGCGCGACTGGGGTGCGCTGTTCTATGGGCAAGAAATTAGCCCCGTGGCGCGAGACATTTTGGTGGCTCGTGGACCGCAGCTTAATTCCAAGTTGTTTAAGGGTGTGGAGTTGGCACCTGGGCACCAGTTAAGCTACGACGCGGGCATGTTCGACTTGGCGATCGCCACAGGCGTTAGCTGCTACTATCCACTGGTGTATTGGGGCGAAGTGCTAGCGGCGGTAAAGCGCGTGCTGAAGCCAGGTGGCTTTTTTGTCTTCGACGTGCTGGACTCAGAGACCCCTCTTGCAGAAAATTGGGCAATTTTGGAAATGTATCTAGGTGCGGAGGTGTTTCTGGAGCCAGCAGCAGACTGGAAAAAAATGATTCAAGCGGTGGGCGGACAGGTGGTTAAGACTGCGCCGGGAGAACTGCTTAACCTTTACAAAGTCCGATTTTAATTGCGTCGCTTCGAGATTACACAGCTCGAGATTACACAGAGTGATTACAGGCAGCGATCGCTCCGAATATGCAATAGTTTTGATGCTGCGAAGCCAAGGACAAATTGGGACAGTACGGAAAAACAAATAGGGATTTGTTGACGCGATCGATTCACCATTCCTCTTGCTACATCCGATGCCAATGCAACTGCTTGGAATCGCGATCGTGCAGATTTCAAGTGGATCAAAGGTACAGCATCCAAAACTGCGATTCCAGGAAGGCGGGAGTTGCTTAGGTTAGAAGCAGCGCGAGCAATCCACACAGCGCGATTCCATCAAATACTCCGGCTCCGCCAATGCTCAAGACGCCTGCCGACTTTGATTGAATCTCCTTCAAATGCAGCAAATCGGCTCCAATTAGCGTTCCTAAAACGCCACCTGCAAACGCGATCGCCGGAATCACGTTCGGAGTTCCACCCGCCAGCAGCATTGACGACAGTGCCGCTGTCAGCGGAGCCAGCAGCGGGTTCATTTGAATCCCAATACCAGGAACCACCTGAGCCGCGTAATAGCTGGCGATCGTGACGATCGCGGTGACTACCACAATCAGCAGCGGTGAGACGCGGGTGAACTGATACAGCGCCACCAGCAGCGGAATCAAACCACCACCCACATTCAACGCAATTACAGTCTGACGACGCATCCGCCGCAGCGGAATTCCTCGAAACTGTTGCAACCAGAACGAGGCGAACGTATCCATCAGGTACACGGGCGACTCCGTTTTGTACAGAGGGATATTGATCATGCCGCCCAGCACGATCGCCGTCAGCAGCAGCGCCGCCACGCTCGGAGAAAACCCCAGTTTTGCCACAGCGACCTGCACCACCCCCAGCGCCAGCGAGAACCACAAGAACGGCAGCAGCAGCAGAAAAACAACAAACAGAAGCAGGGAGACGGGGAGGTAAATCATTACGCCAGTGGGCAGGATTACAACTGTCGAGCAACCCGATCGTATCGAGACAGCATAAGACGTAGTGTTCAGGATTTACACCTGTCATGATTGGTATTTTTGATCCAGGTTCACCCGTTAGAAAAGGATTAGATGCGTCCCAGTTGGGCTAATGGGCAAAAGCGGTTGCTGCGGACGTTGCACCTCCGCTGGCAATCAGTTCTTCAGCAGCAAGGGCATGATTAAGCACGATTAATCGGATTAA
>NZ_JACJPG010000683.1 GCF_014695955.1 Leptolyngbya sp. FACHB-36 | reverse complement strand
GGACAGAAGCACCTGAAGCGCGTTGTGGCAGAAATGGGCGGCAAAAACGCCATCATCGTCGATGAAAGCGCCGATTTGGATCAGGCGGTGCAGGGCGTTGTGCAGTCTGCCTTCGGCTACAGCGGACAGAAATGCTCTGCCTGTTCACGGGTGATTGTGCTGGACCCGATCTATGACAGCTTTTTGCGACGGCTTGTAGAAGCGACGCGATCGCTCAACCTGGGACCCGCCGACCAACCCAGCACCAAAGTTGGTCCCGTCATCGACGCGGATGCGAGAAATCGCATCGGCGAGTACATCGAGAAAGGACGCCTCGAATGCGACGTGGCGCTGGAACTGCCTGCCCCAGACAGCGGCTACTTCGTCGGACCCGTCATTTTCCGCGATGTGCCGCCGACTGCCACGATCGCTCAGGAGGAAATCTTTGGTCCGGTGCTTGCCGTGATGCGGGCACAGTCCTTTGCGGACGCGATCGACTTGGCAAACGGTACCCACTACGCGCTCACGGGTGGACTCTACTCTCGCACGCCGTCGCACATCGAGCAGGCGCAGGCGGAGTTTGAGGTGGGCAATCTGTACATCAATCGCGGCATCACGGGGGCGATCGTGGCGCGGCAGCCCTTTGGTGGCTTTAAGCTCTCTGGGGTCGGCTCGAAGGCAGGTGGTCCCGACTACCTGCTGCAATTTTTAGAGCCGCGCGTTGTGACGGAAAACATTCAGCGGCAGGGCTTCGCACCGATCGAGGGCGCTGACTAACCCCGCGTCCCTAGCTCCTCCTCGCAGTCGTCCAGGAAGCCAATCACGCGATTTCGTCCTTCTGCTTTTGCCCGTAGCAGATACTGGTCGGCGCGACGCAGCAAACTGGTTCCCTTCGGGTCGTCATCGGCTCGAAGGGCAGCAACACCGGCGCTAATCGTGACGAGCAGATTCACCGTGTCGTCGATGCTGAAGGGTTGATCGCTGACGAGCCGACACAAGCGGCGACCCACGAGCAGTGCTTCCATTTCATCAGTGCTGCTCAAGATAATGACAAACTCCTCGCCGCCGTAGCGAAACAGCGTGTCGCGGAAGCGCAAATTGTGCCGCAAACGACTGGAGATAAGCTGCAACACGCGATCGCCCACAGCGTGCCCGTGAGTATCGTTAATGGTCTTAAAAAAGTCGATGTCCAGTATCAGCAGGCTCAGCGGCTCCAAGCGCATCCGAGAGTTTTGCACCTGCCTAGGAAGCTCCCAATCGAGCGCTCGACGATTGTTGAGTTCCGTTAGCGGGTCCGACAGCGCGATCGCGGAGAGAATGTCGTTCGTCCGTATCAGCTCTCGGTGCGTCTGCACCATCCGCAGCCCGCACAAAATCTGGGACTTGAGCAGCCGATCCTGCTGAATCAGCATTTCGCGCTCTAGTGGCTCTCCCGTTGCTGTCGTTTGGGGAAGCCACAAGTAAGCGTCGGCTCCATTTTCCAGCGCTGATGCTCTCGCTTCTATTTGCAGCAGGTACTGCCGACGATCGTCGCTCAGCCCACTCAGCGAGGTTTCTAGCACAATGCAATAAATCCAAGCCAGTTTCGTTTGTTCTTTGACTTGGCGACAGAGCGCTAAGCTTTCTAGTTGATTGCTTTGCAGAATGATTACATCAGGCTGCTGTGCCTGAATCAGGGGAACTGCTTCACTAGGGCTAGGAACAACCTCTAGCGTACAGGTAACGACATCGCGAATTCGTTCCAGAAGTGTCGGCAGAAGATCATCACCTCCAACTAATAAGATTGAAGCGTCCATCAGCGTTTGAAAAGCCTAGTCAGAGCACAGGGTCCACAACTTCACTAAGGTATCTGGAATTTCGTTGTCGAAAGCGCACAGGACGTACAATTCAACAAACGGATCGCTGCCTTCTACGCATCAACGTTACCAGTTATACCTAAACCAATGTTAATTACACGAGCAAAACCAATTATTTCGGAAATGACGTAAGCGCGCCTCAATAGTCGTTTCTGGTGCCACCTAGGTCTGTTTGCTTCTTAAATGCCCCTGAAGTGCAACAGCTTATTAATTACAGCCCGATCGACAACGCGATTTGCACCTAAATTAGTGTGCCCAAATATACAATGAAAAAATCTATTCTACTGAGTTTTGAACTCGATTGAATGAACGGGCTTAGTATTTTTCTACAATTGTTGCGAAATAAAGCTGAGCAAAATTTGCTGAGGAGGTTTTGCCAGAGGGCGGACTTGAGCGGCTCGTACCGAGTAGCGATCGCCGCGTCGGATGTCATCTGGTGTCAACAAATCCATATCCCACCCTTCCATGAGAACGAGTTCACTGGGGTCTACCGTTAACGCACCCTCATAGACGTGGCGGATGACGTGAGGATTATCATAATATCCAACCTTCGTTAACCTTGGAGGCGCGTAACCAATCTCTTCTAGAAGCTCGCGGCGAACGGCTATGTCACTATTCTCTCCAGGTTCAATGTGCCCACCGAATAGTCCCCAATGACCGGGATAAACAATGCCAGGTATATCATCTCGTAACTGCATCAGAAACTGACGGTTTCGATGCAAGATTGCGATCGCAACTTCGACTTGGGACATGGAGAGGAGGGTTAGCTTTTGACGGCGGGAGTGCGCTGGAGTTGTTCCTGTTGCTCAACGTAGACAGAATCCTGCGTCTGATTGTTTTGCTGTAAGCGCTGAGAACGCAGGGTGCCTTTAATGAACACTTCGTCACCAGAGTTGGGCGGAGACTGGGTGCTTAGTACCCAGATACTGCCTGTACTGTCTTGCAGTTCGTACACGCTGGCCCCGACGATCGGGACGCGGTTACCAACTCTACCTTTAAGGTGAACCGTTGCATTTTGTTTGGTTGCCGTTTGTACGTCTGCGATCGGCGTTGGCGCTACAGCCCATTGAACAACGTTAGCATCGCTCAAGCTTAAGGGCGGCGGACTGGACTGGTTACAGCCGACTAATCCGATCAGCATGCTGAGCAGCAGGGGTCGAGTAACTAAAGGGAGCATGACAGGCATTCCACGTTGAAAGTACTCGGAGAGGCGTTGGATCTGCGAAACTATGGACAGCCTAACGCTGTGTTAGCACAGATTTAGGTGTTTAATCGAACTCTTCATTCAGCGATCGCTGTCCCTGTTACCGATGCCTTCCCAGACTGCCCAACTGCTTGACGGAAAAGCCCTCGCTCAAAAGCTCCAAGCGGAGTTGACCCAACAGGTTCAAGCGCTGCAACCGCAGCGGGGACGTCCGCCAGGACTCGCGGTGCTAATGGTAGGAGACAATCCTGCCAGCGCAGCTTACGTGCGCAACAAAGAGCGGGCGTGTGCTGCTGTGGGCATTGCGTCGTTTGGACGACATTTTCCAGCCGACATTCCTCAGCTAGCGCTGGAGGAGACGATTCAGGAGATGAACCAGGACGATCGCGTCGATGGCATTCTGGTGCAGCTACCACTCCCTGAGCATCTTGACTCGGTAGCACTGCTGAATCAAATTGCGCCAGACAAAGACGCAGACGGGCTGCATCCGACCAATTTGGGGCGACTGATGCGTGGAGAACCTGGTCTGCGCAGTTGCACTCCGGCAGGCGTCATGCGACTGCTGGCGGAGTACTTGATCGACCCCAAGGGCAAGCACGCTGTGGTGATTGGACGCAGCATTCTGGTGGGCAAGCCGCTGGCGCTGATGCTGCTGGAAGTGGATGCCACAGTGACGATCGCCCATTCCAGAAGCCAGGATTTAGCCGCGATCGCCCGCAGCGCCGATATTCTAGTTGCGGCGGTTGGACGTCCTGGCTTGGTGACAGCGGAGATGGTGAAACCGGGAGCGATCGTGGTAGACGTGGGCATCAATCGCGTCAGTGACGACAGCGGTAAGTCTCGCCTTGTTGGAGACGTGGAGTTCGACGCCGTTCAACACGTTGCCTCTTACTTGACCCCGGTTCCGGGGGGGGTGGGTGCCATGACTGTGGCAATGCTGTTGCAGAACACCATGCAGAGCTACAACGCAAAATTTAAATGATTTAGCTTGACTGCTGAAGTCTAGTATTCCGTCAGGAAAATTTTGGCGGGTCGAAGCTCCTCAAAATTTAACTCGAATCAACTGCGTGGCTCGCAGCTACTCGTCCAATTAACGTTGACACACTCGACGGACGATCGCCTTTCCGCGCGGTTGCCGTATGGGGATACAGGATTCAAAATACATAACTCAACCGAGATTGATTTCACTTGGGTACACAACCTCCGTAGAATGAGGAGGATACGTGTGTGAAGACGATCGTGCGGCAGGCGCATGAAAGTAAGAACGGGAGGATGACAGGAATGATATTGACGAACGAAGTGCAAGCGTCTCAGCAGGCAACTCAGTTTGACCTAGCGGCGTATCTGGCAGAGCGACAGGCGCAGGTAGAAGCGGCACTCGATCGCTCGCTCCAGGTAATCTATCCTGAACGGATCTATGAGGCGATGCGCTATTCGCTCATGGCGGGCGGCAAGCGGCTGCGACCGATTTTGTGTCTAGCCACCTGCGAACTTAGCGGCGGCACGCCGGAGATGGCAACACCAACCGCTTGCGCTCTAGAGATGATTCACACCATGTCGCTGATCCATGATGATTTGCCTGCAATGGACAACGACGACTATCGCCGAGGCAAGCTGACAAACCACAAAGTTTACGGCGAAGACATTGCGATTCTGGCAGGAGATGGGCTGCTTGCTTACGCCTTTGAGCATGTGGCGATCGAAACAAAAAATGTCGATCCGGAGCGGATTCTCAAAGTTGTGGCAGTGCTGGGTCGGGCGGTTGGAGCCGCAGGACTGGTGGGGGGACAGGTCGTCGATTTGGAGTGCGAAGGCAAGTGCGATGTCTCGCTAGAAACGCTGAACTTCATCCACAACCACAAGACTGCGGCGCTGCTAGAGGCGTCCGTCACCTCCGGCGCAATTCTGGCGGGCGCATCCGATTCTGAGTTGCAGCGGCTGTCTCGCTATGCCCAGCACATCGGGCTCGCCTTTCAGATTGTCGATGACATTTTGGACATCACAGCGACGCAGGAGGAGCTGGGTAAAACCGCAGGCAAAGATCTCCAAGCGCAAAAGGCAACCTACCCAAGCATCTGGGGCTTGGAGCAGTCGAGAGAGCAAGCCCGGAATCTTGTCAGTGCGGCTAAGGCGGAACTAATGGACTTTGGAGAAGCTGCCAAACCTCTGATGGCGATCGCTGATTACATCACGGCTCGTAAACACTAGCCGTTAGCTGATGCTAATCGCTAACAACGAATATTGTTTCCCTCTGTCACTCCTCCCTTTTTCCTCTTGAACATGCAGGACGTTGGCGACATCCTCCACAATCAGGTGCTGCTGGTCGCACTGGTGGCGTGCTTTACGGCTCAAGGACTCAAGCTGATTGTTGAGTTAGTCAAACACCAGAAAGTGAATGTGCGAGTGCTCGTTGAGACGGGCGGAATGCCGAGCGCTCATTCTGCGCTGGTGGCAGCGTTGGCAACCGAGGTCGGATTAACAATGGGCTGGGCGAGCACCGAATTTGCGATCGCAGTCGTTTTTGCCTTTATCGTCATGTACGATGCGGCTGGCGTTCGCCAAGCCGCTGGCAAGCAAGCCCGCATTCTAAATCAAATCATCGATGAATTCTTTAACGAAGACCACCACTTCAACGAAGACCGCCTCAAGGAACTGCTGGGACATACACCCTTTCAGGTGATTGTTGGGTCAATTCTGGGAGTGACGATTTCGTGGATTGCAGAGTGGGTGTACTGAGGCAGCGGGACATTACTCAATGAACTCGCCAGATCGCTAACAGCTATTAACGATTTGGCGAGTTCAAACATTGATTTATCTAGCACCATTTCTTCCTAAAACAGCACCATGTTTAGTGCTGTTTTAGGCTGCATGCATCGTCTGCTTAGTGACTGGAGCAACCGACCAACCCTTTAACTAATCGTGCTTCTTGCCTTTTTTCTTGCCTTTTTTGCCATCGTGCTCACTATCATTTGTAGTGATTTCTGCTGGGTTTTGAGGTGAAGCAGTTGGCGCCACTTGAGCAGGCTTAATCTCGGCAGGAGTACTTTGGGTAGGAGTGGGGGTTGGTGGGGTAAGCGCTCGTTGGACAAGCAGTGGAATTGCCGTAGTTCCAGCTAAGGACACCGCACCAATTACCCCTTGCATCATGGTAATTTTGAACCCCTTATGAGGCGGTTCAGGCGAATTTCCAGGATTTGTCATAGCAGTCCTCCCAAAGTTAGGCGTAGTCCAGATAAACGTAGCAAGTTAGATAGCAGAGTATACCCAGGACAGTTGAGCAAACGACAGCACCACCATTGATGCTCTAAACCTGATTTCTGTTCCTGAGGCTCTTATCCGGAGACTTAAACACTGCATCCTTTCTGAATATATTCAAGCATCAGACTGCTAGCTTTCTATCAATTCGGAATTCGAAATTCGGAGTTCGCGATCGCAGAAGCTTGAGTTCGCCTACGTTTTAGTGGTTTGATTTGTAGCTGGAATTTAAAGAACTGGTGTTACTCGCGCTTGAGTGCCAGCGTCAGTCCATCTGAAATCGGCAGCAGGCTCAGCGTTACGCGATCGTCGTCGCGCAGGGCAGCATTAAAGGCGCGAATCGCTTGAGTGCTGTCATCGGGCGCGTGGGCATCGGTAACCTGACCACCCCAGAGCACGTTATCGATCGCGATCAGCCCGCCCGGGCGCACCAGCTGCAGAGCGCGATCGTAATAGTGGCGATAGTTGTCTTTGTCGGCGTCGATGAAGGCAAAGTCAAACGTGTTTGCCTGTCCTGCGGCTAGAAGCTGGTCCAGTGTCTCCAGAGCCGGAGCAATCCGCAAGTCTACTTTGTGGGCAACCCCTGCTAGGTTCCAGTAGCGACGCGCAATGGTGGTGTACTCGTCGCTGATGTCGCAGGCGACGATTTTGCCGTCTGGAGGCAGCGCCAGCGCCATACAGAGCGAACTGTAGCCCGTAAATACGCCCACTTCCAGCACGGTTTTGGCGTTCATCAGCCGCAGCAGCAGCACCATAAACTGTCCTTGGTCCGGTGCAATCTGCATCATGGCGCGGGGGTGCTTAGCGGTTTCCTGCCGCAGTTGAGCAAGAATGTCGGGCTCCCGCAGCGAAACGGATAAGAGGTACTCGTAGAGGCGATCGTCCAGGGAGAGGGTTTTATTTGACATCGTGGGTGCTCTTGATTGCAATTGATTCCGGCTCAGGCTTATCGTATCGAAGGAGGCGTGGTGGGGAAATTTATGGAAACAGTAAAGTGGATCGGGCGGCTGGTCGGCGTTGTGATCTTAGCGGTGCTGCTGACCGCATGCGGAGCGACGGGACCTGCCCCAATGCGGCAGCTAGTTGAGCAAGCGATCGCGCTCGAACTCGGTCAAACCCAACAGGAACTTGGCAAGCAGTTGCGCCTCGGTGCGCCTCCCAAAAGCGTGGATATTGACCGTGTCAGCATCACTGAGCAAACGCCGCTGCTCATTGATGAGCTACAGGCGTTCCGCGTGCGGGGAACCTATGACGTAACCGTGCAGCGCCAGCAGCGACGAGTCACTCAATCGCAAAACCCGTTTGAGGTGTATTTGCAGCGCCAGAAAGAAAATAAAACGTGGCGGTTGGCGCGGCTACAGACGGACGAGGCAGGCAAACCCGTGTGGATAACGCAGCGCGTACCGCAGCCCGACGGATGACTTTACACGATCGCTGCCATAGCACGGAACCTTTGTGAAGAACAGATAAAGACGTCTTAAACCGCTAGCGAGATGTCCTTGGGGATGACTACTATCTACGGGAGTCCCTGCGTGATTGTACTTAATTGCCCTCTGGGCGATCGAGGATTGCCTTAAGAAGTGCTGCTCCCCTTAACGTGGACGGTCTTGTTACGAGCTACGAGGTAAATGGTGTGCCTACAATTTCGGTCATTGTTCCTGCCTACAACGCTGAGAAAACCATTCTTGAAACGATTCAGTCGATTCAGCAGCAAACGCTGTCGGATTTTGAACTGATTGTCATTGATGACGGCTCAACGGACAAAACGGTTGAGCTACTGAGTACGATCGCGGATTCCCGTCTCAAAGTGTTCTCTTACGAGAACGGCGGTTTGCCTGTTGCGCGCAATCGCGGCATTGAACGAGCAACCGGGGAGTATCTCAGCTTCATCGACGCTGATGATTTATGGACACCAGACAAACTAGAAACCCAGCTTGCAGCGCTGCAAGCTGATCCAGATGCCGGAGTTGCCTATAGCTGGACGGCGTTTATCGATGAGAACAGCCAGTATTTGTACGCCAGAGATCCGATGCCGTTTGAAGGCAATGTATACTCAAATATCCTGATCGAAAATTTTATTTCTAGCGGCTCAAACATATTGGTCCAGCGCAAGTTAGTAAATGCCGCTGGCTGGTTTGATCCCGCCCTAAAGTCGGCAGAAGATTGGGATTACTACATTCGCTTAGCGGCTCGATCGCCCTTTGTGCTCGTGCCAAAATATCAGATTTTGTACCGCCGATCGTCCCAGTCCATGACCTCAAAAGTGGATGTTATGGAGAGGAATTGTTTGCTGGTGCTGAATCGCGCGTTTGAACAAGCTCCGTCAGACTTGCAGCACTTGAAATCAAAAAGCCTCGCCAATGCCTATCGATTTTATGCGCTGCTGTGCATTGCCCACATTCTGACAGACGACGGTGTGAAACAAGCCACACGACGGCTACGACAGGCAATCTGGTTTGATCCTGCTACGGTGCTCGATCGCAAAACTCAACGATTGATTCTCAAATTAACGCTGCTCAATCTGTTTCCGTATCATCTTGCAACTCGCGTTTCACGTCAGCTAGGCAAACTGTTTCCAAATGCCCTAGCAAAGCCAGTGCCGCTAGTGAATCAAGAATAAGGAAGGGACTGCATCACTCAACACAATTACTTAGCCATGGTCTCTGTTGAAAGAATTAGTCAATTCGTTAAAGAAAGCTTAGAGAATAAATTTATTCGTAATTTTGGCTGGATGGGTGGCTCAGAATTTTTTAGCCGTCTGTCCTATGTGTTTACAACGGTTACGCTGGCTCGATGCCTGACCCAATATGATTATGGTTTAGCCGCGATCGTGCTGACGGTAAATGAACTGATGCAGGTGTTCACTCGTATGGGCATTGGCGTCAAAATTATTCAGTCTGATCAAGAAGATTTTGATGCCCTGTGTAACTCTGCGTATTGGCTAAATTGGTGTGTATTTATTGCATTATTTATTACTCAATGCCTCGCTTCATTTGGCGTTGCCCGCTTCTACAATGACCCGCAATTAATCTTGCCCATTTGCACGATCGCGCTGATCTATCTGATTGTGCCAATTTCATCAATTCAAGCATCGCTGGTGCTGAAAGAGAATCGTCTTAAAGTCACAGCGTTGACGAACACGATTCAGCTAACAGTCGGTAATTTGATGGCGATTGGCTTTGCGCTAGCCGGATTAGGAATGTGGTCAATTATTTTACCCAGAGTCTTGTCGGCACCCGTGTGGGTTTACATGTTTTACACCAGCCATTCTTGGCGTCCAACGTCAGGATTCTCGACGAAATACTGGGGAGAAATTCTTAAGTTCACCAAAAACGTGCTGGGCGTGCAACTGCTCAAAGCGCTTAGAAATAATATAGATTATTTGCTGATTGGACGATTCATCGGAATTGAGCAGTTAGGCATTTATTTCTTTGCCTTTAATGCCGGATTGGGTATTAGTCTAAGCATTATTAACGCCATTAATAGCGCCCTATTTCCCCATTTGTGCTCACTACGATCGAACTGGGAAAAGTTTCGGCAGCAGTATTTCAACAGCCTGAAGACGATCGCGCTGATTCTCGTGCCTGTGGTTGTGCTGCAAGCTAGCTTAGCCTCGTTTTACGTGCCGATCATCTTTGGTCAAAAGTGGATTATTGCGATTCCAGTGCTGATTTTGATCTGTCTGTCTGCCATTCCGCGCCCGTTTGCCGATGCTGCCTCAAATGTCATCGTTGCGGTAGGTAGACCAGACATTGATCTGCGCTGGAACCTCATTTTCACCACGCTGTTTATGGGGGCACTGCTGATTGGCGTGCGCTGGCAGGCATTAGGCGTTGCGATCGCCGTACTTGCCTCACACTGGCTATTTCTGCCGCTCTACACGCTGTGGGTGTCCCGCTTTGTCTTCTCCCGAATGCAGCCGCACACCACGTAGCACACTACCTGAAGGATCGTTGAGATGCCATCGACTTCTCATCCACATGTCTCTGTAATTATCCCGGTCTATGGGGTCGAGGCATTTATCCAAGCCGCCGTCCAATCCGTACTGGACCAGACCTATTCGGATTTTGAGGTGTTGATTATTGACGATGCCTCACCCGATCGCAGCGTCGAACTGTGCCAGCAGTTTGTAGATCCGCGAATTCGCATTATCCATCAGGAGAATCGGGGATTGGCGGGCGCTAGAAATACGGGCATTCGCCATGCCAAGGGGACCTATTTGGCGTTTCTCGATGGCGATGACCTGTGGCTACCGCAAAAGCTGGAAAAGCAAGTGCAGCATTTGGACGCCAATCCGGCGATCGGCGTCAGCTTCAGCCGCTCAGCCCTGATCGACGAAACGGGTACGGCAATGGGAACCTACTTGATGCCGCAGATGAGCGACCTGACGGTGCGGGATTTTCTACAGGGCAATCCGGTGGGAAATGGGTCTGCACCCGTAGTCCGTCGCGTTGTGTTTGAGGCGATCCGGTTTGAGGTTGATCGCAACGACGTCCCAGAGGATCAGTACTTCGATGAGCAGTTCCGCCGCGCTGAGGATGTGGAGTGCTGGCTGCGAATCTTGATCCAGACTGATTGGCAAATTGCAGGAATTACTGACACGCTGACGCTGTATCGCGTTAACTCAGCCGGACTGTCTGCCAGTCTGTATAAGCAGCTTGAATCACTAGAGCAGGTTCTTGCCAAGGTGCGCTCTTACGCTCCAGAGCAAATTGCGCCCTGGGAAAACCAGTCGTTGGCGTATCTGATGCAGATCTTGGCGCGAACGGCGATTCGTCTGCGGGCGGGAGCGATCGCGGTGGATCTGTCGCACCGCGCGATCAAAACTTACTGGCGCATTGTGCTAGAGCAGCCACGCCGCATTCTACCGACGATCGTCGTGGCTTACCTGCTGCGGTTGCTACCTCAGTCGCTCTATCAAGGAGTGTCATCGCTGATTGAGAAGGTCGCTGCCCTCAACCACAAACGTCAGATTCGCCATCAAGCACCTGCTACATCTGCCCTTAATCAATCGTGAGCGGTTGATGCTGCCAGAGACCATCCGTTGTCAGTAGTGCTACCAACCCTGACCACTAACTCCTCTTAATTACTGCTGCCGATCTAGAAACCCAGATGAACCTGCTATTTCTCACCACGACGCTGCCACGCAAAAAACGAACCGGAAGCGAGCAGCTATCTCAGTGTTTTATTGATGCACTAGAGCACAGCGGACATAGCGTTTGGGTGTTGGGCTACCAGCGCAAAGCAAAACGCTTTCCCGAGACCGATCGCGAAGTGACGATCGATGAGCGTCACATTGAGACTAGCAACGCTGGATTGTATCCGCTGCTGTGGATGGCGCGCGGGGTGCTGAGCAATTTGCCCTATTCATCGGCTAAATACGTCTCTAAGGCATACGGACAAGCCGTTCAGCAGGCGCTGCAAGCGCGATCGTACGACGCTGTGATTATTGATCATGCTCAACTCGGCTGGCTCGCTCGTTTCATCCCACCCGCGCTACCCGTGGTTTTGCTGACCCACAACGTCGAACACGAGCTGTATACGGCTCAGCTGAGCGATCGGAATGCTGTCGCGAAATGGGTCTATGGGCGCGAAGCAGCGCTGATCGAGCGGGTGCAAACTGAGGTGGTGAATCGAGTGCGCGAGGTTTGGACCCTGACCGCTTACGATACCGCCTATTTCTCTGGGATCAAACCGATCGGAGTGCGCGGCTTTAAGATTCCTTACTCGATGCAGGCGGCACCGCTGACTTGTGAAAAAACCTACGATATCGGCATTTTGGGTAGCTGGACTTGGAAAGCCAATCTGGCAGGGCTGCGGTGGTTTGTGGAAGCCGTTTACCCGCTGCTGCCAAAGCACGTGTCGATTCGGGTTGCGGGGGCGGGCGCGGACTGGCTAGCCAATCAGTACCCAAATTTGGAGTACTGCGGCTTTGTGCCCGATCCACGTGTCTTCTTGTCGGAAGCCAAAGCGGTGGCGATTCCATCCGTTAGCGGCAGCGGCATCCAGATCAAAACGCTCGAGGCGATCGCGCTGGGTGCGCCAATTGTGGCAACCTGTGTAGCGCTACGCGGCATTACAGACTACCCAGAGTCAATTCAGCTAGCCGATGCGCCCGCTGACTTTGCGGCGGCGCTGCTTGAACGCATCGCGACTCCGATGGCTTCTACGCTGCAAACCGACGCGATCGCTTGGTCCGAACAGCGCTATGACCAGTTTGTGGCAGAGGTGAATACCGCGATCGAGTCCCTGACCGGACGCTGTCTCGTAGGATAGGGCAAGCGGTTTAGTGCGGTTGCCGTATTTGCAGATGGTTGAGAGCTGCTACACCATCAGCGATTAGCCCGTTTGCTATTCGCTGATGGCGAGAACTGCTATATCTCGACTTACTTGTACAACCAGACGCGAATGAGCGACAGCAGTTGCTCAGTATCGATCGGCTTTGTGATGTAGTCGGAGGCTCCTGCTTCGATGCACTTCTCTCGATCGCCCAGCATGGCTTTTGCCGTTAAGGCAATAATCGGCAGCGTAGCGAACTGGTTCAATTGGCGAATCGCCTGAGTAGTTTCGTAGCCGTCCATCTCTGGCATCATCACATCCATTAATACGATGTGAACGTCGGGATGGTTTTGCAGCTTGACAAGTCCATCTTGACCGTTCTCCGCGTAGAGAACCTGCATTTGGTAGCGTTCTAACAGACTGGTGAGGGCAAAGATGTTGCGGACATCGTCATCGACGATCAGCACTTTTTTGCCTGCCAGCACGGGGTCATTTTGCTGCAATTGCTCCAGCATGTGTCGCCTTGAGGCAGGCAAATCTGCCTGAACCCGATGCAGAAAAAGAGTGGTTTCATTCAGCAACCGTTCGGGCGATCGAGCATCTTTGATGATGATAGTGTCAGAAATGCGCCGCAGCTCCGTTTCTTCTTGAGGCGTGAACTCCTTGCCCGTGTAGACAACGATGGGCAAATAGCCCAAATTTGGGTTTTGCTTGATTTGCTCGATTAGCTCGAAGCCACCAATATCCGGCAGACCCAAATCCAGCACGAGGCAGTCGAAGTGACCCGTGCCCAATTCGTTCAGCGCTTCGGCTCCGGTTCCAACGGTCGTGATATTGACATCGTCGCTGCCGATGAGTTCGGCAATGCTTTGGCGCTGCACTTCGTCGTCCTCGACAATCAGCAGCGCTTTCACTGGACGATCGACAAACTCCCGAATTCTCGCTAGCGCATTCAGCAGCACCTCGCTACTGACGGGTTTCTGCAAGCAGGCGATCGCGCCTTGGCGCAAGCAGCGTTGCAGTCCCTCTTCCACCGACATAACGTGAACTGGAATATGTCGAGTGGTCGGGTCGTGCTTGAGCCGATCCAGAATAGTCCACCCGTCTAGAACAGGGAGCCGGATATCCAGCATGATGGCAGTGGGCTTTAATTGCTGTGCCATTGCCAGTCCGACGTTGCCCCGCGTTGCAACGAGTCCTTTGAAGCCTTGCTGCCGCGCCATATCCAGCAGGATACGGGCAAAGTTGACGTCATCTTCAATGATCAGCAGCGTACGATCGCCCGGTTGAATCACTTCTCGATCGTCCTCAA
>NZ_JACJPG010000682.1 GCF_014695955.1 Leptolyngbya sp. FACHB-36 | reverse complement strand
ATTGCCGGAGTCACAACCTTTAGCGTGCTGTGGGCGTGCTTTGCCAAACTAGATGAGGCAGTTTCGGCAGCGGGCCAATTAGAGCCGCAGGGATCGGTTAAGGAAATTCAGGTGCCACTGAATGGCGTTGTCAAAGAAGTCTTTGTGAAAGACGGACAGCGGGTAAAGCAGGGCGAAGTACTGCTAACGCTGGATCGCACAGCAGCAGATTCGCAACTAACCTCGCTCAAGAAGATCCGATCGGCGCTGGTGGCAGAAAATCGGTTTTACCAATCGGAAACGGGCGATGTCGGAAGTAGCGAATTGGGGGCGGCGTTTAAGCCTGCACCAGAATTGGCAGCGCTGACCAAGAGCCGATCGGCACTGGCAGCGGAAAACGCACTGTACCGGGCGCAACTGTCCGGTTCAGTGGATACGCCTCTTAGCCCGGAGCAGCGCTTGCGGTTGCAGTCCAGTTTGGCAGAGCAAACGTCGCGGGAACAGGCGGCGGAACTCGATGTGGGACAGTCGGAGCGACAGCTTGCCCAAGCCCGATCGCAGCTAGTGAATGCCAAAGCCGTTTTTAAGGTGAATCAGGGGATTTTTGCCAAGCTAGAAACTGTTTACAAGGAAGGCAGTATTCCCGAAGTGCAATACCTACGGCAGCAACAAGAAGTGCTAAATAGCCAAGCACGAGTGGAGCAGCTAACCGAAGAGGCAAAGCGCCTGACGCTCGCGATCGCGCAGTCGCGCCAGAAATTGCAGAACACGATCGCGCTGTCCTCTCAAGACTTGCTAGCAAAAATTGCTGACAACGAAAAGAAAATTGCCGAAATTGACAGCCAGCTAAAAAAGGCGATCGTCGAGAACGAAAAGAAAATTGCCGAAATTGACAGCCAGATTAGCCAAAGTCAAGTAACGCTGCAATATCAGGAGCTTCGCGCACCCGTAGATGGCATTGTGTTTGACTTAAAAGCAGGCAGTCCGGGCTTTGTAGCAACCTCAACCGAACCGGTGCTGAAAGTTGTGCCCGATGACGCGCTGCTGGTAGAAGTGTTTATCCCCAACAAGGACATCGGCTTTGTTAAAGAGGGAATGCCCGTAGATATCCGCATCGACTCGTTTCCGTTTAGCGAGTTTGGTGATATCAAGGGGCAGGTGGTCACGATCGGCTCCGACGCCCTGCCTCCCACCCAGATTCGCCAATTCTACAGCTTTCCCGCCAAAATCCGCCTCGATCGCCAGTTCCTCACGGTTCGCGATCGTCAAGTGCCGCTGCAATCGGGCATGTCGGTCAGCGTCAACATCAAGGTGCGCGATCGCACGATCATTAACATCTTCACGGACGGCTTTATGCAGCAGGTCGATAGCTTCAAGTCTGTGCGGTAACGTCTGTGTAATGGCGATGGTGTCGATCGTAAGGTATCGATCGCATCGTGTCGATCGTGCGGTCGCTTACGGTCGCTTAGACGGATTAAGATGCCAACAGCGCAGCAGTTCGGCAATGGCGATCGCCGAAGCCACGCACCCCTGTGGCTGGTGGGGGTCATCCCCATCAAATAGCTCAGAAATGGCGTTGAGGCAGACGTGTTCCTCAAAGTGAGTCAGGAGCGGCTGCAAATCGATCGGCGGGTTGTCTTCAGCGTGCGTGCGTACCCATGCCCGCAGAAATGGGCCCAGCAGCCAGCTCCAAACGGTACCTTGATGAGCAGCCAGATCTCGCTGGTATGGATTTCCCTTGCAGCGACCGATGTAAGCCGAGTCAGCCGGGTCAAGACTCCTTAACCCGTAGGGTGTCAGCAGACGATCGCTCGCTACCTGCAACACCGAAGCGGCGATCTCTGGCGAAAAGGCGCAGTGATGCAGCGACAGCGCCAGAACCGCATTCGGGCGGATTGTCCCGTCCAAGCGATCGTCGGGTTTGATGCGATCGAACAGGTATCCCCGCTTCGGGTTCCAGAACCGTTGCAGCGAAGCACGAACCTGTGCTGCCTGCTGCTGGTAGCGGTTCGCCTGATTTTGCAAGCGCTCAACGCTATACGGAGACGGCAGCTGCGCTAGTTTCAATGCCCAGTCACTCGCCCAACTTAGCGCCGAATACCACAGGGCATTGACTTCGATCGGCTTGCCATTGCGCGGCGTTACGGGCTTGCCGTCGATCGTGGTGTTCATCCAGGTCAAGGCAACACTGTCGTCGTCCCAGGTAATTAACCCGTCTGAGGCGTCGATCCGAATCGCGTGCAGCGTCCCAGCGATAAACGCCTTGTAGATCTGCTTAACAACGGCATACTGCTCTATCAGAAAATCCCAGTCTTGCGTTGCCTCCACGTACAGCCCCAGCATCTCAATCCACCAGAGAGAACAATCGATGCTTTGAAACACCGGATCGTCGCCGCTGTCGGGAACCACGTTGGGCATGAGTCCCTGACAGCACAGCCGCCC
>NZ_JACJPG010000681.1 GCF_014695955.1 Leptolyngbya sp. FACHB-36 | reverse complement strand
AACGCAAAAATCAAGCTCAAACGTTTGCCTGAACGTTTAGCACCTAGTTCCTCTAACCTTGCTCAGCACTGCAATACAGACTGGGCTTATTTCCCCTTAGTCTAAACTCCAGTTAGAAGAAAGACTTGGAGAGCACGATCAAGTTCTCACTGTTTCCCTTCTCCTAATGTGGGAGAAGGGGAACAGTGAGAACTTCAAAAGTGACATGCTCCGGGCAGCATCTACTTTCTAAATCAGGCTTCTACATTAGAAGTTAATGATGGTGGTGCCCATGCTCGTGGCTGTGGGAATGGTCGTCGTGATGGTGATGCTGATGCTGAGAACGAGGGGCAAGGCTGGGAGCCGCGATCGCCTGCTCGGACAGCAGCGCCTCGATTTGGGGATGTGCCCACTCTGCTGCCATCTGGAGAAACTCCGGTTGGTCGTTGACGCATTCCATCCGCACAAAGGTCACATCTGGGCGCTTATGATGCAGGCTGTGAATAATGTGATCCACGTCCAGCAGCGTTTCGTGGTTCTCGGTGGCAAAGCCAATCGGCATGAACACGATCGCCGTTGCGCCCAAATCCATCAGATTGCGCGCGGCTAAATCTGCGTTCGGCTGCGTCCATTCAATCAGTGGCGTTTGGTGGTTTAGCCAGCCCACAGAGATGAGCGGGTATCGATGGATCAGCTTTTCGCGGACGCGATCGTACAGCAGTTGGCTTTCGGTAATGCCGGACGTAAAGCCCTTTGCCTTGTGTGGACAGCCGTGGTTCATCAGCACGATGCCCGTTTGAGACGGCAGATGTGCAACCGCCAAATCGGCTTGAATTTTTTCTTCAACCAGCCGCGCCATTAAGTCAATATAGGCAGGCTCATTGTAAAACGAGGGAATGTAGCGCGTTCCCTTGAGCCAGTGGTTGGGTCCATCCGCCAGCTTCGTCAGCGCGTTGTTCACTTGCTCGACAGCGATGCCGCTAGTGAAAATCGAATCGACGACCAGCAGCGGGTAGATCAGCAGCTTATCAAAGCCCTGCGATTTGATTTCGGTTAACACTTGCTCTGGCAGAAACGGAGCGCAAAAGTTGAAGGCTTTGAAGACCTTGACACGATCGCCCCACTGCTTCTGCAACTCCTGCTCGATTCCTGCTCGCTGCTGCTCAAAAATTGCATTGTGGGGCGAGATGAACTGGTCGTGCTGGTGACTCCACTCGTGCAGATCAAAGACCGCTAACAGCTTCGCTAGCGGTGGGTAAACCCACGTTGGAACAGGAGCAAACTTCGCTGTCAGCAGATTGAGCGCTTGCTCGTTGTAGTTGGCGAAGTCTTCGTAGCTCTCGACTTCGCCGTAGCCCATGAGCAAAACGGCAACGCGATCCTGAGATGCAGATGCCTCTGATGATTGCTGGACTTTTTGGGGGGTAGCGACCACAGTCAATTCCTCGTCTCTGTAATATCTAAAAATCGCTTAACTCATTCCAGTCTGCTGTATGAAAGTCCACTGACTGGACGAAATACTTGCCAATCTCTAGCGTAACATCCCCTCCAGGGGGATAGGACGGCGCACAACATTCGTGATGATCGACTGCGATCGTTGCAGCAAGCATTCCGAAAATCCCCCATCTGAAGATAGAAGTGTTGCATCCGGTTGCCGTTCAATAAAGATACACGCTTGCTTAAACAACTCATTCGCTTTCGGTGAGCCATGCGCTTGATCATTTGCCCCGGTTTTCATGCGCCAGAACTGACGGAAGCGTTTCTGGCAGCGCTAACCCCGTCCATTGAGGCGATCGTCGTTCCAACGCAGCGCTGTCCTCCCTACTCGGGCGCGCATATTTTAGAGGTTCTTCACGAGGCTGCAATTTCTACAAGAGAGCCACTGATCTGGATTGGTTTTAGTGCAGGTGTTGTCGGCGCGATTTCAGCCGGGTGGCGATGGAAGCAGCAGGGTGGGCAGGTCGGAGCAGTGTTTGCGATCGACGGTTGGGGCGTGCCACTGTGGGGTGACTTTCCCATTCATCGCCTCAGCCACGATGAATTTACGCATGGGAGTTCAGCGCTTTTAGGTAGCGGTGGAGACAGTTTTTATGCTGACCCGCCAGTGGAGCATCTGGAGCTGTGGCGATCGCCAGATACTGCAGTGGGTTGGTGGCTGTCAGCAGAGCAGCCCCACAGGCGATCCCGTACAACCGCAGCCAGTTTTCTAACTGCTCTGCTGAAGCGATATGCCGGAAATGCAAGCGTTAGCGTTGAATTAAGCGAGTAGATGATCCCGACCGATCAGGGAACGCTAAAATGATGCGTCGCTGCGATCGGCCTTGTGCTGTATCAACGCGACTAGCGCGTTTACCCGATTAACCCGCACACTGGAAGGGAGAAATCTCCGCTGATCTCTAAACGGTTTTTTAAGCGACACAGCTCTATGGCTCCAGCCCGCTCCGACAGCGGTTTCGCTGCTCTGTTCAAAAATAAACCTTTCTTGGCGCTCTGGACTGGGCAAGTCCTTTCCCAAGTCGCCGATAAGGTGTTTTTGGTTCTGTTGATTGTGCTGCTTGACAGCTACAACGTTCCGCCCAACTGGGAAAACTCAGCCCAATCAATGGTACTGATTGCCAATACATTGCCTGCCATTCTGTTTGGTAGTGCCGCCGGAATTTTTGTAGACCGCTTTGACAAGAAGCAGATATTGGCAGGCTGCAATCTGCTGCGGGGGCTACTGATATTTGTGGTGTTAGTGCTTCCCAAAGAGTTTTCGGTGCTGCTGGCACTGGCCTTTGTGGAATCCTTGCTGACGCAGTTTTTTGCGCCTGCTGAACAAGCCGC
The DNA here is from genome assembly GCF_014695955.1 of Leptolyngbya sp. FACHB-36. Taxonomy (GTDB): domain Bacteria; phylum Cyanobacteriota; class Cyanobacteriia; order Leptolyngbyales; family Leptolyngbyaceae; genus FACHB-36. The sequence continues at coordinate 7,181 of NZ_JACJPG010000681.1, read as the reverse complement.
AATTCCACTGCTGGTACCCAAACAGGGCTTACTATCTGCAAATGCGCTGTTTACGACCACCATGATGGGATCGCTGATCGTTGGCTTTGCGATCGGAGAACCGCTGTTGACCTTTTCACGATCGTGGGGCGAGTTTGGGCAGGAAGTACTTGTGGGTGGGCTGTACGTCTCGGCAGCCCTGGTGCTATACACGCTGCCGCTGCATCGGACCGGTGCCGATCCCCAGTTAGTGCCCGCTCATCCTTGGAGCGACTTTAAGGCAGGACTGGCGTACTTGAGAAAAAATCGGCTAATCAGCAGCGCGATGGTGCAGTTGACGCTGTTGTACTCAGTGTTTGCAGCGCTGATGGTGCTAGCGCCCCCGCTGGTGAAAGAAATTGGCTTAGAGCGGACGAAATTTGGCTCTTTGCTGGCGGCATCAGGTGTTGGCATGGTATTCGGCGCGGGTGTCTTGGGGCACTGGGGCGATCGCTTTCGCCACAAACCCTTACCGCTGCTGGGCTTCCTCGTTATGGCAATCTGCTTAGGCGTGTTTACCTTCGTTCACGACCTGCGGGTTGGGCTGGGGCTGAGCGTGCTGTTGGGAATTGGGGCGTCCTTTGTCGGGGTGCCGATGCAAACGCTGATTCAGCAGCAAACGCCAGAAGCGATGCGTGGTAAAGTCTTTGGCTTCCAGAACAACGTGGTCAATATTGCCTTGAGTCTGCCGCTAGCGATCGCGGGTCCGCTAACCGATACGGTTGGACTGCGCGCAGTGCTGGTTGGCATGAGCGCAATTGTGATTACTGTGGGCGTCTGGGCATGGCAGAATACGCGCCGCGTGCTACAAGACGCTTTGTGACGTCGCCTTATTGATACGATAAAAAGTCATGATGTCAGCGATCGTTGACACCTGAACTGGGCAAAACCAGGCTGAAAACGTTACCAATTCAGCATTTCAGTCTTCCGCTTGCTCAATGTAACGTCTATCGACAGCAAGCGCAAACGGTTCTAGACTAAAGGTCTTGCGCCTAATGCAGCATTCGATACAAAATTCTTTCGAGTTTGGTGAGGTTTCCCAAGTGCAACTGCAACGTGTGGCTGTAAAACGGGTGACTGGTGGTTATGCACTGATTGACAGTCTACGCCGTCACGGAGTTAAGCACATTTTCGGGTATCCAGGTGGAGCAATTCTGCCAATTTACGATGAACTCTACCGGGCAGAAGCCGAAGGCGGCATTCGGCATATTCTGGCACGGCACGAGCAGGGAGCCGCTCACGCCGCAGATGGCTACGCCCGTGCAACTGGACAAGTAGGTGTCTGCTTCGCTACGTCTGGTCCCGGTGCTACGAACTTGGTCACGGGCATTGCCACTGCCCATATGGACTCGATCCCAATGGTGGTTGTGACGGGTCAGGTTCCCCGAGGCTCGATCGGCAGTGATGCGTTTCAGGAAACTGACATTTTTGGAATCACCTTGCCGATCGTCAAGCACTCTTACGTGGTTCGCGATCCAAGAGATATGGCGCGGATCGTAGCAGAAGCGTTTCATATCGCCGCGTCTGGACGCCCTGGACCTGTGCTGATTGATGTGCCTAAAGACGTGGCGCAGGAAGTGTTCGACTATTTGCCTGTGGACTCGGGAGACGTGCGCCTGCCGGGGTACCGCCCGACGGTGAAGGGCAATCCGCGTCAGGTTTCTCAAGCGCTGCGGCTGATTCGGCAGTCGAAGCAACCGTTGCTCTATGTTGGTGGGGGCGCGATTGCAGCAGGTGCCCACGCTGAGATTAAGGAGCTAGCAGAGCGGTTTAACCTGCCTGTAACAACGACTCTGATGGGGATTGGTGCGTTCGATGAGCATCATCCCCTGGCAGTCGGTATGCTAGGAATGCATGGAACCGCTTACGCGAACTTTGCTGTGACGGAGTGCGATTTGCTGATTGCCGTGGGAGCACGGTTTGACGATCGCGTCACGGGTAAGCTGGATGAGTTCGCGAATCGCGCTAAGGTGATTCACATTGATATTGACCCCGCTGAGGTGGGCAAAAATCGGGCACCGGAGGTGCCGATCGTGGGCGATGTCCGCAATGTGCTGCTCGACTTGCTGCACCGCAGCACCGAAGAGGGCGACGTGCGCGATCCGCAGCGAAATCAGGCGTGGCTGAATCGGATTGCTCGCTGGCAAGATGATTATCCGCTGGAAGTTCCCCGCTATCCGGATATGCTGTCGCCGCAAGAAGTGATCGTGGAATTGAGCCTTCAGGCTCCAAACGCCTTTTACACGACGGATGTAGGTCAGCATCAAATGTGGTCGGCACAGTTCCTCAAAAACGGTCCACGCCGCTGGATCTCTAGCGCTGGCTTGGGGACGATGGGCTTTGGAATGCCTGCGGCAATGGGCGCGAAGGTGGCGTATCCCGATGAAGAAGTCATCTGCATTAGCGGTGACGCTAGCTTTCAGATGAATCTGCAAGAGTTGGGAACGCTGGCGCAGTATGGCATCAACGTCAAGACGGTAATCATCAATAACGGCTGGCAAGGGATGGTGCGGCAGTGGCAAGAAGCGTTCTACGAGGAGCGCTACTCGTCGTCGAATATGCTGCCGAGCATGCCCGATTTCGTCAAGCTGGCAGATGCCTTTGGCATCAAAGGCATGGTGATTCGATCGCCCGAAGACCTGAAGGGCGCGGTCGCCGAAATGCTCGCGCACAACGGTCCGGTGCTGTTAGATGCGCAGGTGAAGCGGAACGAGAACTGCTACCCAATGGTGCCACCCGGCAAGAGCAATGCTCAGATGGTGGGTCTGCCACAGCGCAAGCTGCTGGAGAAAGCTGTGGAGTTGGTCTACTGTAGCGACTGTGGTGCAAAGAACGTCGCTACGAACAAGTTCTGCCCAGACTGTGGCACTAAGCTGTAGTTGATTCTGATAGGGCAGGCGGTGCGCCTGCCCTATTTTTTAGACGGCTGTATGAGCCATGAATTCGTCCAGTTCAAGGATGAGCGATCGTTTCTCCTCGTCGCTGAGTAGAGTTGCCGTAAACGAATTCTTGGCTAATTGATAAATGTCCCGGTTGCTTAGATGCAGGGACGACTGAATTTCCTGAAAATTCTCGCCCACATAGCCGCCAAAATACGCCGGATCGTCTGAGTTGACCGTAATGCACAAGCCCAAATCCAACAGTTGCTTCAAGTTGTGATTGGTCATTGCATCAAATACGCAGAGCTTGATGTTAGACAGTGGACAGACGGTTAATGGAATCTGGTGCTCGATCAAATAGTCCACTAATTTGGGGTCTTCGATACAGCGCACGCCGTGATCGATCCGCGACACGCCTAGCAACTGAATCGCTTCCCAAATGTACTCGGGTGGACCTTCTTCACCCGCATGAGCAACGGTGAGAAATCCAGCTTCCCGCGCTTTGTCAAACACCTGCCGGAACTTCGACGGGGGATGCCCAAGCTCGGACGAATCTAACCCCACTGCCCGGATAGTGTCTTTGTAGGGAAGCGCCTGCTCTAGCGTTTCCATTGCCGATTCAGCACTTAGATGGCGCAAGAAGCACAAAATTGGGTAGGCAGAGACTCCAAGCTCGGTGCCTGCTTGCAGTGCCCGGTAAATTCCGCTATAAACCGTTTCAAACGGAATGCCTCGATCGGTATGGCTCTGCGGGTCGAAAAAGATTTCTGTATGGCGGACCTGCTGTGCGGCAGCGCGCTGTAAGTACGCCCAGGTCAGATCATAGAAATCCTGCTCGGTTTGCAGCACGCTTGATCCCACGTAATACACGTCCAAAAACGATTGTAGATTCTCAAATTGATAGGCTGCTCGAATTTCATCAACCGATCGATACGGCAGTTCAACCTGATTTCGCTCTGCTAACTCAAACATCATTTCGGGTTCCAGCGAACCTTCAATATGCAGGTGGAGTTCGGCTTTAGGAATGTTGTGAATGAATGATTTCATTGATCGTTCTCAATGGTTGGTTGAGTCTTTGCGATCGCGGCTTTGGGTGATCTCGTTCAGATGCTCTTGGGTCAGACGCCACAGCTTCTATGAGAGATCGTTCTTCCCAACGCGAATTATTTGAGTAGATTGTCTGCGTAGATTGTTGCAATCCCTTCTTTCAGCATTTCAATAGCTACCGTCATACGATTCGCTACGATGCTGTTTTGGTCGGCTTGACTCATCTAAAGCTTACCTTGACGATCGATCGCAAACTGTGTGGTGCGATATGGTTCATTGATACTCTGCTGAAGCATAATCTACGCTTCAACGCAGCTAAGTTATGAGCGCGTCATCAATCAACAGACGTTCGACTCGCCAAGTGCTCTAACGCCGTTTCTGTAACCCGACAAATTCGCCAATCGGGCAGTATCGTCGCGCCCATGCGTTCATAGAAGGCGATCGCTGGAGCGTTCCAGTCCAGCACGCTCCACTCTAATCGCCCACAGCCTTCTGTCAGCGCCCGCTGTGCCAGCGCGCTCAGCAGCGCTTTGCCAATTCCCAATCTGCGATACTCCGGCAGCACAAACAAATCTTCCAGATAGATTCCAGGCTTGGTCAGAAACGTCGAATAGTTGTAGAAAAATAATGCGAATCCTACGGCTTGATCAGCAACTTCTGCCACGATCGCTTCGACATAAGGACGGTTGCCAAACAAATGCTCTTTCAACGCATTGGCGCTGCCTATCACCGCATGAGACAGCTTTTCGTACTCTGCCAATGCTTGAATCAGGGTAAACAGCGCCTCTGTATCATCAGGAGTTGCCGAGCGCAGCGTAAATTGGGAAGAAGGGACCGTCATGGACAAGGCTGGAGTTGGGGAGGAAAGACGTGGTGAATGAAGCCGCTGATATTGTAATCCTGTCGAATGGACCGGGGGAAGTGACAACGTGGGTAAAGCCCGTTGTACGATCGCTGCGTCAGCGATTTGGCGAAGACCGCACTCGCGTCAGAATCTCCGTGGTGCTGTCTCCCTGCGCCAACGCTAGCGGTCAAGAAGCCGCGATCGCGCGTCGTTATCCAGAGGTCGATCGCGTTCAGGGGGCTGAGCATTTTTTTCCGTTTTTGCTGTGGGGAAAAACCGCAGAGCAGTGGGACTGGCATCGTCGTGGCGTCGTGCTGTTTCTGGGCGGCGACCAATTTTTTCCCGTTATCATCGGCAAGCGCTTAGGCTACCGCACGGTTGTTTACGCCGAATGGGAAGCCCGCTGGCACCGCTGGATCGATCGCTTCGGCATCATGCAGTCTAGCATTGCGGCTGAGGTTTCCCAGCCACTCGCCCACAAGTTTACCGTTGTAGGAGACTTAATGGCAGAGGCAGGTTCAACAGACACGGATGACCCAACCCATGATTCAGCATTCCAACGTTCAAACTCAACCTTAATCGGACTTCTCCCCGGCTCCAAACCTCTGAAACTCCTTCCGGGTGTGCCGCTCTGTTTGGCGATCGCGGATTGTATTTATCGCGCGAATCCAACTGCACGCTTTGGGCTTGCCGTCGCGCCGACGCTGACCCTGACTGAACTCGCTACCTATGCCAATCCAAACCACAACCCCTCGATCGCGCGATTTGGCTGGGGAGCCGCGGAGCTAGTCACGACCGACGGCTCACCCTACTTGAAGCTGCCATCGGGTCTGCAAATAAACCTGTGGACGGAGTTTCCCGCCTACGATCGACTGGCTCAGTGCGACCTCTGCCTGACTACTGTAGGAGCAAACACCGCAGAACTAGGATCGCTGGCGGTGCCGATGCTGGTGCTGCTGCCGACGCAGCAGATGGAGTTGATGCGAGCGTGGGACGGCTTACCCGGACTGCTGGCAAAGCTGCCGGGCGTTGGAGGCACGATCGCCAAAACCCTGAGTAAACTGGCGCTAAAACGTGCTGGACGATTAGCGTGGCCCAACATCTGGGCGCAATCCGAGATCGTTCCTGAACTGGTGGGCGAGTTGCAGCCAGCCGAAGTCGCCGCGATCGCCTTGGACTACCTCAGCCACCCAGACAAGCTACAGGCGATGAGAGCGCGGCTACGATCGGTGCGTGGCGAGCCGGGTGCGTCAGAAAAACTCGTGCAACTGGTGTGGGAGGAGCTAGCTGAGGTAGCCTCATATCATGCCATCTAGCGATTCACCAACGACTACAGGCAACCGCAGATAGGACGAACGATCGCCGCCGCTAAACACCGTAACGGTGATGATTTGCTGATCGATCAGGCGCGTTTCTCCGGGAGGCGCACCGCTGCCCGCATTCACCGGATATGCAGGAAAACACGCGGCGCTGAGGCTGAGACGGAGCGCGTGCCCGCGTCGAATACACGCGCAGGTTGCTTGTAGCGTTACCTGAACATCCGTCCGAGCAGACTCAATTCGCACATAGCCCTGCGCCAAATTGTAGACGCTGCCGTTGGGGTAAACATTTGAAAGAACGGCACAGACATCGAAGCTGGGGGCATCCGCCGCGCAGAAAAGAACCGCAACCGCCTCTCCAGCCAGATGCAGGTCCTCGTTCAGCGGATCGGTGGTGTAAGTGAGAACGTCGGTGCGGCAGTCGAGGCTAGCACGATCGTGGGGACCCGTGGGGATTGAAGCGTGACCACCCAGGGAAGGGACAGGTCGCCACGGGTCGTGGACCAAGGGATCGGCAGCGAGGGAATCAGGGGGTGAGGAGATTAGGGTGCCTTCGCGATCGCTCATGCTAGCGAGTCCAGAGCTGGCGAGGTAAACGGGAGTGGGGGTGGCAAGCGTCCAGCGATCGACGCTGCGCCAGTGGTTTGACCCCATCTCAAAGAGCTGCACGGGCGACTCGTTCAGGATGCCCGTGTTCAGGTTCTTGAGAAACTGGTCGAACCAGCGGATTTGCAGACGATCGCACGGACTCGCCGCGTCGGGTCCAAAGTCCAGAGCACCCACTTTGCGACCCCACGGTAGGTGTGCCCAGGGACCCACGAGAAGCTGCTGGCGGTAGGCGCTTCGATCTGCCATTGCCTCATATAGATGCAGCGTGCCGCGCAGATAGGTGTCGTACCAGCCCCCAATATGCAGCATCGGCAGGTCCACGTCCTGCAAATATGTTTGGGGAGACAGAGCGTCCCAATAGTCGCCAGGGTTGGGATGATCTAGCCACTCGTGGTAGAAGGACTCTGGCGCGAGGGTTTGCAGCAGGCGCGATCGAGTTGGAATGGCGTCTTCAAGCGGTAGATT
>NZ_JACJPG010000680.1 GCF_014695955.1 Leptolyngbya sp. FACHB-36 | reverse complement strand
GCCCAAATTGCCCCCCAGAAGGCAAAGACAAATTCTGGGCTGTCGGGCAGCAAAATGGCGATGCGGTTTTCCCGCTCCAGCCCTTGCTCGGTCAGTAAGGCAGCCGCCCGACGTACATAGCTGCGCACGCTGCGGTACGAGTACGTTTCGTCGCGGTAGTAAAAGGCGATGCGCTCGCCGTGTCCTTGCGATAAACTGCCTTCGATGAAGTACGCTGCAATGTTAAAAATATCGGGTAGCTGTTCGCAAATCGAATCCATGCGACTATCCCTCTGCGGTTGGTCTAATAAGTGAGGACGTGAACCAGCACGTAGTCATCCCAGCAGCACCAAGTTGCCAGGCAGTTCTCAGCGCCATTGGTGATTGCCTGCCGCTGAGCAGCTCCATGTAGCTGAATCATTAAGCTGGACGATGTGATCGTGGTGTCAATTTCGTTCCAGCCAATGTCTGCTAGTCCGGTTCCCAGCGCTTTTCCCACTGCCTCTTTTGCGCAAAAGCACACGGCATAATGCTGGTGGGAGTGGCTGACGGATTGGCATCGCTCGATCTCCCGCAGCGTGAATACCATATTCAACGTGTCGCGATCGTAGCGATCGACCAGGTTGGCAATTCGGCTGATCGATTCGAGGTCAATGCCAATTCCCATCATCGGCTTCGCTCCGTTAAGTAGCAGCCGGATTGAGTGACATCGCCTGCACAACTTTGTCGCAGACTTGCCCGATCGTGGTGTCCTGTCGAGCTTCTAGCTTGACGTTAACGCCGAGTCGCCGTTTGAGCTCTAAGGCAATTTGCACCGTTTCGGTGGAGTCGAGTTGTAGATCTTTGCGGAGAAAGGCGCCTTCGACGATATCGGGTCGATCGATGCCCAACTCCAGCAGAATTTCGGTCAGCGTATCCATCACCATGTTCAAAGTCCTCCAGTTACTTATCGTGAGATCCGTGTAAGAGTGGGCGATGCCCACCCTACAGGTGGAGCGAGCTGCTATTGACTACGACCAATCACAAACGAGAAATTGGCCGCTTCCCGCGCGCGAGAATTCACCATGAACTGAGACACCGATCGCGCTTCCGGCTGCGCCACAAAATTAAGCGAGGAATCCGGATCGGCGATCGGCTGCATCACGGGGAGCTTCTCGGTTTCCATTGCCAGCAGTCCACACGCTACTTCGGTGGCGCAACTGCCGCCGTACAAGTGACCATAGAGCGCTTTCGGAACGCTGACGGGCACCTGTGGTGATTCGCCAAAGACAGCGGTGATTGCCTGCGCCTCGACGCGATCGCTCACCTGCGTGCCGCAGCCTTCCGCCAGCAGCAGATCGACCGCCGAGGACGCAATGCCAGCTTCCTGTAGCGCTTCCTGCATGGCGCGCTCAAACGCCTTTCCAGCCTCAGGTGCACGATCGGTGGTGGCGCTGCCTGCCAAAATTTCGCCGTAAATTCTCGCGCCGCGTCGTTGGGCGTGCTCCAGCGATTCCAACACCAAGACAGTGCTGCCTTCACCGAGGACAATGCCGGAGCGGTTGCGATCGAACGGCTGATAGGCGTGCTCTGGATTGGTTTCGCCGCTGAGTTCGCCCGTCTCGTAGTAGCAGGTCATGCCAAAGCGGGTAATGGGCGCTTCAGAGCCACCCGTCAGGACGACGTCGTTGTAGCCTTGCAGGATCGATTTGACGCCGAAATACAAGCCACTGGCACCGCTAGCACGATCGCAGACAAAGCTTTTGCTGTAGCCGCGAATGCCGTAGCGAATGGTGACAAACCCTTGGGCAGCCGTGGGAAACCACGCGGTTGCCTGCCACGGATTCACCATCGTCGCGCCATCGTTGTACAGCTCGTAAAAGCCGCGCTCGGCAATGTCCCAGCCGCCTGCATTGTTGCCAAACCAGACGCCGACCCGGTAGGAGTCTTCGTTCTCCAAGTTCAAATCGGCATCTTTTAGCGCTAGTTCAGCGGCAGCGAGGGCGTAGTGGGTAAAGCGATCAGTTTTAATCACAAACCGCTTGGGCACATAGTCGGCTGGCTCGAAGTCCTGAATTTCTCCAGCAACCTGGGTGGGAAATTCGCTGGCATCGAAGCGGGTAATGCGACGAATCGCAGAATTCCCCGCCGAAATATTGCTCCAGAAGGCATCTTTGCCAATGCCAGCCGGATTCACGATGCCGATGCCCGTAATCACAACGCGCTGGCGGGGACGATCGGTGTAGTTCATGCT
>NZ_JACJPG010000068.1 GCF_014695955.1 Leptolyngbya sp. FACHB-36 | reverse complement strand
TTAAGCTGGTTACCACACGGTTGCTTGCTGCGGTACTGGCGCGTATCAAGCACATTGAATTCTGCTAAGTCACCAAAGCTAAATCGTCGGTAGAGCTGTAGATTCGCTCCTTGTGGTCGTGAAGATCGTCGCAGCGGCATGTGCTCATAGTAGGCTTGGTAGGCGCTTGCCCGTCGCTGCAAAAAAGCTTGCTGACTTTGACCATTTGCTGTGAGGTTTGCATAGTTACCAGCGACCTCGTGGTCATCCCAGGTAACAATCCAAGGAAATGCAGCATGAGCTGCCTGCAAGTCTGGATCGGTTTTATAGAGCGCATAACGATCGCGGTACTGCTCCAGCGTGACTAGGTCGGACCCATTATGCTGCCGAGACTCTCCAGTGGTTGCGGCTCCTTCGTAAATGTAGTCCCCCAGATGTACCACGAAGTCTAGATCAGCCGCTGCCATATCTCGGTAAGCGGCGTAGTAACCGTGCTCGTAGTGTTGGCAAGAGGCAAACGCAAAGCGCAGGCGATCAACGTGACTCGTCAGGGCAGGAGCGGTGCGCGTGCGCCCAATTGAGCTTTGCTGATCGCCAGCTTGGAATCGATACCAGTACCAACGAGCGGGTTCTAAACCATTCACCTCGACGTGAACCGAGTGAGCAAGTTCGGGAACTGCGATCGTGGTTCCTCGCTGAACAACCCGCCGCATCTGCTCATCTACCGCCACCTGCCACTGAACAGACATTGGCTGGGGCGGCATACCACCCCCATTTAGGGGCTCAGGAGCTAACCGAGTCCACAGAACAACGCCATCAGGAAGCGGTTCCCCAGATGCCACACCCAAGCTAAAGAGAGTTTGGCTAGACCGGGTTCGATTGATCAAGGCGTAACCCAAACCCGCCCCGATGAATGCTCCGGCACCTAGTAGAACTGCCCGCCGTCCGGTTCTGCGAGAGAGAATTGGCTCAAACATCTATTGAGGGATTATGGGATAAAACCTATCACAGGATGAAGTCCCTTCAGGGATTTACACTCCATTCAAGTTTAGTCCCAGCGCGATCAGACCCACCAATCCGAGCAAGCCGAGCGATCGACGGAAATAGTTAACTCCATCAAAGAGTTCTTGCCATGCCCAAGTGAACAAAGCACCAAATCCTACTAAACCTAATGTTGCCTGGAGGGTGCCACCGGGAAGTACGAAATGAAGAAAGAGCGCTGTTGTCCCAACCAGAATCGGCAGGTTGGGCATCTGAGCAATTACAATATTGCCTTCGCTATCTCGAAAGGTGCGATCGAATAAGGTGGGTTGCTTCGCCTCAGCTTTCTCTAGACCACGGTTCAATTCAGATGTCATCTGTCCTACCTCAAATACAACTAAGAGCCAATGTTAATGTCGCTTCACACAGCAGCGCTTATACCGGACGTTAGATTAACTAACGGCTGACTAAGGCGGATCAGGGTAAAGTGATCCTCCGGAATGTCGATCGAGCCAATATTTACCCAGCAATTTGCTGGCAGAAGTGTATATCAGTGCACTCACGTAGAGACAGCCAGTGATGCTCATACTTCTCTTAAAGGTTGAGAGCATCGTCTTCATACAGCGATCGTTAAAATCTGTCTTGTTCCGAGAACTTGAGATCTAAAGTGGCTCGATCGCTTAATCTGGTCTTGGGACTACTCCTTTAACCATGGTCCTTCCGTAATTTTTCCTCATTCAACGCTCGCTGAATGAAATGCGTAAAATCTTGAGCCTCATACCTAGAATACTCAAAGTCTCGGCTTCCTAGGCCGACAGAGTAAACAGCCCAGCACTGCGGGATTGTTAAATAATCCCAATATGGCTGTTCCTGCTGCCATTTACAATTTACAGCTTATTTATGTACGCTACCGCCATTTTTGCCATTATCTAT
>NZ_JACJPG010000679.1 GCF_014695955.1 Leptolyngbya sp. FACHB-36 | reverse complement strand
GATTTTCTCACCGTCGTCGAGAATGTTCCGATCGTTCAATTCTTCAGTCCGCTGATTCCCTCATTCGCTTACGCCCCCGATTTCGATCGCGCCTTGCAGGTCGATCGTGATGCCCTACTGCAAAAAGTCTCCGGTCTTTGAAGTGGAAAAAGCACTGCGACAGTCGGCACAGCATCAACAAACGGCTATTTTTCCGTCACCGCGATCGCGTCAATTACTTTTAAGCTGCCGTCAGGAGCAATCGTCCACACGTCATACCGCCCCGTCACATCTCCGACATCGTTTAAATCCACGCTGCCGCTGGCTCCCTCATAGTTAATCGATCTGCCAGCCCGCAAAAGCGACAATCCTTGACATACATCTGTCACGGATTCACCGGGAGGATTGGCAACGTCTCGCATCAGGTCCTTGATTGCCGTGGCGCTTGTAGATTTAGCGGCTTCGGCAGCCAGCACAATCAGGGCAGCAGCATCCCAAGTGTTGGGGTCAAAAATCTTTGGCGTTCGTCGAAACTGAGCTGCGTACCGCTCCTGAAACTGCTTCAGCGCTGGACCTCCCGCGCTTGGGGCAGTACCCACCATCCCTGCCGCAAGATACTGCCCTTGAGCCGTCTTGCCAACTAGGTCCGCAATTCCAGCTTCCTTCATGCCGTCCGTTGCCAGCAGCAACGCTTTTGCCAACAGTCCTTGCTGGTATGCCGCTTTCAGGATCAGGCTTCCGGTTTCTGGATAGGCAATCAGCAGTACCGCATCTGGATTGTCGCGAAAGCCTGCGCTGACGATCGAGTCAAACGTTGAGCTATCCGGCGGGTAGCGTGTTGGGTTGGCTTTGTTAACAACCGTGCCGCCGATCGCTTCAAAGGCAGGAATGAACGCGGACAGTATGCCGTTGCCGTAGTCGTTATTAATGGCAAGAACCGCAACGGAGCGAACACCCCTCGTCTTGGCAAGCTGCGCTAGCGCCTTACTTTGAAACGTGTCTGGTGGAGCGGTGCGAAACCAAAACCCCTGAAACTCGCCGCGCCGCGATCGCTCGCTGAACACCGGACTGGTGCTGGACGGCGAAATCAAAATCACCTGGTTTCGCACGGCAATATCTACTTCTGCGCTGGCAGTTCCACTAGACGCTGCACCCACAACTCCGGCAACGCGATCGACCTCCGCCAATTTCGTCATGGCAGATGCGCCTGCCGCAGGTTCCGTCTGGTCGTCCTCTGCTACCAAGTCCACGGGCTGCCCCAGAACGCCACCGCAGCCATTGACGGTACTGACGAGGAAGCGAGCAGTATCTTGCATCGACGACCCATAGGCGGAAAGATCGCCCGTAATGGGCAGCAGCGTACCGAGCTTGAGCTGGGTGGAGACCGGATGGCAGGCGCTTAGCCCCAGCAGGCAAACGAACAGGACCAGCGCGAATAGGGGCGATCGCGATCGTCGTCCCTGCACACTAGCTCGATCTGTGCAGCAGTCAGATTTCATGGATGTGGAACTGCTCACTCGCGAAATGAGTCATCGACCAAGAGCGCTAACGGAGCTAACGCGGCGTTGAACCTAAAGGTGATTGAGTGTGCTTTAATTCTTCAACAAGACGGTGAACCCGCCGCGACTTCGTTGAAATGAATTTACAAAATACAATCAATCACTCAAAATGGGTAAGCCGATAGCGGTGCCGCTGAGATAAGCACCGAGATGCTTCATTCACGCTCGTTAATTTTCCGTTGGTTCTACACGTCCCTTACAGCTTTTGTCCCAGGAGCAGTTATGAAATCAGTCATCCGCTGGAGTGCGACCGTTGGTCTCGTTGGCAGTGCCTTGTTGGGGTCCGTATTGGCAGGGGCAGTGCAAGTTCTCGCCATTCCCGCAGATCAAATTATACAGAAGTTACGCCCGGTTCCCGTTTTTACGATCGCTAACTCCCAAGGTGCACCGCTGGTGGCGTCTCCTCCAAGTGGGCAGAAAGGACCTTCAGTAGCAGGCGTGTTTATCAGCCAGAAAGATGCACAGGCATTTCTAGATGGGTTAAAAACTCGTAATCCTGAGCTGGCAAAAGGCGTACAGGTCGTTCCGGTTTCCCTGGCAGAAGTCTATCAGCTTAACGAATCCAATAAAGGCAAGCCTGAGGGTCTCGGTTTTGCTTATGTCCCGTCTCGCCAACAGGTGGATACGGCAGTCAACCTGCTAAAGCAGGGAGGACAGCAGGTGCAGCAGTTTAATGGCACACCGCTGTTTGTTGCGCGTGGCGGCAAGGATAAAGGCTACCTCACCATTCAGCAGGGCAACCAACAGGTCATTCCCATGTTCTTCAAGAAAGAAGAACTGCAAGGACTAGTCGATCGCTTCAAGCAGCAGCAGCCCAATCTTGCATCTAGCCTTGAAATTCAAGTGCTGAACCTGGAAGGGCTGGTGCAAGTGTTGCAGACGAAGAATGATCCACAGCTGAATCAGATTATGCTGGTTCCGCCAGAGGAGTCGATCCAATTCGTACGAGCGCTAGCTCCGCAGCAGCAGAACCAAGCCAAGCCCCAGCCCGCTCCGAAAAAGTAGAGGAGTGGTGAATTTTGAATAATCAATTCAAAATTCATCATTCGACTTTATGTATTTCGCTTCTGGGCTAGACCTGTGGCAGTGGCGAAGTCAGGCACGATCGCACGCGATCGCCGCTGCCATTCCACCCGCTGAGGTGGACTGGTTTCTGCAAACGCTGACCGAGCTAGACCGTCTGGCGCTGCGGCTCGACTCCTACAAAGATCGGCCCCGTGTTGCCCTTCAGGTTCCCTTGTCTGAACTCGATTGCCGCTGGCAGCAGCGCGTTCAGAACCGTGTGCCTGTGCAGTATCTGACCGGAATTGCTCCCTGGCGGCAATTTCTGCTCCGGGTCTCTCCCGCTGTGTTGATTCCTCGCCCCGAAACCGAACAGCTCATCGACCTTGCGATCGCGACGGCTCCTCGCTCTCCACTTCCCACACTCCGCTGGGCAGACTTGGGTACGGGCAGCGGTGCGATCGCGATTGGACTAGCAGACGCTTTCCCAAGCGCAGTGATTCACGCTGTAGATCGTAGTGCTGAGGCGCTGGCGATCGCTCAGCAGAACGCCATATCGCTTGGTTTGACAGAACGAATCCAGTTTCATCACGGCTCGTGGTTTGAGCCATTGAACTCTCTCAAGGGAGCTTTTAGCGGCATCGTCTCTAATCCGCCCTACATTCCCAGCGCCTTGGTACTAGAGCTACAGCCCGAAGTCGCTCAACACGAGCCGCACCTCGCACTCGATGGCGGCACGGATGGATTAGATTCCATTCGCCATCTCGCTATCACGGCTCCAGAGTATTTGCACCCTGATGGCGTTTTGCTGCTGGAAATCATGGCAGGACAAGCGATCGCGGTTTCTGAGCTTCTACAGGCGCACGGATGCTACCGGGACATCCAGACGCATAAGGATTTGGCAGGGATCGATCGATTCGTTCTGGCTTATCGCGTTTGAGGCGATTGGGTCGGGGGAGGAGCGGTGGTTTGGCTCTGCTGAAGCCCTTTAATGCGGTTGAGCGCCTCGGTCTGCAGCCTGGGGTAGCCCTGTGCTTGGTAGAGATCAGCGGCGCGGCGAAAGTCGGTGATTGCTGGATCCCGCCGATTGAGAGTCTGAGATGCCATCCCTCGGTTGTAATAGGCTGCCGCGTAGTTTGGGTTGATCTGGACGGCTTGGTTATAGTCTCGAAAAGCGGCAGGAAGATCGTTTCGCGCCAGCAGGACGTTGCCCCGGTTGGTTAGAGCGGTCGCGCGCACTGAGGAATTGGAACGCAGATTAATGGCTTGTGTGTAATCCCTCAGGGCGGCTTCGCGAATCACATCGATCGACTCATTCTCACCGGGTGCAGCCTTCAA
>NZ_JACJPG010000678.1 GCF_014695955.1 Leptolyngbya sp. FACHB-36 | reverse complement strand
GCTTGCTCTAGCTCCTCTTCCGAGAACGTGTAGCCACGGTCAGCCGCGATCTGAATAAACGCTTTGGGGTCGCTCACCGCTTGCAATCTGGCTTGCAGCGCTTGATCTTGTTGAACCGCTTTGAAAAACTCAGCAGCACGATGCGAAGTCATAACATACCTCTTCTTGAAGTGAGTGCAGAGTCAAGGTGCGCGACTCTTAGTCAAGGTGCCTGATACGTTGCGCTAGCTAGTGTTCCGTTAGGAGAATTTTGACGGGTCGAAGACTCTCAAAATTTAGCCCTGTTCGGCTTTGTGGCTCTTAGCTACGCGTCAAATTTAGTTTGACAGACTACTAAGAGCGATTGCAGCGCGAGCTAAACAGCCTAAGAACCACCCCAGTGAACTCTGTAGTTCTCAGCTTAGAGAGAAAACTTGAAACTGTGATGCCTTTGACAGCAAAGTTTACTAATAGCTGCTGTAGAAATTGCTGCGCTTTGTCTAAGGGTCGTCTGTGAATCAAGCTAGGACGCGGTTAGAAACGGACGTGCCAGTAAAAAGCTGGCGATCGATTTCGCGTCTGCTAAGCCACCTGTATGAATCGCATTCTCGACTTCTTCTGCCGTCATGAGGACGCGATCGATGTCTTCATCAGCGTCCTGACTAGGAGGATTCTCCAGTAGCTCCAGCTCCTGCGCTAGGTAGGCGTAAATCACCTCATCCGAGTAGCCCGGAGCCACAAAAAACTCGCCCAGTTTTTGCCAGCGGTGAGCGCGGTAGCCTGTCTCTTCCTCGATTTCTCGTCGGATCGTTTCCTCTGGGCTTTCGCTTCGCTCCACCGTGCCTGCCGGAAATTCTAACAGCCGCCCCTGCGTCGTAAAGCGGTACTGCCGCACCAGCACAAATTTGCCATCGGGCGTTACGGGAACCGCTAGTGCTCCGCCCGGATGCCGGATGCACTCATACTCTCCTTCGGTATTGTTTGGCAACCGGAGACGGTTCGCTTCAAACGAGAACTTGCGACCGTTGTAGACAAAGCGTTGTCTCAGCAGTTGAGGCGGTTCGGGACCCAGCGGCATAGCGTAAGAAGTTCGGTAAAACGAGTTGCTAACGACTAATCGCTAACCAACTTTTTGACTTCTGAACAGTTTACAGCTTGTACGAGGTTCGTGATCGTTCTTCCTGAAATCGGCTCGATCCAATCGGGGGCGATTTCAGCCAGAGGAACCAGCACAAAGGCGCGCTGGGTCATGCGCGGATGAGGAATTTGCAGCGAGGGTGTCTCTAGCACGAGATCATTAAACAGGAGCAAATCTAAATCCAGGGTGCGGGGTCCGTTGCGCTCTTTCCGCACTCGCCCAAAGTGCGCTTCCGTTGCTAGAAGCGTGTCCAGCAGCGCGTGTGGACTCAGGCTGACGTGCAAAATCACGCAGCCGTTAAAGTAGTCCGGCTGTGGCGGTCCAACGGCTTTGGTTTGGTACCAGTGCGATCGCGCCTCCAGCGTAATTCCGGCTGTTTGCTTCAATATGCTCAGCGCTGATTCCAGCGTGGTGAGTGAATCGCCTAAATTGCTGCCAAGCGCGATCGCGCAGGAACCCTGTTCCCTAGTAGCCATGCCCCTCCGGTGACTGCTGCTGATACGCCAGATAAATCGCCTCTAGAAATAAGTCTGGCGTCATCTTAAACGGTAGCTGCTGCAGCCCGACGATGTGTTTTACTTGACGCGCTAGCTCAATGCTTAGGTCCGATCGCGCCCGCTTCTCCATAATTGAGCGTCGCTGGAGGTAGTCGCGCACCACAGCAAAATCATCGGGCAGAAGTTGAGCGATCGCGGCAGTTTGCAGAAGTTCCTTTGCTAGCATGTGCGCCTCGTCGGCAATTGGGAACGAGGCAGCCGTGACGGGGCGTTCTTCTTGCACGACGATCGTGCCTGCCGCCCAATCGCCCAGTCGCTTTTCTCGTTTGCCGAGCATAATCATTAATGCGCCCAAAAATAGCGTGTCATCCACAGGTCGCAACAGCGCTCGCAGTGCTGCCTGCGACAGACCGATCGGCTTGCCGTCTTCACGAATCACCCGAATTTTGGCGTAGCGCTTGCCGGGGGTTTGTCCCTGCCACAGCGTTTCAAACAGAACAAAATAGCCCACGTAGACTGCAAACGTAAGAAGCAGCGCGATCGCCGTCAGCCACAGTTGCGCATCTCCTGTGAACGATTCCAGATACGCGACCAATTGCACCGACAGAACGCCCCACACAATCAGCAGCACCAGCAGGCTTGCACCCCAGACAAGATAATCTACCAGTAGCGCCATCGTTCGATTGCCAATGCCAGCCAGAGTGAACTCTAGCTCAACGCTTTCGGGCGTTCGTAGGGTGACGCGGTTAAAGAATTGCATGGCTGTTCAGTGGTGAGTGATACGCGGTTAACTGGTAGTACGTTCAGTAGAACCGACCAGATAATTCTGGCTATCTATAGTGAGTTGTTCAGAGCGCTGCGCGTCATAACTGACAAAACTTCGGAAGACCTCTCCTTAACCTGTGTCCTCATAGGAGAGGGAACTGGAACGTTGTCTGGCTTCCCTTTCCGTGTTCGAGAGGCGCTGGGGGAGAGATCTTCAGCAATTTGAGTAAATGATTTGTCAGTTAACCAACCGGAGTCACTCTTCAAGTTACTCATTAACAGTGAGTGCTCTTATCGATCGCGCAGTCGCAGTCCTAAGCCTTCGCGTCGCACTCGCAGGTCGTAGTAAATCACGGCTTTGATCACTTGCCAGAATGGCATCACTAGCGCTCCAGTTAAGAGGCTCAGCGCCAGCGACACCAGCCCAACCAGCGAAGATGCAGCACTGGCCTCTTCAGGTCTTCCAACCGCCGCCTGCAAGAGGAATGTAATAATCTGTGATGGTAGATAAATTATCAGCGTCAGCAAGAAGGCAACCATCACGGTTCCTAGAATTCGCCGAGTAAAGCCCTTGGTCAAGTCCCAACTCCGGCTGATTGCACCAGTTGAACTAACGTTTTGCTCGATCGCCAGCGGCACCTCAACCAGAAGCACGCGGCAAAAAAAGAGCACCAGAATTACAATAAACGCAACGAACATGAGCAGTCCTCCGACTGCACCTAGCGCGGGATTGCCAGCCGCTAAGACTCTGGTAATCCCTGCCAAAATAATGAATGTAAGCCCCATTCCCATGTACAAGCCTAAAATCAGCAAGATGACGAGAATGGCTGCAACCAAAAATCTCCACATCCGCGCATTAACGAACTTACGCGCATCTTTGAGCGATTCTGGTTGGTTGCTCAGCTCGCCAAATGCTAGTCGTGAGATTAAGCCTGTGGTTGCGGCATATTTTGCCCACCCGTAAATTGGAACTAGAATCCACAAGTGACCAATCAACGACAGCGTCAGATACTGCTTCAGATGAGAGCGGTAGATTCGTACTCCTGCGCTGACTACGTTGCCCACGCTTAGAGGACCGGAACTCGCCGAACTAGGATTCATTGCCATTGGGCTTTTCCTGCTAATAGAAGGTTGATGCTGACTGGAATTAGTATTGCCATTTATGCAAGATTCACACCGATCGTCGAGAATTACGGGAGGGCTGGGGAGATGGAAATAAAGACCGCTGCAGTTGTCGTACTGGCGCGATCGTAGGGACCCTACTGAAAGCACCACCGCTGATCCCTATCAACTAAGAGCGAATGACTGAAAACTCCACAGGACATGCGCTAGAGTTGTCGCTATCTTAGGCGAGGTAATCGCCCGATCCAGAGAAATTTTATGAATATTAAACGTTGGATTGCTAGGCGGGAGCCGAATTGGAAGCAGTTAGATGCGCTGTTGTCGCGGCTAGAGAAGCGCGGGTTAAAGGCGCTGCAAACAGACGAAATCAAGCAGTTGGCGAGCCTCTATCGATCGGTCTCGGCGGATCTGGCACGGGCACGGACGAATCAAGTGGGCAATACGCTGGTTCAGGACTTGCAGCAGCTTACCTCGCGCGCCTACAGCCAAATCTATCAAGGCTCTCGACGGCAAGAGTGGCGATCGGTGCTGGAGTTCTACCGCTGGGGCTTTCCGGCAGTGGTACAGCAAACCTGGATGTATACCGCGATCGCCACGGCTTTGTTTTTGGCAGGAGCGCTGATTAGCTGGTGGTTTGCGTGGCGCGATCCGGTGTTTCTGTCGCTGGTGCTGCCGGAGTCGATGATTTCGCTGGTGCGGGACAAGCGGGAACTTTGGATGGGCTCAATTTTGGGCACGGAACCGCTTGCCTCTAGCCAGATCATGATAAACAACCTATCGGTCGCGTTTCGGGCGATCGCAGGTGGCATGACGCTAGGGCTATTCACAGTGTTTGTGCTGTTGGCGAATGGAGTGCTGATCGGAACGGTGGCGACGCTGGTGGGTCAAAACGATTTAGCGTACCCGTTCTGGGCATTTGTGTTTCCCCACGGGTCACTGGAACTGCCTGCGATTTTTCTGGCGGGTGGAGCCGGATTGCTGATTGCTAGAGGTATTCTGTTTCCAGGCAGCTACCGTCGCGTCGATGCAGTTAAGTTCTACAGTTTGCAAGCGGCGCAGTTGGTCTTTGGGATTATCCCAATGCTAGTAATTGCAGGGATAATCGAAGGCTTCTTTTCGCCCAGCCCGATCGTGCCTAGCCCGCTAAAGTATGCAGCGGGCATCGGATTATTTGCGCTCCTACTGAGCTACTGCCGCCGCCAGCGTCCTCTTATTACTCAGTAACGTTATTAAGTAACCAATTGGACATCGACGTAGAGGCGCGTGCCTTAATACAACAAGTGATCGCCCCAGAAGGGGCGATCACTTGTTGCACGTAACCCTTAAATCACTTCAGTCGTTGCCGTCACCGTTGGTTGAATTTGCGGTTGGAACTGGAACACCGAGTAGACCACATCGCGGCGGATGTCCGTCATCATCTCTAGGAACAGTTCGTAGCCCTCGCTCTTGTACTCAATCAGCGGGTCCTTCTGACCGTAGCCCCGCAGACCTACCGATTCCCGCAGTGCGTCCATCTGCTGTAGGTGCTCGCGCCAGAGGGTGTCGATGCGCTGGAGAATAAAGAAGCGCTCCGCCTGCCGCATTAGTCCAGGCTGGATCTGGTCAATCTGAACCTCCTTGAGGTCATAGGCGATGCGGACCTGCTCGTGTAAGAAGGTCTTGATCTCGCCGATCGACATCTCCGCCAATTGATCCGGTTCCAGATCGTCCAGCAGGTAAACGAACTCCTGCACCTTGTTAACCAAGCCGTTTAGATCCCACTCTTCCGGCGGCAGATCAGGGTTAATCTTCGCGTCCACAATGTCGTCCATTGTGAGTTCCGCGTATTTAATCACCTGCTCTTTTAGATCTTGCTCCTCCAGTACACGGCGACGCTCTGCGTAAATCGCACGACGCTGGTTGTTCATCACCTCGTCGTACTCAAACACCTGCTTCCGGATGTCGTAGTAGTAGGTTTCCACTTTCTTCTGAGCACCTTCCAGCGATCGCGTCAGCATTCCCGACTCGATCGGCATGTCTTCTTCGACGCGGAAGGCGTTCATCAAACCTGCCACACGATCGCCACCAAAAATCCGCAGCAGGTTGTCCTGCAAGCTGAGGAAGAACTTCGTTGAACCAGGGTCACCCTGCCGTCCGGCGCGTCCGCGTAGCTGGTTGTCGATGCGGCGGGATTCGTGTCGCTCGGTGCCGATGACGTGCAAACCACCCAGACCCACGACTTCATCGTGTTCTCGGCTGGTAAACGCTTCGTACTCCTGCTTGGTCAGGTTGTACACGTCGCGCAAGCGCTGAATCACCGGGTCGTCGGTCGGCGCTTTCTCCGAGGCAACGGCAACGCGATCTTCGGCGTCCAGTTCTGGCAACGATCGCTCGCCGTACTGCTGCACCGCAAAATCGACCGCTTCCTTCAGCTGCTTTTCGGTATCTCTGGACAGTCCCGTCGGGTAAATCTGCGGCGAGGCTTTCCAGGTCTTCACCTTTTTACCGGGAGCGAAGCCTTGCCCACCGCCGCGTCCGCCGCCTGCACCGGGGACATCCATAACGCCGAAGTCATCATCTTCAGGCTGGACAATCCGAGGCATGAAGTACTCGCGCAGCTTCAGCCGCGCCATGTAGTCAGCGTTGCCGCCCAGAATGATGTCCGTTCCCCGACCCGCCATGTTCGTGGCGATCGTCACGGCTCCCTTCCGTCCAGCTTGAGCGATGATTTCCGATTCTCGCTCGACGTTTTCTGGCTTAGCGTTCAGCAGATTGTGCGGGATGTTGCGCTCGAACAGCAGCCGCGCCAGCAGTTCCGATTTCTCAACGCTAGTCGTGCCAACGAGGACTGGACGACCCACCTCGTGCATTTCGGCGCACTCGCTCGCGATCGAGTTCCACTTCGCCTCTTCGGTTTTGTAGACCACATCGGAAACGTCGCGGCGGATGTTGGTGCGGTTCGTTGGAATCGTCGTTACTTCCAGGTTGTAAATTTTGCCGAACTCCGCCTCTTCAGTCTTGGCGGTTCCGGTCATGCCTGCCAGTTTGGGATACAGCAGGAAGAAGTTCTGGTATGTAATCGTTGCCAGCGTTTGCGTTTCCGGCTGGATCTCGACGTGCTCTTTAGCTTCGATCGCCTGGTGCAGTCCGTCGCTCCAGCGGCGTCCCGGCATCACCCGTCCGGTGAATTCATCCACAATCACGATCTCATCGTTGCGGATGATGTAGTTCACGTCTTTGACGAACAGCTCCTTAGCTTTGATCGCGTTAAAGATGTAGTGCGCCCACGGATCTTCCGGGTCAAACAGATCGGCTCTGCCCAGCAGCTTTTCAGCTTCAATGAAGCCTTCGTCCGCCAAAATTACGTTGCGCTGCTTTTCATCGACTTCGTAGTGCCCGTTAGGGTCGTCTTCGTTGGCTTTGCGGACCAGCGCAGTCGCCACTTCAGCGGCGCGAGTGTACTTCTCGCTAGGGCGCTCCACTTGACCCGAAATAATCAGCGGCGTCCGGGCTTCGTCGATCAGTACCGAATCCACTTCGTCGATGACGCAGTAGTTAAACGGGCGCTGCACAACATCGCGCATGTCCGTCGCCATGTTGTCGCGCAGGTAGTCAAAGCCGAGTTCGCTGTTGGTGGCGTAGGTAATGTCGCAGGCGTAGTTGCGCTGGCGATCGCTGGGAGTCATGCTCTGCTGAATTAGCCCGACGCTTAAGCCTAGGAAGCGGTGAATTTGCCCCATCCATTCCGCGTCTCGGCGCGCTAAGTAGTCGTTCACAGTGACAATGTGAACGCCCTTGCCGCTAATCGCGTTCAGGTAAGCGGGCAGCGTCGAAACCAGAGTCTTTCCTTCTCCAGTTTTCATCTCGGCAATCTGTCCGGTGTGCAGAATAATGCCACCGAGAACTTGCACGTCAAAGTGGCGCATTCCCAGCACGCGCCGTCCAGCTTCTCGCACAACCGCAAATGCTTCTGGCAGCAGGTCATCCAACGATTCGCCTTTCTCTAGGCGCTGTCTGAATTCTGCAGTCTTGCCCCGCAGGTCTGCATCAGACAGGGCTTTAATCTCGTCTTCTAAGACGGCAACATCCGTCACCAAGGGTTGGTATTTTCTGAGCTTGCGTGCGTTGGGATCGCCCAACAAAGTCTTAAGCATGGTGGTGAAGAGTAACAAAAAGTGCGTGAGTTCAATAAAGACAGGAAAATTTTGAACAGTGAATGATGAATCTTGAATTGAACAGCCGCAGGCGCAATTCATCATTCAAACCTTAAAATTCAAAATTGGGTCACGGGGCGTTTTGCCACTCAGCGCTGAGGGTGCGGAAATCGTAGCTGCCTGCACCGGGATGACACGAGATGCAACTGCCCAAACCCGCTTTAGCTGGTAGGTTTACTTTGGGGTGCAGTGCCTTGAAGAAGCGCGATTGGTACAGGCGATACGGGACCTCTTCGCCTTCTAGCAAGGGGCGCGAGTAGGTGCGGACATATTCCCAGGTGACGCGCAAATCCAATGGCGACAGCAGCTGAAGCTGTGCGCCGTAGTGCTGCGGGTCTTGTAAAAGCTGCTGCCACGTCTGCGTCGGCATTACCTCAGGCGGTATGCCTGTATGACAGGTGGCGCACGTCTTTAAGTACAGCGCCTGACCTGCCTTGAGGCGATCGGGCACCGCTTCTACATCCGTCACCGCCCCCGCTGCTCCCTCTGCCGCGCTCAAAACTGCTGGAGCCGTTTGCGCCTCTCCGGTCGGACGAGCCTGCGTTACCAATGCTAAACCCCAGCCCAGGCACACGCTCCACAGCAGCAGCAGCACCAGCAGCACGATCACCGATCGTCCCTGTCTGGGCGATCGTCGCTTTGCACTCCGAGTGCGGCGGGTTAAATACGGTAGAACGGGCGGAAACTGCGACATGCTGAAATCTTCTACTGGGTAATCGGCAATCAATGATGGAAGCGTCTGTTTCCCGCGTTCCATTTCCGACTTCCTTCTCCCCTTTCTCCTCTCGATTCTAACCTCCGGATGGTCAAGCTTCCATCACTTTAGTTGGAAGTCTCGCTTAGCAGTTTACATTAGGGTGATTACGCCACTGATTTGTGTTTAATTAGGATGGATTGTCGTCATATTCAGTTTTGCGACCAGCGATCGCAAGTAAATTTACTCCAGCTCCAGGAGCTATTTCAGGTTGCTGCCTTCTGGGCACGCGATCGTCGCTTAGAGGATCTAGAGGTGGCGATCGCAAATAGCGATCCCATCATCACCGTCTGGGACAAAGCGCGAATGATTGGGTTTGCCAGAGCGACCTCGGATGGAATTTACCGCGCCACGATTTGGGATGTCGTGATTCACCCGGACTACCAGGGCGCGGGATTGGGACGCAAACTTGTGCAAACCGTGCTCAGCCATCCTAAAATTAACCGCGTAGAGCGGGTTTACCTGATGACGACGCATCAGCAAGCCTTCTATGAACGCATCGGGTTTGAGTGCAACTCCAGTACAACACTGGTGCTGGTCAACACGCCGATCGAGTCACCCCGATCGGCATTGGCAGCAGAAGCAACCTGAAGCGAGAGTGGGGAAAACGCCCCAACTCAACTTCATTGCTCAACACTCGTACTTCCCTCACTCTTCTCTCACCAGCGGCAGCCAACACTGGATGCGCGTAGTATCCTCGCCTGTCGCTCCGATTTCTAAGCGTCCTTGCATCCGCTCCAGGAGGGTTTGGGCCAGCAGCAGCGTCAGTCCCGGAGTCGGCACGGTTGTGGCGGGGTCGGGTTTGGACTGCAACTGGTCGATCGCCTCACTACGAGCACTTGGCGGTCGTCGATCGTCAATCCAAATCTGTACGGTGCTGCTGGTGAAATCTGGATGAGCGGAGACGGTAATTTCTCCGTCGGGCGTTTGGGTAACAGCGCTGTCAATCAGGTAGACCAGGACCTGCTGGAGGTAGCGGGGATCTGCCAGCACGTACAGGTCCGGTGAGGGAGGCTGTAAATTAAACCGCAGGTTGCGATTTTTCACTTGCAGATGCGTTAGGGTGTGAACGTCTTGAAGCACCTGTGCCAATTGCAGCGGTTGAATGTCGAGCTTGTTGGTGCCGTGATCGACTCTGGCAACGCTAATAATGTTGTCCAAGAGCTGCACCAGCTTGAGTGCTGAATTGTTCGCCTGAGCAACGAAGTCGCGTTCTTCTTCTGGACTGTCACACAGATCGGACAGGATTAACTGGTGCATTCCAATGACGCCATTAAGCGGCGATCGCAATTCGTGAGAGGTCCGCGCCAAAAAACCTGCTTTAAACTGGCTCATTTCCGATGCCGTCTGGTACGCCAGCGTCATCTGTTGCAAATCGTTCTGAAGTTTTTGAATGATTTGGTTGTCCGGCGCGGTGGCGAACGATCGAGGCGACGATCGCTTCAGTCGCCAAGCGGCTCCGAAGCCTAACCCGCATCCAAGGACGAACCATCCCAGCGTAATCCAGCCCATCACTATCTCGGCTTTTAGATTGCGAAAACTCTACTCTATAGCCAATTCTGGTTGTTGAAGGACAACGTGTGCAGGAAGCGAGGAGCAACGTCACGTTTCTCGTCCTCTAGTTCTCGTCTAGAACGACCGCTCCTTGCCGCAAAATCTCCCAGCTTGTTCCAGTCCAACGGGCAACTGTAGAAGGAATACCGGAGACAGCCGCGCCGGTGGTTGAAGGCTCAGTCTCGGTGGGCAGCAGAGTGAGAACATCGGGGAATTGCGCCTCGATTTCTGCCAGAGTTTGCAGCGCGGGTTCTCCAGAGCGGTTGGCGCTGGTAGTTGCCAGGGGTCCAGTTTGTCGCAAAATCGCCCGCGCAATGGAGTTATTGGGAACGCGCACGCCGATCGTTGAAGGATTTTGAGGATTGAGGGTCGGCGGCACACGATCGCTCGCAGGCAGCACCAGCGTCAGCGCACCGGGGAGATAGCGCTTGGCAACGGTTTGCCAAATCTGCTGCTCGTCCGGGTGACCCACCACGTAGGACCACAAGTCAGCAATCTCGCCCGCCATCAAAATCAGCGGTTTTTCCGGCGGGCGCTGCTTGGCAACAAAAATTAAATCAGCGCGATCGGGACGGGATGCCAGCGCTGGAACGGTATCTGTCGGGAAGCTAATCAGCGCACTGCCGGACCGCACGCTGGCAACTAATTTGTCAAACAACACCTGTGGCATAAAGTAGAGAAACGCTTCCTCTCAAGCTGCGATCGTTTCACGGCGTAGGCAAATCCTGCAACCAATCAGATGCGAACACCGCGCTGGCTTTTAGGAGCGATCAATGCTCCATCATCCGTCGAATCGGGCGCAGCGAACGATGACTAGTGCTCTCCCGTGGGTAGGCTAACTATATAGGGATAGGGGCGAGCAATGAAAACTCAGTAAATTGGCTGTCCCACACTCAAGCATTACGATTGTTAGACCGATTCCCTGACTGGTGACCCTTGGATGACTCGATTAATTGTAGAAGTTGTAGAAGCGGTATCGCATCCGATTCGTTCTTGTCGTTCAGAGATCTGTAGTGGATGCGCAGCATGCTTGGAGCAATACCGTGTTTAAACAAGTGGCATCCCCAATAATATCCTTATCCTTGGACAGTGATGGCGATGAAATCCACAATCTGCTAGGCGGTGTGCAGCCAGAGAACCTTGAGCACTCAGTGCTGCAAGTCGCGCTGCTCGATCAGCTTTGCAGCGCCGTCATCATTACCGATTTGCAGGGTCAGATTCTCTACTGGAACCGCTATGCAGAGCTGCTGTGTCAGTGGCAAGCGGCAGAAATCGTGGATCACCCGATCGCGCGGATCCTGGCATCCGAGGTGTCGCCCCGGCGCGTTCTTCGGATCGTAACCACCTTGCGACGAGTTCAGCGATGGAAAGGAAAACTGCCCCTCCAGCGAAAAGATGGCAGTTTGCGCTGGATGGACGTAAGCTGCTCGGTTCTAAACGATTCGCAGGGCGTGGTGATCGGGTACATTGGCGTCTGTGCGGATGTCACGATCGAGCGCCAGCAAACTCAAAAAGCGCTGCAAGAAAGCGCGGCGGCTCTAGAAAAGCGCGAGCGCTTCTTGGCAACCCTAGTGGAAGTGCAGCGGCAGCTGCTGGCATCGACAGACGAGGACGAAATGTATGCGCGGATTCTATCGCTGTTGGGACACGCCTCTGGTGCCAGTCGAGTCTACGTGTTCATTAATCATCGATCGGCGTCTGGAAAACTCCTCACGAGTCAGCGCGCAGAGTGGTGCGCGGAGGGCATTACATCAGAAATTAATAATCCACTGTTGCAAAACGTCGATTACAACACGAACTTTCCTCGCTGGGTAGAGGTGCTGGCTCGTGGTAACCCAATTTCCGGCATCGTGAGTGAGTTTCCAGAGCCAGAGCAGGCAGTATTAGCATCGCAAGGCATTCTATCGATTCTGGTGCTGCCGTTAATTGTGCATGGAACGTTCTTTGGCTCGATCGGCTTTGACAACTGCTCGACCGCCTGCATCTGGGAAACGGCGACGATCGATCTGCTCGCTGCATCGGCGGCTGCCTTGTCGCTCGGACTGGAGCGCCGCCAAATGGAGAATGACCTCCGCACCAGTGAAGCTCGCTATCGCGCCATTGTGGAAGACCAAACCGACTTAGTCTGCCGCTTTCTGCCGGACACAACCCTGACCTTTGTGAACGGCGCGTACTGTCGGCAGTTTGGCAAACGCCCTCAGGAGTTGGTGGGACAAAGCCTCTTGCTGTTAGTTGTTGAGGAATATCAGGACATCGTACGGCAGCGAATCGCCGCTCTAAGCGCGGAAGATCCAGTGATTACGGATGAAAATCCTTGCTGGGCAGCAAACGGTGAAGTGCGCTGGATTCAGTGGAGCAACCGAGCCATCTTCGACGCCCACGGTCAGTTTGTTGAGTATCAGTCGGTGGGACGAGACATCACCGAGGAGCGACGACTGCGACAAGAACGACAGCGCGCGCAACTCCAGCTTCAGCAGCAAGCCGATCGCGAACGCCTGCTGAGTGGAATTGCCACTCGCATTCGTCAGTCGCTCGATCTGGCTGAAATTTTGAACCGAACGGTGGCTGAGGTGCGGCAGTTTTTGCAGACTGATCGAGTTCTGATTTACTGCTTAAACAGTGAAGAGTCGGGCGAGCTAATGGCGGCATCGGTAGCGCCTGCGTGGAGCCTTGACGCCGAAATTGAGGTGCACAACGTTTGGTATCGGTATAGTCAAGCAACCTCCGAGCAGCGCACTACGTACGTCCTGAACGATCGAGCCGCTGGAGCGCTCTCAGCTCACTACCTGGAGTTTTTGCAGCAAATTCAGGTGCAAGCAAAGCTGATCGTGCCGATTTTGCACGCCGATCGCTTCTGGGGCGTGCTGCTGGTACATCAGTGTACAGGTCCGCGATCGTGGCAGCC
>NZ_JACJPG010000677.1 GCF_014695955.1 Leptolyngbya sp. FACHB-36 | reverse complement strand
GTGCAAGCGCTGCCCTTGAAGAAATCTCCCCGTGGGCAATTGGTCGTCACTCCGACCCTACAAGTTGTGGACCAGCCAGACCTGTTTGCGCTGGGCGACCTTGCTGATTGCAAAGATGCCGAAGGGCAACAGATCCCCAATACTGCACAGTCCGCCTTTCAACAAGCAGAATTTGTCGGTTGGAACGTCTGGGCGTCACTCACCGGACGCCCCTTGTTGCCGTTCCGCTATCAACCGCTGGGCGAGATGCTAAGTTTGGGTACCGACAGCGCCACGTTTACTGGTTTGGGTCTGAAGCTGGATGGCTCGATCGCTTACGTCGCCCGTCGATTGGCGTACTTGTACCGAATGCCCACTCTGGAGCACCAGCTTCGAGTTGGTCTAAATTGGATTGCTCAACCGATTCTGACTGCGCTCTCCCGTCCAGAGGGGTAGCAAGTTCTATCTAACAGCGGATCAAGGAAGATTTTGGGCACATTAATCTCGTACCATAGGCGGCGGTACACGCCTGATGCTCAACCTGAATGGTTTGAGCGTAAAGCCGTTTATGCTAAATGTGCGGGCGATCGAGAAATCCCATTTCCAGCTACCTGAGTTATCCAGCTTTGGTGCAGGTTGTGCCACCGAACTTGCTCTGCCGGTTGCGATCAACTCGTATGACCTGCTACTAGTAAACCACCTTGAGAATTGGGCAAATTAATTGGAGCATCAGCGGTTTGTGCAAGCTATCAAAGCAGAGAGGCGGATTTAATGCGTGCCAGTGAACTCCTGAAGCGGTATGCAGCAGGAGAGCGGAAGTTTGGACAGGTTAGCCTGTGGGGTGTGAATTTAAGCCGGGCAAGCCTGGAGGGTATTGATCTGAGCCAAGCCGACCTGCGAGGAGCCAACCTGCGAGGCGTTATTTTTAAGGATGCTCAGCTACGGCAGGCAAATTTGGCGGAAGCTGACCTGACTGGAGCCAACCTGCAAGGGTCTGATTTGTGCGGCGCGGTTTTGGAGGGAGCCAACCTGACAGAAGCCTTAGTGATCAATGCGGATCTGCGTGGTGCTTGTCTGGTTCAGGCAATCCTGAATAAGGCGAACCTGACGAACACGAACTTGAGTGATTCAGATTTAGGCAGCGCCCATCTGTGGGGAGCCAATCTCTGCGGGGCTAGGCTGATGTCCACCAACTTCAGAAGTGCCAATTTGCGGGGAGCATACCTGTGTCAGGCGGTCCTTAGCGGCGATTTAAGCGAGGCGAATCTGAGTGGGGCAAATCTAAGCTGGACGGTGCTAGCAGGGGCGATTTTGGACGAAGCGATTCTGAGTGATGCAGAACTCAATAGCGCCAATCTTGTGGGTGCGCGGCTGTGTGGAGCAAAGCTGCGGGGTGCCAATTTGCGCGGAGCTGACTTAACAAACGCTGATTTGAGCCGCGTCAATTTAAGCGAAGCGAACCTGTCGATGGCAAGACTGACGGGAACGATTCTGAGTGGGGCAGTCTTGAGTGGAGCCGATCTGCGCGGCACCAATCTAAGTGATGCCAATTTAACTGAGGTCCGCTTGCTAGGAGCTAATCTGCGGGGAGTTGCCCTGCCAGATAATGTCACTTTGATCTGATTGTGCGATCGCTGTGCCACGATCGCGAATGGGTATGCTGCCGCGCAATCGCCCATCCGACCGTACTACCATAGCGATTAGGCGATCGCAGGAGTGACAGTGGCATGAAACAGCCGCCAACGGTAATTTTTCTGGATGCGGTGGGCACGCTGTTCGGCATTAGAGGCAGTGTCGGGCAGGTGTACGGAGATACGGCGAAGCAGTTCGGCGTTACGGTCTCCGCGGAGGCGCTGGATCAGGCATTTCTTCAGAACTTTCGGAACGCTGGAGCGCCCGCCTTTCTAGAGCCGAACCCGACCGAGCTACAGGCAAAGGAGTTTGCTTGGTGGCTGGCGATCGCTACGCAGACTTTCCAGCAGGCAGGCGTGCTTGACCAGTTCTCCGACTTTACCAAGTTCTTTGCGGAACTCTACAATCGCTTCGCCACGGCTGCCCCGTGGGAGGTGTACCCCGATGTCGTCCCATCCCTAGAGCGCTGGCAGCAGCAGGGCGTGCAGCTAGGGATTTTGTCCAATTTTGATTCGCGGCTGTACCCCGTGCTGCACGCTCTGGATCTGGCTCACTTCTTTTCGTCCGTCACCATTTCCACTGAATCAGGGGCGGCAAAGCCCGATCGCAAAATCTTTGAAATTGCCCTTCAGAAGCACCAGTGCACACCCGAACAAGCGTGGCACATTGGCGATCGCTATGACGAAGACTATCAAGCCGCGCGATCGGCAGGACTACGGGGAATTTGGCTAAGACGCGATAAAGAGTAAGGGGATGAGCTATGAGGTTTGAGAGATTGGTGCAGACGATACTAAACTGAACAGGCTGTTAGCTCATAGCTCGCTTCACGTTTACGTGTTGTTCTGCCTCAGGATTGCGTTAGAGTATCTAGCTCACCGCCGACCATTTGACCCTCAAACCTGCTGCTCATGACGATCAAGCCCTCCCAGATTCTGAACTGCCTGAACACCAAGCGATCGCAGTTTGAGGCGTTCGATCGCACGACTCTCGCCGCTCTGGAGAAGTACCGGACGGCACTGGCGAATCTATCGCAGGAGCCGGATGGCGAGATTTTGCAGCAGTTGAAACCAGTTGCGCGCAACGATCGCGGTGCGGAACCGCTGGAGCCGCTGGGCAACTTTCCTAACTGGATTGTGCCGTCT
The DNA here is from genome assembly GCF_014695955.1 of Leptolyngbya sp. FACHB-36. GTDB lineage: Bacteria > Cyanobacteriota > Cyanobacteriia > Leptolyngbyales > Leptolyngbyaceae > FACHB-36. The sequence continues at coordinate 936 of NZ_JACJPG010000677.1, read as the reverse complement.
AAGCTGGTGTGGCAAAGTCGGGAGCAGAGTTTGGAGTGGGTGCGCGATCGCTTGACCGGAATTGCAACGTTTGCGGTAGATGGCTCTCAGATCTATCCGACAAAAGACATTTCGATTCCGGTGGCGCTGGTGCAGATCGGCTGGTACGAGAATTTTCATTTGCCCAACGGACACTACGAAAAGGACATTGCGCTCGATGTGATGACGCCTGCGGATCTGCGCGTCAGCAATATGGGCGATCCGGTCGATCGACGGGTCAATATGCGTCGCTTCGAGATGGAAACGGAGCGGCTGATTCAATACATGGAGGACCGAGCAGGCTGCGGCGAGTGTTTGGCGTTTTTTGATGGGGCGTTGGTCGTGACGTTTGCGGAAGCGTTTGAGGAGGACACCCGCGATTTCTACGTCCGCTGCGTCGTGCGCCTGCTTCACGCAAGCGAGAAGTACCGCGTGCCGCTGGTAGGTTACATTGACACGTCCTACGCCCGCGATCTGACGCTGATGCTGCAACATCTGGGTGGCTTGCCGGAGGTGCGAACGATTCACGATGCGCCGTTGCTGGCAAAAGGGATGCGGTGGGGCGATCGTACGCCGCTGTTTTGCTGCCGCCGTCCGGGAATTTTGAAGCAGTATCCGGCGGGCGATATTGCCTTTTCGTACTTGAAGGCGCACGATGGCTATCCGGTGCGCTTGGAGTTTCCCGCTTGGATGTACGAAGCGGGCTTGGCGGAGTCGGTGCTTGACTGGATACGCTGCGAGGTGATTATCGGCAGCGGCTATCCTTACGTGATTGAAACGGCGGACCAAACTGCTGTACTAAGAGCTGAGGATCGTCAAGTGTTTTACCGTCTGCTGCAAGAGTGGGCAGAGAATGAGAATCTGAACCTGCGGCTCTCGCGCAAGATGGTCAGCAAAGCGCGGCGACGGTAGCTGTTA
>NZ_JACJPG010000676.1 GCF_014695955.1 Leptolyngbya sp. FACHB-36 | reverse complement strand
CAGCAGATTTGCTGGCAAACGTGCCAGATGCCACTATGGCTCCAGCTGAGATGCCGGAGAAGCCAACACGGGTGCGACGATCTGGGCGATCGTACGATCGTCTGCTGTTGGGCGTTGGCTGCACGTCGATTATCGTCACGCTGGCGCTGTGGTTGGTCAGTCAGGAACTCCACCAAAAACCGCCTACTCCTGCGGCTCCAGCGCAAACAGCCGCTAGTCAAACGGCTCCTGCTGCCGATAGCCAGTTTGCAGCTTATGCACAGCAGGCTATGCAGCGACTCGATCAGCGGGCGCCATCTCCGGCTCCAACCACGATCGCTCAGTCTCCTGGCGCACTCCCGACTGTAACGGTTCCCAGCACGCCCAAACCTCCGATGGCTGCTGCTCGGACACCAACTGCGCTGGAGCGAGTTTACGTCCCGGTGTATCAAATGCCGCCAAATCTGTTTCCGGGTGGAGCTGCTGTCGCTCCTGTACCGCGCCCTGCCGCGCCCGTTGCTGTGAAGCCTCCGGTGCCGCTTTCTGTCCCCGGTGTGGCACGCACCTTACGGGGGTTGGCAGACATGGGCGACGATCGCTCCGCGGCATTAATTGAAATCAATGGCATCGTTCAGCGCTATCGCGTCGGCGAAAGCATCGGCACAAGTGGCTGGACGCTAGTAGAAGTTGCCAAAAACCAAGCGATTATTCGCCGCAATGGAGAGGTGCGATCGGTGTTCATTGGGCAAAACTTTTAGAAAGTTGTTAGTTTTTAGTTTTTAGTTGTCAGTTTGTAGCGCATTGGTCACGGCTACTCAAATTGCTAAGTGCTACTGACTAACAACTACCGACTAACCGCTAATGACTAGGAGCCGCTCATGGGTCTGTTCGACGATTTCAGCAAATTTTTAGAAACCCAGCTTGAAGAGTTCCTCCGCAATAATCCGCATCTAGAACTCATGGTTCTGGAAGAAAAGCTGCGGGAGCAGGAAGAAGAAACCCTCAAGCTAATGTCGGATTTGAAGCACCAGGAAAAACAGTTGCAGGACGACATCCTGGGGCTGGCGCGCGAGATTCAACTGTGGCACGCTCGGATTGACAAAGCAAAGGCGGCTGGCAGAGTTGATTTGGCAGAGCCAGCTCAGGCGCATGAGGCGGTGCTGCTGCGCCAAGGCAACCAAAAGTGGGGCCAGATGGAAATGATGAAGCAGCGGATTCAGCAAACCCAGGACTTACAGCGTCAGATCGAGGCGCGGCGCAAAGAAGTACAGCAGCAGGTGACTCAAGCGCAAACGACTCGCACCAGTTCCCAAACAGGACCTTCCTGGGAGGCGATCGGCAGCAGCTCAAACCCATCTAACAGCGCAGACTTAGAGCAGCAATTCCGGCGCTGGGAAGCGGAGCAAGATTTGGAACAGCTTAAGCGCAATCTTGGACGCTGATAATGGGCGCTTGCCGACGTTAAGGGTATCCATCCTTGATCGATACCCTAACTAGAGGCAGTCTGGCTTATCGCCTTACCTCAGCTTCTGCTTGATAAACGTCAGAATTTGTGACATCTGCTTCTTCAGTCCGTCAATTTCCGCTTGCATCTTAGCGACTTTATCCTTCAGCGCTTGCACTTCGGTTGAGGATGCTCCCGACTCGGCAGGTGCAGCGGCAACAGGGACGGCAGCAGCAGGGACAGCAGCAGCAGCAGGAGCCGAAATCGGACGGCGCTTAGATTTTGCCATCGCAGCTTTAATGGCGTCGATCAGTTCTTTTTGGTCGAACGGCTTCTGGACGAACTCGAAGTATTCAAACGGCTCTTGCAGCTTTTCGGTCACTTCTTCTTTGCGTCCTGACATCAGCACGAGCGGAATCGCCTGTAGGTCTTGCTGCGTTTGAATCTGTTGATAAACTTCCCAGCCACTCAGCCGAGGCAGCAAAAAGTCCAACATGATCAAATTTGGGCGTTCCTGACGAATTAAATTCAGCCCTTGAACGCCATCCTTTGCTTCTAACACTTCAAAGTTACCTTTTGGTAACATGTCGCGGACCATGTTCCGAATAACGTTGCTGTCGTCAATGACCAGAATCTTGTGACTTGCCACAACTGAACTCCTCTGTTGGGACGGCGGAATTAGCTAGAAGGGTGTAGGGTGTATTTTAATAACACCACTGGCTGCTTTTGACTGATGAAACCGCTGAACGGCTGTCGGCTAGCCCGTGGGTACTACTAATTTAGTAGGATTAATCAAGCGTGCTCGATCAAGCGTAAACCGAATGTTGGCTTTGGCACCAACTAGTTTAGCTTCTAGCGAACAGAACCGTAACAATCGTGACATGCAAGTATCTGTGACAAAGCAGCTAGAGAATTCGGCAACATCCGCTTGAACTCACGACGAGAGGAATCTGGAAGCTAATCCTTTACAATTTAGGGTAACTTCTACAATTTTGCACGGGTAATTGAAGAAGCTGACACTGAATGGTTCTAGCATTCCCAGATTTATGACAACTAAACCGAATTTAGCCGAAACGTCTCGGAGCAAAGCAGACATTCAGCGGCTCCCTGACTGGTTGCGCCGTTCGATCGGCAACGCTAGCGACCTCTCCACTGTGCAGCGCCTGATCAAGCAGCGACAGATTCACACAATCTGTGAAGAGGGACGGTGTCCAAACCGCGGTGAGTGCTACGCACAAGGCACAGCAACGTTTTTGCTGATGGGTCCGACTTGCACGCGCGCCTGTGCATTCTGTCAGGTAGATAAAGGACACGCGCCGATGCCGCTCGATCCAGATGAGCCGCAGAAGATTGCTGAGTCTGTGCAGATTTTAGGACTCCGCTACGTCGTTTTGACTTCAGTAGCACGAGATGATTTACCCGATCAGGGGGCGGGTTGGTTTGCTGAGACGATCGCCCAAATCCGTCAGCGCAATCCAAGAACGCAGGTCGAAGTGCTGACGCCTGATTTTTGGGGCGGGCGAGACGCGGACAAAACGTCGGAAGACCTGCAACGCCAGCGAATTGCAGCGGTGGTGCAAATGCAGCCTGCCTGCTATAACCACAACATTGAGACGGTGCGACGGCTGCAAGGTCCGGTGCGACGCGGGGCACAGTACGATCGCTCCCTGCGCGTCCTGCAACTCGTTAAGGAACTGAACTCTACTATCCCAACGAAGTCTGGACTGATGCTAGGACACGGCGAAACTGCCGCGGAAGTGATTGAAGCGATGCGGGATTTGCGCTCGGTCGGCTGCGATCGCCTAACGATTGGGCAGTATCTCCGTCCCTCGCTAGAGCATCTTCCTGTGCAGAGGTATTGGACACCCGATGAGTTTGAGCACATGGGCAAAACCGCCCGTGAGTTAGGCTTTGCCCATGTGCGATCGGGTCCATTGGTCCGAAGCTCGTATCATGCAGGCGAGGACGCTTAGCACAGGCAGACAGCAGAAGGTGCATCATTCCGTAGATGCTGCTAATGGCGGATTAAATATTCCGTCTTTAGAAGTCACTCCGGACCAGTTTTGACAGGTTAAGATTCGTCAGCAACCCCGATCAAGGGTGCAATCTTTGATATGTCTTAAGAAAGTGTACTCATTAGGAGCCATTTATGACCAGAGCAGCAAGAGCGACAAACGCTCCCACTCCCGGTGGCGCGGTTACCAAAACTAGCAAGCCACCCTATCCGTTCCGCACGTTTTGGGCACTTGTTTTGTTAGCGGGTAACTTTGTTATTGCCGCAATTTATTTCCATGTTTTGAACATCTAAACACTTTGGGCAATGAGCACTGCTCATTGCCCAAAGTGTTTAGATGGTGCCGCGAAACAAACCCTGGGGACGAAACAGCAGCACCAGAACCATGATGACTAAGGCGATTCCAAGCTTATATTCTGTTGGCAGCCAGTAGGTGCTTACTTCCTGTGCGATCCCAATCACCAGTGCACCTGCGATCGCCCCGTACGGATTACCAATGCCGCCCAGAATCACAGAAGCAAACAGCGGCAGAATCAGAAACCAGCCCATGTTGGGGCGTACCGCTTCTACCAGCCCCAGCAGGCTGCCACCGAGAGCAGTTAGACCGCCCGCGATGATCCAAGTCCAGATGACGACGCGATCGACGTTGATTCCAGTAACACGGGCGAGGTCAATATCGTCAGCGACGGCTCGCATCGCTTTGCCAATGCGGGTGTTTTGTAGCAGGTAGTGCAGTGCTACAATCGCCACTACTGCCAACCCCATAACCAGCAGATCGTAGAAGGGCACTCGCAGCCCAAGCAGCGTCAGCGCTTCTGCTACAGGTAAATCGTAGCGCTGGTTGCTGCCGCCCCAAATCAAAATGATGCCGTTGCGAATAAACAGAGCTAGCCCGATCGAAATAATGATTAGCGTGGTGGCGCTGGCGTGGCGCGATCGCATCGGTCCCCAAATAATTTTCTCGCTTAACAGCACGCTCGCTACGGTTACTGCTGCTCCTAGCACCATCGACAACCAGATATTGATTCCCAACGTGTTTGCCAAAAGAGTAAGATAGGCTCCCAGCGTCATGAAATCGCCATGAGCAAAATTTGACAATCGCAGAATTCCGTAGGTCAGCGTTAGCCCAACGGCAGCTAAGGCAATAATGCTACCGACTGAGATGCCATTGACGATGAGTTGAGCAAACTGGGGGTCCATGAGGGGATTAGCCGTTAGTGATTAGTCGTTAGTCGTTAGAGTTTGGTCATTCGCGCAGGAGTGTCAGTTCGCCACTGCTCACTCATTAGAACGTGATACGTAATACCTAACGACGAACAACGTCCGACTCTCTATCCTACAGGACAGGTGCAGTCCACCACCGATCGCCCTGCATCAAACTATGTACCTGCCACTGGGGATCAGGTTGGGGATAATCCAAGCGGTAGTGTCCGCCCCGGCTTTCCGTCCGCGCCAGCGCACTTTTGAGGATTAGCTCAGCGATGTCGAGCAGGTTGCGCGTTTCTGCCCACGATCGCAGCGACCCGTCCACCTCCGATTCAGACACGGACACAGACTGTCCTGGCATCACAGTTTGCAGCGTTTGGCTGATCGGCAGGGCGTCGAATTCCAGTTGCCACTGCTGCACCTGCGCGATCGCCGCCTCCATTACGCTCCCCTCACGGCAAATCCCTGCGCTCTGCCACACCAATCGAGGCAGTCGCTCTCGCAGAACGTCAAGCTTAGCCACCTCGATCGGAGAAAGCGCTATCTTCCCCTCCCCTGTTTTTTCATATTCCACGCTCCCCTCGCCATTTCCCCCGCTCACCTCCAACTGAGCAAACTGCGCTCCAAATACCAAACATTCCAGCAGCGAATTGCTTGCCAGCCGATTTGCTCCATGAACGCCAGTGCTGGCGGTTTCCCCCACCGCATAAAGGCCAGAAATTGAGGTTTGGTTCATCTCGTTGGTTGCGATCCCACCCATCCAGTAGTGCGCTGCTGGAGCTACTGGAATCGGCTCCTGGAAAACATCTACTCCCCAGCGCCGACAGATCTGAATAATATTTGGAAAGCGCTGCTGAATCTGTTCGTGCGCGATCGAGCGCAGGTCCAGCCAAACGTGAGCCGCAGCGGGATCAGCATTTGTGGTTTGCAGATAGCTAAAAATAGCGCGGCTGACCACATCTCTAGGAGCCAATTCGCCTGCTGGATGATAATCAAAGGCAAAGCGTCTGCCTAGGCTATCCACCAGATGAGCGCCCTCTCCGCGCACGGCTTCGCTGATAAGAAAGCGAGGTGCACCCGGCTTCGTTAGGGCTGTGGGGTGAAATTGGACAAACTCTAAATCCCGAAGCACAGCTCCACCCCGATGAGCGATCGCCACCCCATCCCCTGTACTTAGCGCTGGGTTCGTTGTCTGAGCAAATACCTGCCCACCGCCACCTGTTGCTAACACTACCGCCCCCGCCTCAATCCAGTGGAGCCGTTTCTGATAGATCAAACTGATCCCTCGACAGCGCTGGGTATGCGGGTTTAGCCAGATATCCAGCGCCAAGGCAGGGGCAAGCACCTGAATGTTTTTGCGGCTCAATACTTGCGACGTGAGGGTGCTGACCACGGCGCGTCCGGTAGTATCAGCCGCATGAAGCACCCGACGACGCGAGTGCGCAGCTTCCAAGGTCAGAGCAAGCGTACCATTGTGGCGATCGAACCCTACACCCATCTCGACCAGATTCTGGATGCAGTGCGGCGCTTGCTCAACTAAAAACTTGACGGCACTGTAGTCGCAGAGACCTGCGCCTGATTCGAGGGTGTCCTGGATATGCAGTTTTGACGCATCGTTGGGGTCAATGACAGCAGCAATGCCTCCCTGTGCCCAGTCGCTCGCCGAAAGTGAAAGACTGTCTTTAGTAATCAGCCCCACCTGTAAATGAGCGGGAAGGCACAGCGACGTGTAGAGTCCAGCCGCCCCTGCTCCAATCACCAGAACATCAAATCGGGTGGGCAACACCGGAGCAGGCAAGTCAGGCATAACCAATCCTCAATGCGGGTTCTTCTAGGATAGGGTGCACCCAGAAAGATTGGTCTTTAAAGCAAAACATTGCTCAATGTCCGAACGTCGGTCACTCAGCAATGTTTAGAGGTGAGAGGATGCTAAGACGATTAGCGGTAGATGCCGTTGTTGATGCGATCGTCACCCTCAACGAGCGCTTGCTCAACGTCCGTCACCGTGAACTTATCCAGATTCGCCTGCAAGATTTCCTTCTGGCGATCGGTTAAGCCACCAATGTCCAATACGTCTTCGACGTTCTCGTAGGGAGCGTTTTTCACAACGATTCCTGCCAGCGTCGGATACATACCCTGATACTGCCGGAAGGCTCGAACATTCGTGTTGTTCAAATCGATTTTTTTACCGAACTCCGATCGCATCTTTTCTTCCATCGCGTTGCGGAAGTCTGTAACCGCAAGCAGCGTGGGTGCAAAGGCAGCAACGCTCTGACCGGATTGCGCCAGCGGCGCCGCTAGAGCGCTTTCAGATGTGCCCAACCAACCGAGGCAGCCCATTAACATGCCGAGAATTGTTAACAGGCGGACAAATCGTTTCATAAATCTAAACCTCCTATCCTGTAGCACGGAACCCATACACAGCGTTTATTAGAGCCTATCACTAGATGGGTATCATCTCGCACTATGGACGCCCTGACTAGGGTGTGCGTAGGAAATCTTAGCGTAATTTCAAGCAGCTTTTAAGAAAGACAGGTAGTTGAGCCAAGCAGGGCTAGATTGCACCTGGATTAGCCTTTCACTTTGGTCTGCAAGAAAGTATCCAAATCAGTAAACGAGCAGGCGTAGGTTATGGAAGGCGCTTCGTAGCCTTTCAGATGAACCGTGTACTGCTTAAACAAGTCAGGGGAGTTCACGTTAAGTGTCGATAGATACTTGTAGGTAGATTCGCCCACTGCAACATCCAGCCCAATCTGTTTAGTCGAGGTTTCCAATCGAAACGCCGCATTCACCGTGTCGCCCAAGGCGGTGTAATCCGGACGATCGCCGCTGCCCGTGTTGCCCACCATCGCGTAGCCTGTGTTGATCCCTGCTCCAACCCGTAGCGGAAACGGCAGTGGGTAGAGATTGTACAAGTCGCTGGTCATCTTGTGTAGAGCGCTGAGGGCGCGGAAGATCCGCACCATGTCATCGTTGCTGACGCCCTGCGTGCCATGAATCCAAATTGCCATGACCGCATCGCCAATGTACTTGTCCACCCAGCTTCCGTATTCGCGAATAATGTCGCCTGCATGCCGGAACCACGTCCCGATCACTTCTGATAGCAGCCGCTCATCTACTTGCCGCGTTAAAACCGTGAAGTCCCGAATATCAATCACCAGCACCGAAATCAAGCGGCGCACATGCAGCGTGGCGGTGGCAGTAAACTCCCTAGAGTCTACATCGATCGCGTCGGTGGGCGAATGAATAGCAGGGCTGTAGAACTCTAGTTCGGTTTGCCCGAAGGTAAGGCGATCGCCGTTATGCAGCGTGACGGGAATGCTAACTCGACGACCGTTCACAAACGACCCGTTGCGGCTTCCCAAATCAATTAGATAGAACTCGCCTGTGTCCATGCACTGCAACATAGCGTGATTACGCGAAATCCAGCGATCATGCAGCACAAAGCTATTGTCTTCGCTTCGACCGATCGTCCAAAAATTGCTGCCAGTCAGCGACAGCCGCCGACTACCAGAGTCAGTATGAAGCAATAAATGGGGGACGGGTTGCAGAGTCACCACAACAGGCTTAAAGAAACGAGAAACAGTCTTCCCTTATGATGCATCCTGACACATCTTTCACTATGTCAGTGTAAAGTCCCGAAGAACATTTCGTCCAAGATTTTGACGAAATCACCTTGGGTTCAACAGATGGTTCACACTGAACTTACGTGTGCGGATGCGACCCTTTTAAGCCATAACAGCCGCCAGCCAGAATAAACTATCAACCAAAATTGTACTCATAACTGCGCCACTAAACGCCCACCAGTGAAGCTGCTGACGACGCAAGGGTAGAATGCTGACCACTAGCAGCAACAGGGCTAGGACGATCGCCCAGCTCGTTCCCCAGGGCGTATTAATCTGTGCTAGCGCGCTCTGAAAAACAGGCTGTACCGACTCTCCCTCGACCTGCATCAAGCTTCGCCAGTGGGGAATCAGCTTAACGATGTAAAAATATAGATCGGTGACGACAGTTCCAAACAGTGACCCCAGATAGAAAAAGTTTCCGACTTTTCCCATCTGACGAGCGATCCCCCAAATGGCAAAAGGCAGTCCAATCGCCTCGATCGGCAGGTGAAAAAATGGTTCCCACCGGAGCCAGCCCCAGTAAATTGAGCCGGACAGCCATGTCCAAGTAAATCCGAGTAGCAGGTCTCCCCACAGGTGAGTTGCAGAACGACGCAACAGTCGCATCGCCAGCAGAATTAGCACAGGCGTCAATCCAAGGCTTATCCACGGCAAGTAGCGCACCAGCGGAGCTTGAATAAACACAGGGACCGAGACAAGAACCATTGCAGCAGCGAAAACCAACCAATGTCTAACGCCAGTCGTTAAACGATCGGGCGTCAGAACGATTGAATCACTGAGAGCAGGGGCGTAAGCGGTAGCCTCGGCAGCGTAACTGGGGTTGGAAGGGGGAGTGTATAAAATCAATGGGACTCTATTCGTTTTTATTTTCTTTACTTTACTTAACATACCATAACGGTTTCTATCCCCCTAGGGGGCATGTTTCTAATTCTAGTTGCTAATCCACTTCTCTGAATTAATGTAGTTTTATTAAGAGCAGCGTCCTGAGAGGCGGCTCTGAAACTGAGATACTGAGGTCGTTCGATCGCC
>NZ_JACJPG010000675.1 GCF_014695955.1 Leptolyngbya sp. FACHB-36 | reverse complement strand
GGACAGCTTCCTGGCAGCACGATCGTCGCTACGGTAATGTCGAATCTGGGATTTGAGCGGGCTTGGCAGAGTCAAGGGGGCACCCTAATTCGCGCTGCTGTGGGCGACCAGTATGTCCATGCCGAGATGCTCAGCCACGGTTCTATGCTGGGTGGAGAGCAGTCGGGACACATTCTCTGCCGTCACTACAGCGTCAGCGGCGATGGCGTTTTGACCGCGCTGCACCTCGCTGCCCTGACGCAGCAGTCTGGAGCATCGCTTGCTGCGTTGATCGACGACAGCTTCCAGACCTACCCACAACGGCTGAAAAATGTGCGTGTAGAAGACCGCAGCCGCCGCCTTGGTTGGAAGACGTGCGCTCCCTTACAGCAGGCGATCGCACAGGCAGAAGCCGACATGGGCGATCGTGGACGAGTGCTGGTTCGCGCCTCTGGCACTGAACCCGTTATTCGTGTCATGGTGGAAGCGGCAACCGCTGATCTCGTAACGTACTGGACCGATACACTCGTGTCAGTGGTGCAAACGTATTTGGCTGCGTAGATAGTAGACATTAGAAGACATTAGACATTAATGACTCCGTCGCTCGTGAATCAGCCAATGGCTGATTCACGAGCGACGCTGGTTTTTTGTCCTCCGCGCCATCTCTGCAACCGCTCAAGCACTTTCCCTCCGCGTCTGCGAGTTCTCCGATTAGCCTGGGAACCCTGGATGCACGATCGTTGATCGAGCTGAAGTGGTCCAAACATAACGAACGGTATCAGGCAATGTGAAACCACCCGAGGGTTCCTGGTACCATGCAAAAAACTTCAGTGCATCGCCCTCAATCGGAGTGGAGAGACCGTTATGGAGCTTGAACAGCAAGAATCAGAGCACGATCAAGAACGGTGTTTGGAGCGGTTGAGCCGGGCAGTTCAGCAACTCGCGGGTTGGGATGATCGCGATCGCATTGCCCGCACCGCTGAATTGATCATTCAGACCATGACGGGTCCCTGGCGATATTTCCACACGCCAGAGCATATTTTTGAAGTGGGGGAGCGCGGCGACGCGATCGAGGTGCTGGCAGCGCTGTTCCACGACTTGGTTTATGTGCAGGTCGATCAGGGCGTTAGCGTTAACATTAGCCGCTACATCTCGCCGTTTGTCAAAGAGATTGACGGACAGTTGGTGATCCGGGACCGCTGCGAACTGCCCGACGATCGCCTGTTCGATCTGGTCTCGCAAATTTTTGGCTTTGTGTCTGGTGAACGCTTGCTGCCTACCGCCGGACAGAATGAGTTTCTCAGTGCTCTCATCGCTGCAAAGTGTCTGGAGCACGCGCTGACCCCGGCAATTCTTGCCGAAATCGCCGCCTGTATCGAAGCCACAATTCCATTTCGCGGCAGATCCGTCGATGGGTTGGCAGCCAGCGATCGCCTTTACGAGCGGCTGAAGCAGGTCAATCCGACATTCGGCTTGGGTTGGGATGACGCGAAGCTGTGCAGCGTGTTGGAGCGCTGCGTCCGATTGGCAAACCGGGACGTGGAAAATTTTGCCTACCCGTCTGCAGCAGACTTCCTAGACAACACGTGGAACTTGCTGCCAGAAACCAACCACGACTTGAAAAATGCCAACTCCTACACCGTCAGCGGCTACCGCGTTTCCCTGCAAAAGATGGAAGGGTTTATGTACTTCCTCAAGCCAGATTTGGTGTTTCAGCGGTTTCAGAACGAACCGGACAAGGACACCTACGAGCAGTTGATCAGTCACACGCACAAAAACCTGGAAGTAGCGCGTCTGTATTTGGGCAGCAAGCTGCTGTCGATCGCCGTCATTGAAGCGCTATCGCTGCGTTTGGGACGGGATATTCCTTTAGCCACTATGATGGGCGAATTGCCGTTTTTAGGACGATCGGTCGCACAGCTGGAAAATTTTCTTCCCAGCGTGACAATGCTCCATTCACCAACCACCGAGCTGGAATGGAACGTCTTGAGCTTGCTGGAAAAAGGGCGCAGCCAGTCGTCTAGCTACGACATTAAAAACTCCCCAGTTGCCACGTTTATTATCAAGTCGATCGGATTTGCGGCGGCTCGGCGGTTGTTGGTTCAGGCGAAGGAATTTTTTAAGGGCGAATTGGAACCCGAGGCGTTTCTGGCGATGTGCGATCGAGACGTCGTCGAAACCATCATCAATGGCGTGGTACAGGTTCTAGAAAGCCGCAAAGCAGCCATGCGCGGATTAAACGTCAGCAGCCGCGTGTAGCGTATTCGCGCTCACGCTCTGTTGTTCAATCGACGGTCGATCAACCAGCTCAGCAAACGACACCTGTGACAGCCGCCTCTTGCTACACATCTGCTTTCCGTGTCATCCAGGCAGTCCCAGATCCTGGCTTAGTTCTTGTCGCAAACGATAAACAATTGTGTTGGGTTCAAGCTGGCTGAGAATGTCTTGAACCACCGTGTTTGCGCCTTGCGGTCCCCAGCTACAGCCCTGCTCCAGATACACCTGCACGGCTCGACCCACGGCATATGCTCCATAGCCTGCAATGCTCGCCTGAAGCAGCGCCACACTAGCATAGGCGGAAAAACTAGTCGGATTATCAGCAGTCGCGACAGCCGTCGCGCTCTTACCCAATCCCAGCAGCACCCCACTGCCCAGTTCGCTCAGCAGCAGACTGCCTGAACTGATCAGAATTGTATTCCACAGTTTGCGCGCCTCGTGGCGAGTAACAGGCAAGCCGTAGAGTTCCGAAAGCGCCCGAATCATGGACAAATCAGAGATGACACCGCCGACCAGATCGAGAACAGCGATCGGATTCAGAGCCACCGCGATCGCCTTGTAGCGAACGAACTTCCAGATCAACTCTTCCGCTTCTGGGCGGCGTAAATCAACGAGTTCACTCGCCAAGGTTGTTTCGGCTTCTCTCGTTTGCACCAGCGCATTCAGCGCCAGCAGCGTGCGTCCCTCACGTTGGAGGATGTCCAAAATTTTCTGCTTCAGGACATCGATATGCACCGTGGGCGTTTCCCGCTCGTAGCTAACACGCCCGTCGGGCTGCTCCACCCGCACCTGAATCGGCGCAGGGTCTGCTGCTACCAGAACGATTTCGTTCGTAGTCAGGAGTCGCTGTAGAGAGTCGCTGCCCGTACTTTTTGCTGCCAGTCGCTGTAGATTTTGATAGATTGCCTGCCGGGACTGGTCCGGATAGAGATCCACCTTGTTAAACACCAGCAGCAGTGGTTTTTGGGCTTGCCGCAGCTCACAGAGCGCCAAATATTCCGTGCGGGTAATGTCTCCCGACACGACAAACAGAATCAAATCTGCTTGACGAGCAATGTCCTGCGCCATTTGCGCCCGCGTCTGCCCGTCAATTTCGTCCAGCCCTGGCGTGTCAATTAGCTCGATCGTCGCCTGCGGTAGTGGCGAATCGGGCGGCGACCACAAGACCGATCGAGGTGCCTGTGTCACGCCGTTGAGCGGTCCTGTCGGCAAGATTTTCTGCCCCAGCAGCGCATTCAAAACCGCAGATTTGCCGCGACTCACCAAGCCAAACACCGCTACGCGAAACACGCTGTTCTCTAGCTTGTTCAGCATCACCGAGAGACGCTCCATATCTCGCCGCAGCGTCATGTGCTCGGCGGCTTGAGGAACGCGAGATTTGGCGGTGCGAAAATAGGCAGCGTAGCGGTTGAGCATCTGTCGCAGGCTGCTACGAGCGCGCTGAAGCTGGATGTCTTGAAGCTGAGCGGCTTTACCGCGCTCAGGAGGGGAGGGTTGTGGAGTCAAGGGTGGGAATCGCGAGACGAACGTCAGATCTATTTTGGTCTGAATTGTCAGGAATGGGCGGAGTAGACGAGTGGGGAACAGGAACTGGGGAGAGTGGAGTGGCAGCAGGCTTGGAGAAGAAATGATCGATCGCCTGTCCAACGAACGCCTGCAAAAGTCCTTGCTGTTGATTCCGCTGGAAGACCAACTGCAACACCTGAGTCAGGCGCTCGATCACCAGGGGACTGGCTTCCGTCAGCGTCAGGTTCGGATCTTGAGTGTGGAAGTATTCGATTAGGCTGAGCCCAGCGAGGCGGGTGAGGTAAGCCGCGCTAATGCCCTGCACACAGCCGCCTGCTACGTAGGTCACGGCGTTGGTTTTGAGCAGCGACACGATCGCCTGGGTAGAAAGCTCCACCAACCCCAGCTTCAGCATCAACCCCCCCAGAGTAACTGCCATTTTTTGCGCCTGCTGGAGCGAGAATTTCTGGCGGTAAATTGCGCCCAAATCCAGGATCATCTGAGCGTTAATGGCTGCCGTTGCAAGGACATCTAGCGTGGGGAACGGGCTGGCGAACGCGGTCGCCGCTGCAACCCATTGAAACTGCTCGACAACCGGCATCGCCCGAGTCTGTCGCACTTGATTTAATGCCTGCTTCGCCTGGGTTTTCAGCGCCACTGCCGTGTGGAGCGAACTTGCCAAAACGAGGTGCTGACGCTCCTGCTGCAAAATTTGGTGCAGTCGATCGGTTAACCCGCTTAAGGTCGGAGGCTGCTGCTCTAGCCACTCCCGCACCTCACCATCTGGCTGATGCTGCCTGACTTTGATGGCAGTGGGAGCAGCCGCGATCGCCACAACATCCTCAGCAGGTAGAACGCCGCGCGTTTGCGCTTGCACCTGCGCCAAAATTGCCTGCTGTTCATCGGGCAAGTACTGATCCTGTTTGTTCAGCACCAGCACCGTGCGCTTATGTGGGGCAAGCTGTCTTACCTGCTGTAGCTCTGAATTGGTTAGGTCTCCGGTGATCAGAAACAGAACGAGGTCCGTTGCGATCGCTCGCTGGAGTGCCGCTGCGTCAGCGGTTAATCCAGTTTCGGAGGTGCCGGAGAAACTGGGTAGCTCACTGACCGCAACAGGCGTATCTGCGGCAGTCCACACCTTCTGCATCTGCTGCACTAAGGTTGTTTTACCGCTGCCCTTGGTTCCCCACACTGCCAGTCGCAAACGCTCTCGGTGCATGTCTTGCTGAACCTGAGCTACCTGCGATCGGAACCGGTCAACGTGGGGCTGAATAACTGCAGGCTGCTCAGCTTCGGTGCTAACTTGCGTCAAGACCTGCTCGGCTTCCGCTAGCGTGTGATTCACGATCGCGGGATTGACAACGCTAGTGGGATTCAGCGCCGTATGGCTTGAATCGGACGACCGCCGTAGCCACCAGCTACCGGCTCCCAACGCCCCAGCCAATAGCGCATAAACGCTCCAATCTCCTAGAGCATGCTCTAGAATGTCCAGTCCCAAGATTCCCAGCGCCAGCACAGCGCCTCCGACAAGCAGCGGTCGTTGCAGATTAGCGGTCATAAAATGTCGTCGAGCCTTTCGTCAACAGTCAGGGTTAGGCATTCCCATTCTAGCCAGGCGATGGCAGCGCCAGGATCGCCTCAACATAAAGTAAAGCCCCGTCAACCATAAGCTGACAGGGCTTTACAAACTTGGTGGCGGGGCATGGATTTGAACCATGGACCTTCGGGTTATGAGCCCGACGAGCTACCAGACTGCTCTACCCCGCGATGCGCTTATTCACTATAGCGGTAAACTCCGGAATGTGACAACAAAAATCAAAAATTTTGGATTTAAGTCAGTTAAACAATGGTTCATATCCCTGGTGTAGCCGCCTCCAAACCCTACCGACCCGCTAATTGGGCAGATGCCTGTGCCCATCGCGTAGACGTTGAATTTCTAAACGGGCAATGGAAACCACGCGTTAGCGATCGAGGATCGGCGCTTTGCCCGTCCTCCATCACTGGCTCTCGTTTCTATTCGGGTTAAACGCACCAATCAAATCACCACCAGAGTTGTAAACCTCTAGGGGCAGTGCCGCGTTGGTGCTGATGGCTTGCAGAGCCGACTGCAAACTCTCTAGGTGGTTTACAGTGCCACCCAGGGTGCCCGAATCACCTGCTTGCCCTGCCAGATACGCCGACTGCACCGCCTGTTCGTACGTGGGCGTCAACTGAAGACGAATCAAATCAGCGGCGATCGTGTACGTGCAAAGTTTAGGAGACCCCGCGCAAATTTTGTTCAAATCGGCAAGCAGCGTTTGTTGAGCCGTCGTATCTTGCAGCTTGGTTTCTGCCAGCCTCAGGGCGCTCGTATAGGCCGTGACCAGCGGTTGCACCTGACCCTGAAAAAATGTGCCCGCCGGAACTCGCTTAGCAGACGTGAGCGCATTGCGCCACGTAACAACGGCTCTGGACCACTGATTCTGCTGCTCCCACACTTGTGCCCGTTGCCCCAGAGTCATCGCCTGCTCGTAGGCGCTGTTTGCGAGCTGCTCCTGTGCTGCTCGATCACGGGCGATTGTCAATTTGGGTACGTACTGCTCTAGCAACTGTTGCGCTTCACTGTAGTTCGTGGTGCTGTCAGGAATTTTCTGCAGCGTGTTCACTGCCACTTGCCAGGTCGATCGAGCCAGTTGCCAGCTTTCGAGAGACTGCGCGACGCTCTGTCGTGCTTCTGCCAGACTTGCGGTTGCCTTCGCGGTCGTCAGTGCCTTTTGGGTCTGCTGCTCCTGAACAATCCGCTGCCCGACTGCGTTGAGGTTGGCTCGATACGCCACAACGCGCTGCTGAGCGTAAGCATAGAGCAAGCTGGACTGTGGAATTGCGTCTAGTTGAACGGTCGCCTCGCGCCACGTAGACTGCACGCCTTGCCACTGCGCGATCGACAGCGGCAGTTTCTCGCTGGCTTGGACAGCTCGATCGGCGGTTGCCTCTGCCGCAAAGATCTGATCGAGCGCGTCTGAGTAAGGCTGCGTCGCGTGCAGCAGCGATTGAGCATCACCATGACGACTCGACCAAAACGGCACGCTGCGCAGCGATCGCTGCGCTTCAATCATCTGCTGCTGTACCTGCTGCAACTCTTGCCGCGTGCTGGCTCGCTGTAGCTGCTGGCTGGATTGCTGAACCTGGACTTCAGCGGCTTGTAAAACCTCACACCGTCCCAGCACGCAGGGACTCGACACCGCCAGCATGCCACTGAAAAACGCCACCACACTAACGCCAACGGCTGCGATCGCCGTCCACGGAAGCGATCGCGAAGCGAACTCACGCTCGGAAAATGGGGTTTCTACAGGCTCTGGACTGTGCAGCACGATTTCACCGCTCAATTCACGGGACTTCTCGACGATCGGCGGTGATACCGGTAGAACCGTAAATCGGTAGACGGCATAGGGCTGTTTTTGTCCGAGGCGGCGGAGAAAAAGTTTGACGAGGGAGGGAATAGGAGCTGAAGGATAGAAGGTGGGGGACTGAATCGCTTGTTCAACCTCAGCAAAGACCGCTTGGGGATTCGGGCTGTGCTGCAAGGGGTGTTGAATCAGGACAAGTAGCGCCTCTGACTTGAGGACGCATTGCACTTGGAATGGAATTGGTGGCTGCCACGATCGCAACTGCGCCTGCAACTGCTGCGCTAACTGGGTTACGGCAAGCTCCATTCGACACATCCTCAACGAGGTCGCCCTTATCCTACTCGCTAAAGGATTGAAGTTATCACCAAGTTCTCGCTAATTCTTGCAGGAACACTCGTGCTTGGTTGAGTCCGCGCGATCGAGCAGCTTTGCCCATGTCCAAGTCCTCTTCAACTCCTGGTGCTGTGATGAAGTCAATGCAGGTGTGCTATGACAGAACCGAAGTGCTGTCCACTCGAACTCCTCTTGAGCCAATCTGGTCAATGGACGCTCTACATTCTCTGGATTCTTTGCACGAACGGCGCGCTTCGGTTCGGCGAACTGCGCCGAAAAGTGGACGGAATTTCTACCAAAGTCCTGACTGAGCGACGGCGACTGCTGGACATCCATCGAAATCGTTCATCGCCGCTACGAACCAACGATTCCACCGCAAGTAACCTACGAACTGACCGATCGCGGAAAGGAACTGTTTGAAGTGCTCGATCGCCTCTACGATTTGGCGGAGCGCTGGTACGGTTCGGAGGAGGAATCGATCGCTCAATCTACTTCTATTTAGGTCAATCTATGGATATTTTGATTGTTGAAGACGAAGCAGAAATTGCTCAACTGATTCAGCTTTATTTAGAGAAAGAAGGCTTTTCCTGTCGTACCTGTCGTGATGGAATTACAGCCCTTCAGATCTTTCAGGAGCAAAAACCCGATCTGATTATTTTGGACCTGATGATTCCCGGACTGGACGGCTTAGAAGTATGCGCTCGAATTCGGCAAAAGCCTGGAACCAAAGATCCATTTATTCTGATGCTGACAGCGCGCGGGGAAGAACTCGATCGCATCATTGGCTTATCGACTGGAGCCGACGATTACCTCGTCAAGCCGTTCAGCCCAAAAGAACTCGTGGCGCGAGTGCGGGCGTTGCTTCGGCGCACGCTGCGTCAGGGTGGACAAACGGAAACCTACCGCACTCAGCATTTCTTGGTGGACGTAGATCAGCGATCGGCGCAGCGCTACCTTACCGAGCATCAACTTGAAGCACTCGATCTAACAACGCTAGAATTCGATCTGCTCTCCACGTTTATGAGCTATCCGGGTCGCGTGTGGAATCGTACCCAGCTAATTGATAAGCTCTGGGGCAGCAACTTTTTCGGCGATGAGCGCGTTGTGGATACTCACATTGCCCGCCTGCGAAAGAAAATTGAGCCGGACCCCTCGAATCCTACCTTTGTTAAAACGGTGATTGGGGTGGGCTACAAGTTTGACGATCCGGTTGTGCAGTAGAACTCAATCATGGCAAAGCTAGGACTGCGCGCGCGCCTTTTCTTCTCTCACATCACCGTCATGATTGTCGGGGTGAGTACGCTATTGGCAGTAGGCAAGTTCTACTCGCCGCACTTCTTCGTGCTGCATCTGATTCAGCTAGAAGCTAGCGGTATGAGGAGCCTATACGTTGTGCGGCGGCAGCTGCTTGAAGGGTTTGAGTCTGCCTGGAGCCGGGGAGCGTTGTGGTCGGTGGCGATCGGTGGCTCAGCCGCTGGGGGACTGAGTTATCTGGTGTCGAAGCGAATCATGCGTCCGCTGATCCAGATGGAGCGAATCACTCGAAAAGTTGCGGCAGGGCATCTAGAGGAGCGCCTTCCCAGTAGCGAAATTCCTGAACTGAATCGGTTAGCGCTGAGCTTCAACCAAATGGCAGCAGAGTTAGAAGGCGTCGAGCAGCGACGCCGCGAACTCATTAGCGACCTCACCCACGAACTGCGAACGCCGCTCACTGTAGTAGAAGGTTATCTGGAAGGGTTGGCAGATGGCACGATCGATCCAACCACCGATATTTATCAGCGATTAGCTAGAGAAGCCGCTCGGCTGCGGCGATTGGTCAACGACCTACAAGAACTTTCTCAGGCAGAAGCGGGATACCTGCCGATTCACGCCCGACCGTTCGACATTTATCCACTGCTGGCTGCCCTCGTGCAAAAATTTTCCGACCAGCTAATAGAAGACGGTCCCAACTTAAAGCTTGAGTGCCCTAACGATCTGCCATTGGCGCTTGCCGATCCTGAACGAGTCGAACAGGTGCTTGTCAATCTCATCGGCAACGCTTTGCACTACACCATTGCTGGATCGATTACCGTCCGAGCTTGGAGCAAACCCAAAATGGTCTGGATTGCGGTCATCGACACTGGGTACGGCATTGCCGACGAAGACCTGCCGCATGTGTTCGAGCGCTTTTGGCGTGCAGATCGATCACGCGATCGCAACTCCGGCGGTACCGGAATTGGACTTGCGATTTCCCGCCGCTTAGTCGAACTGCAAGGGGGCACGATCGACGTCGAAAGCGAGTTAGGCAAAGGCAGCAGCTTTCGATTTTCGCTGCCGATCGCCTGAGAAAGCTAGGCGCAAGTTGCTCGTAGTGAGTCGTAGCAATCCGATCGCCAATCGCTTGAAATACGGTCGCCACAGCGCTGTAAAAATACGTTTATAGAGTATAAGAGCAGAGTCTCTTTGCTATCTATGTCGTTGCTACCGATGGCTGCTTTTCCCTTGGCGTTCGTCATTAGTCTCCTTGTGCTGCTAGGCGTGATGACGATCGAATATCTATTTCCTCGTAGTAAATAAGCTGGTTGCTTTATTATTTGTTCACTAATTTATAGGCTCTGTCGCACTCAAATTTGTAGCACTTAGATGAATGGCGCTCCTAAGCAGTTCAAAAGCATTTTGGCTGCCTTTAGACATACGAATATCGCCCTAATGTTACATCCTTAGACAAGTGGATTTACCTTAGCAAGTTACTAAGATCAC
>NZ_JACJPG010000674.1 GCF_014695955.1 Leptolyngbya sp. FACHB-36 | reverse complement strand
AACTCCAAATCCGACACCATAATCGTGTGAACTTTGGGCGCACTAGTCAGAAACATCCACATAGCAACTGCATAGGCACCCAGCAGCATCACCATAATTCCCTGAGTCGAGAAAAGGCTGTCTAAGCCAGGAAATGCCCCAAGGACGTAAGGACTGGCAGAAAAGCGGGTGATGTCTGGAAGCATGAATGGTTGCAAGGCGAAAGAAAAGGGTGGAGTAGCAGCAGAGGCTACACCTACCCATTGTATCAAGCGGGAACTGAGGGGGTAGGGGGTTTACCGAACGGTACGAAGATCTGCCGCTTACAATGCTGCAAAATGTTGAAAAAAAGGTGTCGATCGCCAAAAAGCGCGTATAGTTCTGTAGAGTTTGATTGATCGAACGTCATCTGGGACCTCAGTTGTGTCCATTCCTTCATTTCCTGAATGTAGTCATTCGTTGGTTAAGTCGCTGACACACTACAGCGATCAGGATTTACTGACGCTGTTTCAGCGCCATCCCGAGGCGGGGCAGTATTTCACCGCTATTTTCTGCCGCTACAGCCCAATGGTGTACACGCTGATTCAGCATTCCGCACGATCGCCCGTGCAAGCGGACTATCTTTTTGCAACAACATGGCGGCACATTTTTCACGAATTGGGCGGGCTAGATCTGCGCGATGGCGGAACCACAGACCAGCCTGGGATGACCCTACAAACCTGGTTAATTAACATCACAGCAATCTGCATCAATCAGGCAAACTTGCCGCCTGTGGAAGCAATTCACTACAGCCTTGAAGCCGCTCCGCCGCCGCTGTGGTGCTACATGGAGCAGGCGTTAGAGCAGATTCCCCCGATGCTGCGGCTCATCGTGCTGATGGCGCGGACCTTTAGCTGGAGCGAGACGCGCATCTCTGCCTATCTACAAGCTGAGGGAGAGGTGCTCTCGCCAGCAGAGGTACGATCGCGCTTGCAAGAGGGTTACCGCCTATTAGAGGCGGCTCTGCCAGAGGATATTCGAGCGATTTATTTTACAGGCACCGAATGGGGTGCGGATACGGTGTCCTATGGCGAGAACAGGGTGTAGGAGTGCGTTGGGCTTGGTTGCGGCGCTTCTCCTGGGCGCTCCCGCGATCGCGGCGGATCTAACCCAGCAGTTTCGAGCTCCCGCAACTCGGACCCGCAGCGCCGCTAGAGACGACGCCGATCGATTTTTGCAACTGGGCAAAACCCAAGAGCTGGACGAATTTCTGGAGGATGCGGTGCAATCCTGGCAGCAAGCGCTTCAACGCTACCAGGACAGCGGCGATCGCGAAGGAGAAACGCTGGTCTACGGCTACCTGGGGTCTGCTTACGTGCGCTTAGGTCAGTTGTCGGCGGCTGAAGACAGTTTTCGTCGTCAGCTTGCCATTAGCCGCGATCGTCAGGATCAGCAGGCACAGATTTATGCCCTGAACAATTTGGGAAGCCTGCTAGCACATCAGGGTAGCGTGTCCACGGCAGCGGAGCTGTTTCAGCAAGCCTTGACGCTGGCTCAGCAAACCCGCAGCCACACGGGAGAGGCTCTCTCGCAAAACAGCTTGGGGCGACTGGCAATGCAGTCGGGTGATCGTGCTAAAGCGCTCAAACACTATCAAGCCGCCCTGTCAGCGAGTCGGTTGTCCGATGATACTCGGGTTGAGGCGACGACGCTGAACAATTTAGGCGACGGTTATCGGCAAAACGACGCGGAAGCGCTCAAGGCATACGAACTTGCGGTTCGACTTGCCCGTCTGAACCGCGATCGACCCAACCAGCTTCGGGCAATTGATGGCATGACTGCAATTCTGAGTCGGCAGAACAGGATTCAGCCAGCGATCGACCTAGTGAATGAGCGGCTAGACCTGACTCAAGAGCAAGAAAATTCCCGCGAAATCCTGACATCACTGCGATCGCTGGCTCAGCTTCATCAGCGTCTTGGTAATTCTGTAGAAGCGCAACAGCGGTATCAGGATGCGATCGCGATCGCTCGAAGTCTGAACGATTTGCAGCAGGAGCAGTTCCTGCTGACTCAACTGGCGTTAATTGGTCGGAAGTCTCGGTAACTCTGAAGCCTGTAGGGCAGTAGAGTTTTTGCAAACACGGTCAGTCCGTGATTATTACCTTCCTGGACGGCTGTCTGCCATACAAGCTGAATTAACAATTAGAAACCCAACATCGCTTATGGTGTTGGGTTTCTTGCCTGCAATGCAACCGCAAGA
>NZ_JACJPG010000673.1 GCF_014695955.1 Leptolyngbya sp. FACHB-36 | reverse complement strand
AAAAATCCCAATACCGTTCCTTGGCTCTCCAGAGGAGCTATGAGCACAGCGGGAAGCTCCTCTAAGGT
Source organism: Leptolyngbya sp. FACHB-36 (assembly GCF_014695955.1). GTDB lineage: Bacteria > Cyanobacteriota > Cyanobacteriia > Leptolyngbyales > Leptolyngbyaceae > FACHB-36. Next base: position 9,187 of record NZ_JACJPG010000673.1, on the reverse strand, counting down.
GAATACGGAGGCAATACCGATACTGGAATCAAAGCCGGGTAGCTCGCGCGAATCGTTGATCACGATCGGTGCGCCTGACTGCTTGAAAGCATATTGACAAAGCGCGCACTCTGACAGCCAGAATGACTGATTCAACGCAGACGGGAACTCGATCGAGTGGTCAGATGGGGCAGCATCGCCCTGAAACAGGCCCATACCTTCAGATGGGTTAAACCATTCACACACCACCGTGACTCGTACTTTAGGCGTTTGTGTCGAGGATCGGCTCCTAAATAGTGGGTCCCAATATTTTAGGCGCAGCAACAGACCGCGCTGCACCTGCAAGGCAGTGGACGTGCCATTCGTTGCCAGGTTCAGAATATCCGTGATGTCAGACGAGTTCCGAATCGCCATCGTTAACTGGTTAACGACTGCTTGATGCTGAAGCTGCTGCTGAAGCTGCTGCTGAAGCTGCAGATGGGAGAGCACGATCGCAACCTGCTGCGACACGCTCGTGAGTGCCTCAATTTCAGTAGTTGTCCAGCTGTGAGGGTGCGTTCGCATGAGGCTAATCCTGCCATTTACCTGATCGTGAAATCGAGTTGAGATTGCCAAAGCGGCTCCGATTACTGATGGAGTCGCGGTTGGGGATGAGGTTACTTGCCAACTTGTCAGCACGGTCCTAAACCACGGGTCGATCGCCTCATCGCTGGAAAGCCGCTCCATATCTGGAACAATAGTCAAATCGGAAGGAGCTGCTTTGTCAGGGAATGATGAGATTGACAGGGTTTGCACTGGCAGCATTAGGGCATTCACTTTCCAATGAATGGCATAACTGTCTGAACCCGCGCTTGCTGAATACAGAATCGAGCATCCCTCAACTTGGAAGGCAGTTCCGATCGCGGCAGCAAGTTCCACGAGTGCTCGCCTGGGATCAGCACTCGTGGAGGCAATTTTAGAAATGTGCTGCTGTACCCGAAGCAGATCGACCGAGACCTGTCCAGTAGGAGTTTCTCGCGCTAAGACCGCTCCAATAGCCTGAGGGAGGGGAGAAGAGGAATCTATCACGAGTGGAATGCTCCGTTACGATCAACTCGGCTGCTTAACACCGCCATTCCTGGTTGCACATCATGCATGAGCGACTCAGGACCAGACTCCTGAATACAAAATTGGCGTTTGCCATGCAACAGTTTTAGGGTTCCCCTACAACTTCAACCTCTATCTGACAGGCGGTTTTTGTAGCATTGTGTTAAGCAGCCTGTTGCTTCAGATTACACTGTCAATCTGTTTGAGGTATCCGTAAATTTCCTATCATTAATGCGTTTTTAGTAGCAGGATACAGACGAATGCTAATGACCACCGAGCGGCTCGTGCTCAATCTCGGAAGGCAAAATCACCGAGAAGCTGTTGCGGTGGTAAGCTGCTATAACCATAAGGATACGCACGTACCACTGGCTCAAGCGAAGTGAGGGCTGATGAGAGCGAATAACTTAGCGATTGAATCAAAGCCTGGAAACGTAGCGGTTGCAGGTGTGATTGGCACGGTCAAAGGACCGGGAGAGAACGGTAATCAATACGTGTTTATCACGGCAAACAACCGTCACGTCAAAGTTGGCGAGTTTGTCTACTACGAAGTGCTGGCCGCGCCCGCTGAACTCCGCGATCGCCCGCTCCAAATCTTGGGCAAGATTTCTGCCCGCCGTTTAATCGACCATCTGCCTGACCGCATTTTTGCGGATACCGAAATCAGCCCAGAGACGATCGCCGCTCTCGTGGGGTTCACGTATGCGAATCCAGAAATCTATGAGGTGACGGTGGATGTCGTCGGCTACTTTGATGACGCACTCGGCTTCATGAACCCGCGCAAAACGCCTGATCCCGGCGCTAAAGTGCATCTAGCGGATGACCCCATGCTTCAGCGCGTTCTCAACCGCCGACAGCCTGGGCAAATTGGCTCTGCTCACATTGGGTCGCTGCTGCTGCGGGAGTCGGATGTGCCGATCGCCCTAGACGTCAAGGAACTTGTCAGTACGCACATGGCAATTTTGGCGGGTACTGGGTCGGGCAAATCCTACACCGCAGGCGTCTTGGTGGAAGAGCTACTGCTACCGCATAACCGCGCTGCCGTGCTAATTCTTGACCCACACGGTGAGTATCACACGCTGTCCGAAATCCAAGGACACCCGCAGTTCCAAACGGCTGACGGCTACTCGCCCAAAGTCAACGTGATGACGCCCGACGATATTCGGATCCGCGTTTCGTCGCTAGATTACTACGACATTCTGACGCTGCTGCCAGAGATGAGCGATCGTCAGCAGTCCATTCTCAACAAAGCCTATCGCCTGCTGCAGCGCCACAAGCGCGGCGAATATCGCTGGGGCATTCAGGACTTGATCGCAGCAGTGCGCGAAGCCGATGTGCAGGTGGACGACGACGGCAACGAAAAATCGGGATCGTCCGCTCCGGCGCTGGAGTGGAAATTAGAACGATTGGAGCGATCGAGCTATTTCCACCCGTTTGAACACAGTGTTGCGCCAAGGGATCTGTTTGAACCGGGACAAGTGACCGTGCTGCAACTGAACGAAATCAGTCAGGAAGAGCAGCAGGTAATTTGCGCGGCGGTGCTGCGACAGGCTAACCAAGCCCGAATGAACACGCAGCGAGAACTCATTACGCCTAGCGATGAAAACTTTTTGCCCTATCCCGTATTCATTCTGCTAGAGGAGGCGCACCGCTTTGCGCCCGCCCATGAGCCGTCACGCTGTAAGGCAGTCATTCGCACCATTCTGAGCGAGGGGCGCAAATTCGGCTTGGGCGTTGGACTGATTACGCAGCGTCCGGGCAAGCTGGATTCTGATGTGCTGTCCCAGTGCATGAGCCAGTTCATCATGCGAATTGTCAATCCGGTGGACCAGGAAAGCCTGAAGTACGGCGTGGAAGCGGCGGGGCGAGATTTGCTCAAGGAATTACCTGCATTGACGAAGGGGCAAATCATTGTGGCGGGAGCCTGCGTCAACACACCTGTCTTGTGCAAAGTCCGCAAGCGCCTAACGAAGCATGGCGGTGAGACGTTGAACGCGCCGGAGCTGTGGCAGAACTATTTTCAGGTGCATCGAATCCGCGATCGCGAGGTTCAGCAGGCACCCCTGACAGCGCGATCGCGGGCTCAGACCGTGCGTGGCGTCAGCATTGAGTAGGTGTGTCCAGCGACTTGACCATGTGATGCAGTCCACCTGTGCGGGTCATCTGAGCAAAGCGATCGGTGGTTTTACTACAGGTCACTTGATAGCCGACTCGCTCAAACAGCAACTTCGCTTGCCGGTTGCTGTACGTCACATCCAAGCACAAGCTAGAGCAATGCTGCGATCGGGCTTCAACCTCCGCCTGCGCCAAGAAGCGAGACCCCAGCCCCTGATCTCGAAACTCCGGTAGAATGCTGAGTCCCAAAATGTAATAGTCTGAGAGCCGCACCTCTTGCTTAATTCGACTTAAATCCGCCACGTTCATCAGGATTTTGGGCAGCTTGTGCAGAGGCAGCAAGCGCGCCATGACGGAATGCACTTTCTCGTCTGCCTGTCGCTTCACAGAGCCGGAGTAGCGCATCATCACACCAACAGGCTGCTGCTGTACCTCCACAACGAGCGCGTACTCGTAGCTAAAGGCATGGTGAGGGTAACTAAATGCCTGTCGTAGAATGGTCTGTGCTTGTTCTGCTGGCGAGGCAAAACTGTAGCTAAACACCTCCGGACCCGCCGCAAACAGCAGCGGAGTTGCCCAATCTCCATCTTCGGCGATCGCCGGACGCAGGGTCACTTGTTCCACCAACGGTTGAAATTTCATCGGCACCAATGTCATTAACGTACACGATTCGCGAAAGCCGCAAAGCCAAACACGTCTCCCTCAAGCTCTCCAGCCTTGGCAATTTAGAAGTGATTGTGCCCTTTGGGTTTGACCAGCGCGACATTCCTGCGATTCTTCAGAAAAAGCAACACTGGATTGACCGTGCCACCGAGCGAATAAAGGCGCAGGTCCAACACTCTGATACCGCCGCTGAACGACCGGAACAGATTTGTCTACGGGCGATCGGGGAAGCTTGGCAAGTGGAATACTGCCCGACTACGTGGCACGGCGTCAAGCTCACAGCATCCCCGTTCCGTCTCGTTCTGTCGGGACAGGTTGCTAATCCATCCCTCTGCCAAGCCACTTTGCAGCAGTGGGTTGCTCACAAAGCAGGGCTACACTTGATTTCCTGGCTGCAGAGCGTCAGTCAGGAACTGGCGCTGCCATTTGAGCGAGCCAGCGTGCGGCAGCAGAAAACGATTTGGGGAAGCTGCTCGGCAAAAAAGACCATCAGCCTCAACAGCAAGCTGCTGTTTTTGTCGCCGCCGATCGTGCGCTATGTGTTGATTCACGAATTGTGCCATACCGTACACCTGAATCACTCCCCTGCGTACTGGGAACTGGTGGGTCGCTATGAACCGCAGTACCGACAATTGGACGCCAGCCTGCAAAACGCGCGCTACGAGATACCCTGGTGGATGGAGCGGTAGAACTGTGAAAACACTACTCGCTAACAGCGAATCATGCTTCGCTTGTAAACATTTATTGGTTTCCCAGTCCCTGTATGTCCCTTGCTCCGTGGCGATCATCCCTAGCTCGCGCTCTACACCGCAATCGTTCACTTCCGTATGCCCGCTATGTGCAGCTTGCTACCGTACAGGCAACAGGTCGTCCAGCAAATCGCACGGTGGTGTTTCGCGGCACTCTAGCCGATGCGAATCAACTAAAGTTCATCACCGACATCCGCAGTCAGAAAGCAGATGAGATCGAGCGATCGCCGTGGGGCGAGGTCTGCTGGTATTTCCCTAATACTCGCGAGCAGTTTCGGTTTGCTGGACGCTTAACGCTGGTGGGCGAGATGCATGCTGATTCCGCTTTGCAAGCGGCGAGAGCCTCAACGTGGCAAGAGCTTTCCGACGCCGCTCGATCGCAGTTCACCTGGGCTGATCCAGGTCAGCCCAGAGTCAGTGACGATGGGTTTAATGCACCCTTGCCCGACGCGATCGCGCCGCTGCCGAACTTTTGCTTACTGCTGCTTGATCCCGATCGTGTCGATCATCTAGAACTACGCGGGAATCCACAGAATCGCCGCATTTATGAGCACAAAAACGGAGATTGGTCGAGCCAGGAAGTCAATCCGTAGCGAACGCGCTAAATGCCTGCACCGTCTAAAAACTCTTCGATTATTTTGTCCCGCAGGCGGCACGCAGGGGTTGCTGCGGTTAGTGCAGGCTTGGCGTTGGTCGTCGTGGCAGCGTCCGCTGAAATGCTGGCAGTAGCAGACATCCGAGAAAACGAGTCATCCAAGGACTGACGCTGTTGAACCAGTTGCAGTTGCTGCTCTAGCTGCTCAATGCGATCGACGAGGGCGCGAATCACTTGCGCCTCAGAGTCGGGCAGGCGTCCATGTTCAAGGGGACCCACTCGCTCACCCGATCGATAGACGATCCGACCCGGCACCCCGACCACCGTGCAGTCAGACGGCACATCGCGTAAGACTACAGAACCCGCGCCGATTCGGACGTTATTGCCAATTTGGATATTACCCAAGACTTTTGCGCCTGCCCCCACGACGACGTTCTCGCCCACGGTCGGATGGCGCTTGCCGCTTTCTTTGCCCGTGCCGCCCAGCGTCACTCCTTGATAGATCAGCGCATAGTCACCGATGATCGCCGTTTCTCCGATCACCACACCCATCCCGTGGTCAATAAATACCGCTTCACCAATTTGTGCACCGGGATGAATCTCAATTCCCGTCAAGAAGCGAGCCAGATGAGAGATGAACCGAGGGATAAAAGGCAGTCCCAACACATACAGCCAATGGGCGAAACGATGAAAAATCAGCGCCTGCAAGCCTGGATAGCAGAACAGCACTTCCAGCCAGTTGCGAGCCGCAGGGTCCCGATCGAAAATGATGCGAAAGTCAGCAATCAGAGTGGATAACACCAGGCAAGCCTCTGGCAAAATTTACCTTCTGATTATTTTAGCGCCTGGTTTGTTCACTCAACGCGACGTGGAGGAAATCGCCAACGACACGAAACGCGATTGTTGCTCAAGGTCGAACGCTTAAGGTGTAGTCTCGCGGAGTGCTGGGAGTGGCAGAGCCAACCCAAATTCTGTAAGTGCCCGCTTGCCAGTCTGTATCGGTGATGCTGGCATCCTTGCTTCTGCTGGAGTCGTCTCCGCAGCGAATCACACCGTTGGGTCCCTGCACAACCAGTGTTGTGTCGCCTCCGCCGCTGTTTACACGTAGTCTCAAGCGCGGAACGGCTTGCTGAAGCACCAAAATGTGGTCGGGAGTGGGGTCACCAAATCCCAGGCATTTGTTGTTGCTGCGATCGCTATTGCTGACGATCGCAGGCAGCGAGGTTGAGCCGCCTGTAGACCCTTGGAGCGTACCGGAAGTCTTGTTAGAATCTAGGGTCAGCTTACCGAAGTTTGCGTCCTGTGCTACAGCCGGAATATGAAGCAGCAGTAGTGCAACGAGCGCTACACCTGACCTCACAGCAGTCATCAGGAGTGGATGCATCAAAGAACGCTTCAGAGGTATCCTCTGGGTTAGCCGCTCTAATTCGGCTCGATCGAGTGCTCGTTGATTCATCACTGCCGCTTTAACCTCATCGCTTGTGAAACTATACACTCGAACCATCCCACCTAAATTAGCGTCTAAGCAAGGTAGACGATACGGCTCGATCGAATGTTTCCGCTTGCGAAAGGGGCTCAATTCTTACCTGTGCTCTTATACACCATGGCACTTCCCTTACTATTTCTATTTATCATCGTCGGCTTGGTCATAACGCGGTTAGTGCTGCTGCCGTTTGAATGGTTGGCAGCATTAGCCGTTCCCAACTGGATATTCTGGATAGTAGGAGTGCTGCTGTTAATGGGCTGCTTGGGCGAGTAGCAGTTGCTTTGTCCTGCTGGTATTTATTTGTCTTGTCGGTATTTTTTGTCCTGTTGGTATTTAAACGCTCTGCTTAACGTATATATCCGCACGGGTATGTGGAGACAGGGCGGGCTGAAACTTCAGTATTTTCAGCCGCGAAATCTCAGGGTTTGCTACGTTACAAATTGTTAACATACGATAACACCGCTGCTTGCATAACCTGACTATTGCCAGCATGAATCCTGAAGACGCACCTATTCGTGAGGCAGAGCAACTAGAGGCGCTGCGCCAATGTCCAGACGTTGAACTCGATGCAGCTCTGGAAGACATCGTGCAGTTAGCTGCTGCGATCTGCGAAACCCCGATCGCTGCAATCCACTTATTAGAAGAGCCGTGGGTTACGGCGTGCGTCGGACTGGAGCAAAGCGATTCTAGAACAGTGGGGCTTTCCCAACACTGCGCTTTGCATCGGGCAGCACTGGTGATTGCAGACGTGCTGGCAGATGAGCGCTTCGCCAACCATTCTGGAGTGGCAGACGACCCACCGATCCGCTTCTATGCGGGTGTGCCGCTGCTGACTTCAGATGAAGAGGCGATCGGAACGCTTTGTGTAGTACACACTCTGCCGCACGAATTGCAGTCGCACCAGATTGACGCCCTATGGCGGCTGAGCCGTCAAGCAACCAGTCAGCTAGAACTGCGACGCAAGCTGCGGAAACTTGTGAGCGCTGCCGCCGAGCAGAAGCAAGTGGAGCAGAGTCTCCGGCAAAGCGAAGTCCACAATCAGGCGTTGATCCACGCCATTCCTGATCTGATGCTGCGCATCAGCCGAGACGGTGTTTACCTCAACGCACAACCGTCTAAAACTGTGGGGTTGCTGCTTCCTCCCAATGAGCTAGTTGGCAAGCGCGAAGCTGACGTATTACCAGCAGACATTGCCGAGCAGCTGCGTCACTGTCGAGAACAAGCCTTTGCAACGGGCGAAACGCAGTTTTGCGAGTACGAGATTCTGCTGGAGGACGGCATCCACAGCGAAGAAACCCGCATAGTGGTCAGTGGCGAAGCCGAAGTGCTGAAAATTGTGCGCGACGTGACCGATCGCAAACGAGCAGAGCAGCGTTTGAGCTTACAGTATGCTGCGACGCAGGTGCTCGCAGAAGCCGCCAACTTAGATGAAGCCATGCACCGTCTGCTTCAGGTAATCTGTGAAATGCTGCGGTGGGATTTGGCGGAGTTGTGGATCCTTGATTCTCAGACAAACGGGCTGCGCTGTGCTGCCCGCTGGCACATGTCAAGCCTGGATGCTACAGCGTTTGACGCCACCATACAGCAGCTAACGTTTGCTTCCGGTGTGGGGCTACCTAGTCAGGTTTGGCAGCAGACTGCCCCTATCTGGATTCCCGACATTGCCCGCGACGATCGATTTGTGGGTGAAATGGTCGCGACTCGGCTTGGAATGCATAGCGCTACTGGATTTCCAGTCCTAAGCAGTAGCCGACTGCTGGGCGTGATTAGTTTATTTAGCCAAGAGGTGCAAGCGCCAAATCACAGTTTGATGCAGATGCTAGCGGCGATCGGTAGCCAGATTGGGCAGTTCATGGAGCGCATTCAGGCTCAAGACGCACTTCAACACAGCAACTCGCTCCTACGGGCGCAGCAGGACGCCGCGATCGACGGGATTCTAGTCGTGAACGAACGCTGGCAAGTAACGAGCTATAACCGTCGCTTCTGTGAGCTGTGGCAGGTGCCTGAGACGCTGCGTAGTTGCACCTCACGGGTACCTGAGACGCGATCGCCAGCCGAGGATGTGAACTATTTACTTGACTGGCTGCTGTCTCATTTGCAAAAGCCAGATGAGTTTATCACTGCCATTGAATCGCTATCTGCCGATTCGAGTTCAGTCAGCCACACCGAGCTGGCGCTGCTCGATGGACGCATATTCGACTGCTACTCCAACCCAGTTCTGTCGTCCGAAGGCACGATCTACGGTCGTATCTGCTACTTCCGCGACATCACCGAGCGCAAGCGGGCAGACGAAGCGCTGCAAAGCCAAAACCAACGCGCCTATTTGCTCAACGCGATCGCGCTGCGGATTCGTCAGTCGCTGAATCTGAAGGAAATTTTAGATACAACCGCTGCCGAGGTGCGGCAGTTTCTTGATGTTGATCGCGTGTTGATCTATCAATTTGACCCAGACTGGAACGGAACCGTTGTGGTCGAGTCGGTGGACGCCTGCTGGCGATCGTCCCTGGGTGCAGAAAT
>NZ_JACJPG010000672.1 GCF_014695955.1 Leptolyngbya sp. FACHB-36 | reverse complement strand
CGACCACTGCCCATGCGCGATTTCACAGTGGCAAGAATCTCGTCCTCGCGCAAAATCGCAAAGCTGCTGCTTTGTGCGCCGTTGCCCTGCCGGTTTGCCAAATTGTTTGCTGGGCGCGTGTCCGGCTGAGTCACCCCTTTGAGTGCCTCACGACCCATCACCAAGCCCCAGGCAGCACTCATCAGCCCTGCCCCAAACATCAACGACAGAAGAACGAACGTCATGACTACAGTTGAGTTGAGTTTCATGGTGTAGGGATCGTGGGCGAGTCGCGTGGATACGGTGCGATGGCACCAATTCTAGCCCCAGAATCTGAGATTCTGCTGTCAAAATTACGAAGATTTTCGAACTCTCCATTCCCCGTTGCCCACTCTCTGCTCCCAGCCCGGAATCGGGCTACAATAAGGGCGTCAGCCAGGGTTGGCCGAGCGGTTTAGGCAGCGAACTCATAATTCGCCCCAGGCAGGTTCGACCCCTGCACCCTGGACTTTAAAACGCAATAAAGCGATTCGCTGCCAGCGAATCGCTTTACGAGTATTCGTGGCGATCGCTCACCACCGTTTCGCAGCTCCGCTCTACCACAGTGCCGGAATCGGACCTCTAGGCTGCGATAACGTCGAAGGCGGCGTGGGCGTAAAGATTGGTGGCACAGATGGAGGTGGAACGCTGGCGGTCGAAGGCGGTGCAGTCCGGAGTGATTCAGTGAAGGGACTGGGCAAATCAACCGTGCGAATTAGAGGACCACTATTGAACTGATTGGCAAGCAGTTCCCGGTAAAGCGTGTTGATGGCATTTCCGTCACGAGCAATTTCGTTTTCAGGAAACGAGTTGCGAATGATAATGCCAGGACCAAACAGAATACTGATCTGGCGTGGGACGGATCGATTTTGATAGAAGTCGCGCCCGTTCGAGAAAAAGGCGTCTTCGACTTGATTCGGAATACTTCCTCGCTGCGTCGGTGCGGGAACTGTAAACACCGTTTGAGCCATTACCGTCGATGCTGCGATCGGTGAAAGCAGCGCAATTCCTAGCGCGACGATCGCCGACTTGTAGCGAATTTCCATATAACACTCCCCGAATTTTTAATCAGTCGTTGTCAGATTTAGATCAGGTTTAGAACTAAGATCAGGTTGGCGGAATTCAGAAAACAGATTCAGAATTAACCGTCTCTGCTCTGCGGCTTTGCCGCCCTTAGCGCACCGAGCTTGCCCTAGCACATTGAGCGAATTCAAATGATGAATCAGCTCATTTATCCTGCCCCAATTGTACTGATTTGCTGCAAGGTATGACTGAAATTTTTCGATCGCCGAATGAGGTTTCTATCTCGATCGCCACAGTTGATTTGGCAACGCTGCGTCAGCACCTTTTGGATCTATTCTGTCAGGCAGCCTATCGAGAAGGCGACTTTTTACTGACATCGGGTCAGCGATCTTCCTATTACATCAACGGTAAACAAGTAACGCTGCATCCACAAGGTGCACTAGCGGTCGGTCGAATCGTTCTGTCGCAGTTGCCTGCTGATACGGACGCTGTAGCTGGGCTGACGCTAGGCGCCGATCCGATCGTCACAGCGGTTAGCGTGGTGGCGGCGTATGAGGGGCGATCGCTGCCCGCGCTCATTATCCGCAAAGAACCCAAAGGACACGGCACCCGCGCCTACATCGAAGGACTGGACTTACCCGCAGGCAGCCGCATTACGGTGCTCGAAGATGTCGTCACAACAGGACAATCCGCGCTCAAAGCCGCAGAACGACTGCAACAGGCAGGCTACCAGGTGAATGGCGTGATTGCGCTGGTGGACCGTCAGCAGGGCGGTACAGAGTGTTATCAGCAGGCAGGGCTGCCGTTTCAACCGCTGTTTCAGATTACGGAGATTCAGCAGCGCTGGGCAGAGCTGCACGCCAGCAAAACTGAAGTCGAGCAGCACAAATAGTCGATCGCTAATCGCCGTTGGCGATCGAAACATTCTAATCTAGTGATCCTTACTGACTTAACGTAGTCTTTACTCTCTACCGTTACGGTAAATCTTGAAGCCTTGCTGAGTCCTCGATCCATGAAGCTAGTCCGGTACCTGTTGCCCTTCCTGGTTTTACCGCTTGCCGCCTGCGAGAAAACGCTGGAAACCGATCGCGTTGCCCAAGCCATCCAGCAAGATATCATCAAGCAGGGCGGCGTCTCGCTTAAATCTGTCAGCTGTCCTAAGGGCGTCAAGCCCGAAGCCGAGGTTACCTTCGAGTGCACTGGCGAAATGGACAACGGCTACACGTTCACGATTCCCGTGAAGCAGCAGGATGCTCAGGGAAGCATTACCTGGGATGTGCCTCACGCGAAGGGACTGCTGAATCTGGTGAAGTTTGAGAATTTGGTGCAGGAAGTCGTGCAGGGCGAGATTGGCGTGCGTCCGCTGATTCGCTGCGGGGATGGATACAAAGCCGTAAAGCCAGGGCAGACCTTTGAGTGCCAGATGGAGCGTCCACCGGAGCCCAAAGGCAAGAAGCCTGCAGCAGGCATTCGAGCGTCCAAGACGCCAGTCCCAGCCGTAGTAGCAAACACGGCAGGCAAGCCCACCAAGCCCGACAAAATTGTGGTGTCGATCGACACCGAGAGCAATATCGCCTGGGAGCGCGTTATACCTGGAGTTGCGAAGCCCGCATCAGCAACCGCCCCGCAATCTGGACAAACAACAGCGGCTGCACAGCCCACCGCAAACACTCCAGCCTCAATCCCAGCGGCTGCGACTGCCCAACCTGCCAGCAGTGCCGCTCAACCTGCTATAGACCCCGCACTTAACCCGCCTGCTGAAGACTAAGCGTTGGCTGTGCTTGCTTTGCGGCGGTAGCCCTCAGCGCCCACTCCCTGAGTATTTCGCGTCAGACTGCTCGTACCATGTGTGCAGCGCCGATCGATGCACCTCCCGCCACGGTAAATTCTGCTGGCGAGCAATCTGGGCACAGTCTTCGTATTCCGGTTGGACGTTCGTTGGTTGGTCGCTGTGCGGTTGCCATGCCACTTTCACCCGCACGGCACCGTAGGGCGTTGCGATCGTCTGGATCTCCCGATGCAGTGTTGATCGCTGCTGGAGCGATCGACGAATCCCCAGCGTCGTTGTTTCCCGAAACAGCACTGCCTCACACGCTGCTGCCTCGTCTGGACGGCAAACCACCGACAGCAGCGTTCCCGGACGGCACTTCTTCATGCCGATCGCCTGCGTAAACACATCCAGTGCCCCCGCTGCAAACAGCGCCTCAAATACGTACCCGATCGCCTGCGGACTCACATCGTCAATCTGCGTTTCCAACAGCGAGATCGTCTCCTTCCCTCCGTCCTCGCTCCTGGCTTTCTCGCGGCTGACTTCCTTACGCTCGGTTTCTCCAATCCACAGCCGCAAAATATTCGGCAGTGGTAGCTCCAGTGTCCCTGCTCCCAGCCCCACACGGTGCAGCGTCATGGTCGGGGGTGGACCAAACTGCTCCGCCAAAGCGGTGACGATCGCGGCGCCGGTTGGCGTCACCAGTTCTCGCTCAATGCCGTTGCTGTAGATCGGCACCTGACGCAGTTCCCACAGCTTGAGCACTGCCGGAGCCGGAACTGGCAACCGCCCATGAGCTGCCCGAATCGTGCCGCCGCCCGTCGGTAGCGCCGAGCAGTAAATCGCTTCAATGTCTAACCAGTCCAGCCCTAAGCAGGTGCCAACAATATCGACGATCGCGTCTGTTGCTCCGACTTCGTGAAAGTGAACTTGCTCCGGTGGAATCCCGTGAACGGCTCCCTCGGCGTCTGCCAGCTTGCGCAACACCGCTAAGCTCCACTGCTCAGCGCGGGCAGGCAACTTGGCAGATCGAATCATCTGCTCGATCTCCGGCAGGTGACGCAGGCGCGGATGGGAATGTCCGTCTGCAGCAGCACCGTGAGCAGCGCTATGAGCGTGACTGTGGGAATGGTGGTCTGATCTCGCTGATGAATTTGTAGCAGAATGGGAATGGCTGTGATCCTCAACAGACGCGATCGCTTGAGTCGGCGACTTCGATTCGTGCGTTAAGTCAACATGCAGCTTTGTTGCCCGCTGTCCATTGCGGTGAACCGATTCTGCCCTTAGCTGAACCTCTTCGGCAATCCCTAGCTTGCTGAGTGCTTCGATCAAATAGTCCAGCGGCATCCCAGCATCCACGATCGCGCCTAGACACATATCGCCCGCAATTCCAGTCGGACATTCCACATAAGCGATTTTCATAGGGAGTAGAGAGTAGGGAGTGGGGAGTCGGGGCTACGATCTCCGCCTGTGTAAGTTCTGACCCGTTCTAATCTTGCCATTTCCCTCCATGTCAATGCTCTACACCCTCCATTCTGAAAATCCTCAAGCCCGCACCGTCGAGACGATCCGCGATGCGCTTCGCAATGGTGCCGTCATGCTGTATCCCACGGATACGGTGTACGCGATCGGGTGCGACCTCAATTCTAAAAGCGCGGTGCAGCGTGTGCGGCAGATCAAACAACTGGCGAACGATAAGCCGCTGACATTCCTGTGTCCGTCGCTGTCCGATATCGCCCAGTATGCGATCGTGACTGATGCCGCGTACCGAGTGATGCGGCGCTTGATTCCAGGTCCCTACACATTTCTGCTGCCGACAACGAAGCTAGTTCCCCGGCTAGTGATGCATCCCAAGCGGCGCACAACGGGTATCCGGGTACCCGATCATCCAGTTTCTTTGGCGCTGCTGAACGCATTGGGCAATCCGATCATCTCTACGTCCGCTCACCTGATTGATGAAGCTGGTGACGTGGTGCCTGATTCGATCGCGGATTCTCCGAACATTTCACGCTTTGATTTGTTTGACTGTCTGGAGAAGCGAGTAGACCTAATTATTGATACTGGAACCGAGCCGGGCTATCACGTTTCGACGATTCTCGACCTAACCGAGGAGGAACCAATCATTGTCCGCCGCGGTCTGGGATGGGAAGCAGCCGCATCGTGGGCGGCGGAAATGCGCTACTAATGGCTATGAGCCGTGAGTAATTCGTTTGGGTTGTTGACCCGTTCTGCGTTATTTGCTGTCCAACCTGGTAACTGTCCACTGGTTAAAACGGTGAGCAACGGGTGGCTCGCGGCTGCGATCGTCTAGCCTGTCTAGGTTTTAACCAATAGCGTTAAGTCCTCATTGCTGATGGCGATTTGGCGGATTCAGCGACTGGTGGAGAGTTCTATAGCCACCTGAGAAAGTGACCTAGCCTACTGGAGATTGACCGTAGCGACTCCCGCCCTTCGTGTAGCCAACTAAGACAGTTAGCGTGCGAAGGTTTGGGTGAGCCTCGCTGATTCAGACCGCTGCGCGAACCTGTTCTACCATTTTCGTTTGAGTGCACTGCCGAGCTATGAATAACGTTACGCCAGATGATTTTACTGCGATCGCCGCAGATCTATCGCCCTACTCTACTGACCCCGAACCCGTTGAACTGGATACGGAAACGTCATCTCCCGATCTGTTAGATCTTCCATCTCTGACTCAGCTTTTGGCACGAGAACTACGGTCCGAAATTAACCCTCCGGGGGGCAATGTAGAACCCTTAGCGGGTCGAATTGCAGCCGAGGTCGATCGCATTTGCCAAAAGAGCGGACGCATTCAAGCCTCAGATCAGGGACGGACCTGGCAGCTATCTCTAGCTCGGCATCGATTACAGAAGTGTCTTACGTATTACCAGCTTGGCTCTCGGCGTGGACGTACGGAACTGCACAGCACTTTGGGGTCGATGATTTACCGCCACATTGCTCCAAGCCGGATGCAGCTTGGCTTTCAAGCTCGTTACACGCTGATCGAGGATTTTCTGCAAGGCTTCTATACCGAGTCGCTCAAAGCCTTCCGCCGCGAAAACGAATTGCCCGACACCTACCAACCGCGCACGCGCCTAGAACTTGCCGAATACATGGCGTTCACCGAGCAGTACGCCAAGCGGCGCATTACGCTGCCGGGTGGACAAAGCCAGCAGCTAATTGTGCTGCGATCGCAGCGATTTGGACAGCGACAGCCATTGGAAGTTGCGATCGACATTGAGCAGGCGTTGGAGTCACCCAAAGGCGAAGACGCTGAGGCACACAACCGCAGCCCGATCGCCCAGCAGGTGCGCGAACAAATGGTTGCCCATGCCGTTGATTCATCAGAAGCCGTGCTGCGCGATCGTGTGGTTTCGGAACTGATTGGCTACCTAGAATCCCAAGGGCAAACCGACTGCGTCAACTACCTCACCCTAAAGCTGCAAGATTTGTCGGCACCTGAGATCGATGAGATCTTGGGACTCACGCCCCGCCAGCGCGACTATTTGCAGCAGCGCTTTAAGTACCACGTGGAGAAATTTACGCTGTCCCACAATTGGAAGCTGGTGCATCAATGGCTCGGTGCAGATCTCGATCAGAATTTGGGCTTGTCCGCGCAGGAGTGGCAGCGCTTTCTAGATAAACTGACGCCAGAGCAGCACCGCTTACTGGAACTGAAGCAGGCGCAGGCAACCGATGACGCGATCGTGCGGGAACTTAAATGCACTTCTAAGCAGCTACAAAAGCGCTGGGAAGCCTTACTAGACTTGGCGCGGCAGACTCGCAATCAAAATTAGGTCACTCGATCGTGTAGGTCTCTCGATCGTGCTGGACGCTAAGCGCTTGCCTAAAGATTAATCATGAGGGACATGTCGAGGTTAAACTGTCACTGGACTACGCTTTGATGCAAAGCCGTTGACTTAAATAACGCCTCTCCCGCATGACTTTATCCAGCATCAATTTAATTGATCCTGAAACTGGACAGCGTTTCCCTTCTGCCCCGGATTCAGCAGTTGTGCTGTCAAGTACTCAAGCAAAGTGGCGTCAAAATCTGACCCTTGAAGTGCAACGGTTGCTGCCGATGGAGCTGCCAGAGCACCAAATTGAAGGACATCGATTGATCATTAATTTGGGGGAGCCTGTTCGGTTTGGTTGGTGCGTGGACGGGCGATCGCACGAAAGGGTGTTGCCTGCGGGAGGGCTTTGTCTTCAGTCTGAGGGCGAAACCAATGCTCCTTTCTGGCGGGACGAGATGACGGTTGCCGCGATCTCAATTGCACCAGAATTTGTGATAACCCTGCTAGAAGACCGTGCCCCTACTGCCTTAGAAACGTTTGCTGAACGCCGGTGCGTACCGGATTCTCAGTCCTACATCTTTACAAGAGCACTGGCGTCTGAACTGGCAACACCGAGTGAGCCGCTCTACGCTGAAACTCTGACAATGGCATTTACGCTGCATTTACTAACTGCGCATAGCCAGAATCCGAAGAAACCGCTCATCCCCAAAGGGAAGCTTTCTGCTCTCCAACTCAAGACGATCGTGGAGCTAGCGCATGAGCAATTGGGTGATGACCTCGGCTTAGCGGAGATGGCTCGTGTAGTCGGGGTTTCACCGTTCCATTTTGCCCGGTTATTCAAAAACACGACGGGTTTTGCGCCGCATCAATTCGTCCTGCACCTGCGGCTGGAGCGAGCCAAGCGATTACTCGTAACCCATCAGCTTTCCCTTCCTGACGTGGCTCAAGCCGTTGGCTTCTTTGATCAAGCCCATTTCACCAACGCGTTTCGACGTGCCTTTGGCGTAACACCCAAAGCCTTTGCCAAGACCCTCAAAAATTAAGCAAGAATTTCCAATAATCATTCGGTGGGTTCCAGCGAAGATAAGGCTGTCGGCAGGCAGAAGCGCCCTTAACGCCGCCACTTCATCTAACCGAACTTTTTGGAGAAACCCATCATGTCTGCTAAAAAGATTGTCTTGAAAACGATTACCTTGGCTTCGTTTGGGGTTTTGGCGATCGCTTCCCTAGCCAGCGCTGAGTTTCGACCACAGGAAGCTAAAACCATGCCTACCTTGGAGCGCACTGCCAACGCTGCGAAAGAAGTCACGGTTCGCAAAGTTCAGTTCTTGAGCGGTGACGCCAGCGTCATTGGCAACCTTTATCTTCCAGCAGGGAATACCAAAGCTGCCCGTCCTGCCATTGTGGTGACGGGTCCGCAGTCTAGTGTGAAAGAACAGGTGCCTGCTGTCTATGCCCAAGAATTAGCGAAACAGGGGTTTGTGGCACTGACGTTTGATCACCGGACGTTTGGCGAGAGTGGAGGTGCGCCGCGTCAATTTGAGAATCCGGCAATGAAAGTAGACGATATCCGCAATGCAGTGACGTTCCTGCGATCGTTGCCTGATGTCAAGCACGATGCGATCGGGCTGTTAGGAATTTGCTCAGGGGGTGGATATTCTGCACGAGCGGCTGCGCTTGATCCGTCAATTAATGCGCTAGTAACGGTGGCAGGTTTCTACCACGATCCTGAAGTGATGCGCCAATGGCTCGGCAAGAACTATGAAGCGCGGTTGCAGATGGGCAGGGAAGCTCGGAGCAAATATGAGCAAACTGGACAGGTGGATTACATGAAAAACGTTGATCCTAAAGACCTTAATACTGCAATGCCCGGTCAGGAAGCCTATGACTACTACGGCACCGATCGCGGCGCTCAGCCGGGCTGGGTGAACCGATCAGCCGTCATGTTCTTCGAGCCATTCTTACAGTTCAACGCTATTGATTCTGGTCGTGACATTAAAGCTCCCGCGCTGGTAATTCACTCCGATACTGCCCTCGTACCTGATGGTGCACGTCGCTTCTTCCAAAGCATCCCCACCCAGCAGAAAAAACTGCATTGGATGACGACCACTAATCACATTGCCTTCTATGATCAGCCGCAGGTAGTTCAGGAAGCAACTGATAAGGCTGTCGAGTGGTTTCGCCAGACTCTCAAAGAGAAGCGCACAGCAAGCCGCTAAAAGCGCCAAGAATGGAACTAGACGACACCAACGTTCCTCAACCTATTAATTCTTGAAAATACAAGGGCTAGAAATGAGGGTGATCGAGCTTATCAGTTCAGTCGATCGCCCTCTTCAGCCTGTTGAGTGAATCGCCATCGCAAGTTTGAACGTACAGTGGACTGGTTCAGAGTTCATCTCGTTATGACTTCACTGTTAATGCGATCGGTGGTCCGCAGCGAAATTCGGGAATTTCTCCGCCTTGCCGTACCGCTAGCGAGCGCTCAAGTTGCTCAAGCGGCTACTGGATTTGTGGATACGGTGATGATGGGCTGGTTGGGACGCGAAACATTAGCCGCAGGCGGATTGGCATCCATTACCTTTTTTGCGCTGCTGGTTCCCATGACGGGCGTTGTGTC
>NZ_JACJPG010000671.1 GCF_014695955.1 Leptolyngbya sp. FACHB-36 | reverse complement strand
CGAGCGTAGGCGCTGAGCGATTCAACGTAGCGGCGCTGTCCTTCAGCAAAAATCGTGTCGAACGCCAGCGAAGATTTGCCGGACCCAGAAACTCCAGTGAACACAATCAGGCGATCGCGGGGCAACTCCAGATCGACATTTCGTAAGTTGTGCTGCCGCGCTCCACGAATTCGGATACAGCTTAGCGCCGAGGGAGAATGGCTAGTACGACCGTTCTGAGAGGCGATCACCGAACGCTCCGAATCACCGACACGATTTGACATACAGCCTGGGGGAAACAGTCCTTTATGATTCTATCGTTCTCGTCAAGATTAGGAAGTAGAAAGCGGCATAACGGGTAGCGACGTACGTTTACTGACAGTGAGCCACCTGGTTGCCTACGGTAGCCGTAGTCAGGATTGCTAACCCAAGCTGGGAGCGGCTCAACCTGAGTCATATTTAAGCATTCAGCAACACTAAAGATTTTCTGGAAAATCCTCTAGAGTAAGCGATATACAGCATAAACTTTGAGGGCGTTGACTTGTGCCCAGTGGAGGATGAATCCAGTGGTAAAAGCAACGACGATCGCTCACAGACTCCATAAACTTGCTCGAAGACCGCCTGTTTACACGCTCTACGGAGGCATAGAAGAATGTACGACCAAGAGCTGACCACGACCGCCAAGGCGATGGTGGCAGAGGGAAAAGGAATTCTGGCAGCCGACGAAAGCTATGGGACTGCTAACAAGCGCTTTCAAAAATTAGGGATTCCGACAACCGAAGAAATGCGTCGCGCTTACCGCGAAATGCTGTTTACGACGCCAGGAATCGGTGAGTTCTTCAGCGGCGTCATTCTGTTTGATGAAACGATCCGCCAAGCCACTCAAGACGGCAAGCCATTCACAAAAGTGTTAATGGAAGCAGGAGTGATCCCCGGAATTAAGCTGGACGCTGGGGCAAAACCGCTGGCAAAATCGCCTAATGAAGTCGTAACCGAAGGGCTGGATGGGCTGCGCGATCGCATTGCAGAGTACTACCGCATGGGTGCTCGCTTTGCTAAATGGCGAGCAGTAATCACGATCGGTGATGGAATCCCATCTCGCCGCTGCATCGAAACCAACGCTCACGCGCTGGCTCGGTATGCGGCGCTGTGTCAAGACGGCGGACTGGTGCCGATCGTTGAACCCGAAGTGCTAATGGACGGCGACCACACGCTAGAGCGCTGCTTTGAAGTCACCGAAGAAGTCCAGCACGCGGTTTTTGAGCAGCTTTATCGGCAGGGCGTCGAATTCCATCAAATGGTGCTTAAGCCCAGCATGGTGACTGGGGGCGAGAATGCTTCAACTCAGGCAGGCATAGAAGAGGTGGCGAACGCTACAGTTCAATGCCTGCTGCGAACCACGCCTGCCGCTGTGCCCGGAATTGCATTCCTTTCGGGGGGACAAAGCGACGAGTTGGCAACGGCTCATCTCAACGCGATGAACGCAATGTACAAAGGCAAGCTGCCATGGGCGCTGACGTTCTCTTACGGGCGTGCCCTTCAGCAAGCCGCAATGTCTACTTGGATGGGTCAGGACGCTAACGTTCCCGCTGCCCAAAAGGAACTGTACAAGCGAGCAAAGAACAACAGTGCTGCTGCCTTGGGACAGTACAGCCCTGCAATGGAAAAAGTTGCGGCGTAGCCAACGATTCGTTTAGATGAGGTGGGCAGCATTTTCTTGTGACGCTGCACCCTTTTGGGTTTGGCTGCACTGCCCACTTTCAGATTTAACGATTATTTCAGAATTAGAAGTATGGTTTGGAAGCGTCACCTTTGCTGAGGCAAATCCAATCGATCGCTAGAGCAAACCGGGGCAGAATACACCTGAGTTGTGCAGCCTTCGGGCGTGCAAACCTGCACAGGACAAACTTGTAGCCCGATCACAGGGACGCCGTTTTTGATCACCACAACATCACCTTCGTTGGCTTGAATAGCTTTGCCATTCACGTAAATTGTGCAACTGTCTCGGCAGATCGATCGAGCTGTGGACTTGCTCCAGGCTGTCAAAGACGCGAGAAATGCTCCTCTTCCTCGGTCAACGGTAATTGAATAATTTGTTTTGTCGTCGTTTCTAACATCTACTGCAAACGCGCTGCTTGTACTCAGAATCAATAAACCAGCCGCAGCAGCAGGAATCTTGAATGGCTCGAA
>NZ_JACJPG010000670.1 GCF_014695955.1 Leptolyngbya sp. FACHB-36 | reverse complement strand
GCGATTGGCAGCCGCCTGATCCAGCAGAACTGCCAGCGCTTTCAGGTGGATAACGTTCACTCGGTCTCCGGGTCGGCTCCGGCGTCTCTGCCCGATCTGCCCACCCCCGATCGCGTCTTCATTGGGGGCAGCGGGGGGCAACTGTGCCCAATCCTGGATCTCTGTCACGAACGACTGACGATCGGCGGACGGATGCTGCTGGCACTGGCAACGCTAGAGCACTTGACGACGACGCTGCTGTGGCTAGAGCAGCATTCCGCTGATTACACGCACGATTTGGTGCAGCTTCAGGTTTTGCGATCGGTCCCGATCGCCAATCTAACCCGCTTGACGCCGCTCAATCCGGTAACGCTGGTAGGCATGACTAAAACGGCTTAGCCATCACATCGGGTTCAACAATAAGAGCACCAATCGCTCCAGCTTCCGGCATACAGCTTATCCGTCGAACGTCCCGCGAGTTCCAGCGACAGCAAATTGACGCACGCCGTCACCCCAGAGCCGCAGTAAACGATCGCCTCTTCTGCCTCGCCAATCGCTTGCCAACGCTGGCGCTGCTCGGCTGGTGAGCGTAAAAAGCCACGATCGTCGGTTGCCTCCTGCCACGGGTAGTTCACCGCGCCGGGAATATGTCCGGCAATCGGGTCGATCGGCTCCCGCTCTCCCCGGTAGCGATCGCCCTCCCGCGAATCCACCAGTACGACTCCGGGCTGCATCTGTCGTGCCTTCACCGTTGCGATGTCTACAGCATGATCGACTTGCGGGCGCGGCACGAATGCGCCTGGATTGGCTCTAGGAAGCTCCGTCGTTACCGGATAGCCTGCTGCCGCCCAGCCAGAAAAGCCCCCATCCAGTACCGCCACGCGATCGTGTCCCAAGTAGCGCAGCAGCCACCACAGCCGAGCCGCAAACGCCAAGCGCGAATCGTCGTATGCGACTACCAGCGTGGGTCCATTCGGTGGCTCCGACTGCACCCCGATCGCGGTCAGCTTGCTCGCCAGTGTCGCCACATCCGGTAAAGGATGCCGTCCGCCGTGCTGTCCTACCGGACCCGATAGGTCCCGATTCAAGTCCAGATAGTGAGCGCCAGGAAGATGCGCTGCCTCATACTGCTGCCGTCCCAACTCCGGCTGCATCAGCGAAAAGCGGCAATCCACGATCGCAACATCCGCAGCGCCCAAATGCGCGTGCAGCCACTCCGCCGAGACAGCGGGCGATCGAGCTTCTGACGGTGAGACAGACATAGCAACCCTAAATCAAATCAGTACTGTCTATTTTATTGAGCAGTGGACAATGAGAAATGGGCGAACCTTCACCCTGACTGTACACTCCCCGCTCCAACACCAATTCTCTACGTTCCAACGATCGATCACCGAACCACTGACCCGATCAGGATTCTAAATTCCGAACTTCGAATTCCGAATTCCGAATTGGTACGACTACCCCTCACGCCTTATGTCCTCCCTTATCCCCCAGCCCACCGCCGACGGCTCCATGACTTTCTTCTCCAAACCGTTTGGCGAAGCCTTCCACAGCCTGCATGGAGCAAAACAGGAAGCAGACTGCAAATTCGTGCAGCCGACGCAGCTCGCGCAACAGGCGCAGCGTTCCCAGTTGCATCTGCTGGATATCTGCTATGGGTTGGGCTACAACACAGCGGCAGCTTTGGAAACGATCTGGGCAGCGAATCCTGCCTGTCGCGTGCATCTCACAGCGCTAGAGTTGGACGTTACAGTGCCGCAAGCCGCGATCGCGGCTAACCTGCTAGTCTCGTGGTCGAAACCTGTGCAAATGGCCCTGATACCGCTTGCTGCGGATCAGCGTGTCGAGACAACTCGGTTAAACGCGCGATTGCTGCTGGGCGATGCCCGCCAAACAATTCAGTCCGTTGCCGCAGGCGAGATGGATGCAATCTTCCTGGACCCGTTTTCACCGCCGCGCTGCCCCCAATTGTGGACGATCGAGTTTCTGGCGCTGGTGGCTCGCTGCCTCAAACACACTGGTCGGCTTGCTACCTATTCCTGCGCCGCGTCTGTGCGATCGGCGCTGGTGGCAGCAGACGTGCGCATTGGGTCCACCCCGCCTGTGGGACGCCGCGCTCCTGGAACCGTTGCGAGTTTTGAGGCGATCGATCTGCCGCCGCTGTCGCAACAGGAAGACGAGCACTTACGCACCCGTGCCGCGATTCCCTACCGCGATCCGACGCTGTCTGATTCGGCAATCAAGATCCTAGAGCGACGGCAGATGGAACAGCAATGCTCCGTAAATGAGCCAACCTCTCATTGGAAAAAACGCTGGTTTAGTAGTGCTACGGAAGCGGGATCTCCGTAGAAAACCTGATTTCTTCATCAAAATAGGTTCCCATACTAGAGGGGCAATGCGCTGGCTGCCATAAATGGGTACTCCACAGACTGCACCCTAGGCAAGCGTCGCTGCTTAGCTATTGATTGATTGCCCCCCCTATCCGTCGCTTATTTGAGGTCAGTTTCGTGAATCATCTCGCTTCTGAACGTGCAAAAGTGCTAGTTGTTGACGACCATCCCTCTAGCCGCATTACTGCAGTGGCGCTGCTTTCAATGGAAGGCTATGAAGTGCTGGAGGCAGATAGCGGTCCAGCAGCGTTGAGAGTAACAGCGGACAAGAATCCTGACCTGATTCTGCTTGACGTAATGATGCCAGGAATGGACGGGTTTGAAGTCTGCCGCAGCCTCAAGCAGAATGAGCAAACCCGCCTGACGCCGATTATCTTCATCACGGCGCTGGACGATCGCCGCGCTCGTCTGCGCGGTATTGAAGCAGGGGGCGACGATTTTCTAACCAAGCCCTTTGACCAACTGGAACTTTCTGCACGAGTCAGGTCGCTGGTGCGTCAGAAGCGTCTAAACCAGGACCTCGACCATGCCGAACAGGTGCTGTTTTCGATCGCCCGCACCGTAGAAAGCCGCGACCCTAACACAGGTGATCACTGTGAGCGCTTAGTCATGCAGGGCAAAGCGTTTGGGGAATTTCTCGGACTTGCTGCACACGAAGTTCGTGATTTAATGTGGGGCGGCTATCTACACGATATTGGCAAAGTCGGAATTCCTGATGCTGTGCTGCTAAAGCCCGGTAAGCTGACGGCTGAGGAGTGGACCATCATGCAGCAGCACGTTCTGATCGGCGAGAAAATTTGCCAACCTCTGCGAACAATGCGTGGGGTCGTACCGATCATCCGCTATCATCACGAGCGCTGGGATGGCTCTGGCTACCCAGACGGACTGGTTGGTGACTCAATTCCCCTGTTAGCGCAGGTGTTTCAGATGATTGACATCTATGATGCGCTAACGAGCGACCGTCCTTACAAGTCTGCTATGACTCCTGCCGAAGCCCTTGAGGTTTTTGATAACGAAACGGATAAAGGCTGGCGCAACCCCACGCTGGTTCAGCAGTTCAAAGACTTTATCGTGGCAACCGAGATGCGGCATATGGACCTCCTGCCAAAATCGGCGTAGGACAGTCTTAGCCATTTCGCTATGCTGAAGTGCTAAGTAGCGATGCTCCACTGCCAACAGCACCGATCAGAAGCAGCAGGCTTGTTGTTTGCCGTTTGTGCCTGGACAGAAGCTGTTCAACGCAGCGAAGTCAAGGCGAATGGCTAATAACCTATTTCAAGCCAGGCAGACGCCATTCATCAAAATATCCGAATGGCTGAAAGCGAATAACGGTTAATTTTTGGCGGTTAGACACATTTGAGTGCTTGACGTTGCTTTGGAGTGCATAAACGCATTAACGTTGTTAGACGATCGCTGTTTGACGATCGTCTACTCCTCATTCCCCACTTCCCTAGCGTGCTGAAACTACTGTTTATTCGTCATGCCCAGTCCACTGGAAATGTAGAAAAGCGGATGCAGGGGCACGGAGAATTTGAACTCTCGGACACGGGTAGACTGCAAGCTGAGAAGCTGGGAAGTCGCCTTTCAGCCGAAGCATGGTTGCCGTCTCATGTGTACAGCAGTCCCTTAAAACGGGCGGCGCAAACGACTGAGATTCTGCTGGACCGCGTGCAGACGGCTCCTTTGCCTGCCGCCGTTAGCGATTTGATTGATGCCGATTCGACACCCGTTGATGGAGCTGAATCTGTCCGACCAATCACCGTGCAGTACGCCGACGAACTAAAAGAATTCCAAAACGGAATTTTTCAAGGCTTGACGTGGGCAGAAGCGATCGAGCGATATCCCGACTTGTGCAAATCGCTTGAAGCGTCCCCCGATTGGATTCCGATTCCAGAAGCAGAAACGTTACAGGACGCCCGGACGCGAGCGCGTCAGTTCATTCAATGCCTGCTTCAGCAGCACGCCAACGGCGATCGCGTGTGGATTATTACCCACAGTTGGATCTTGCAGCATTTGATTGCGGAACTGTTGGGCAGCGATCGATCATGGCGGCTCCGAGCCAGGAATACGGCGCTGTTTGAATTTTGGATTGACCAATCCCGCTGGCATCAATCGAACAGCAACCGCTTCAATACAGACTTGTGGCAGGTTCGCCGCTTCAACGATACTTACCATCTACACGGTTAAATGCAAATTCTGCTTAAAAAGGTCAGGACGCTGTTACGATTTTCTACAATCTGCATGGATTACCGTGGTGATAATCTTCTAACAAAGTAATTTTCGATCGCCACAGCTTGCAGTATCTTGAATCAGAGGATCATCAGGCGATTCTTGAGGATAGAAAATTAGGGTGACGGTTAACTATCTGCCATTAAAAATGACAAACGCTGCAAATGATATTTTCAGACAAGCTAGACAAGGTAGTGTGGCGGCAATTATTCAAGTATTGAATGAAAAGCTAGCTGACTCTGGAATTCGGACTCGCGCCATTTTTGCCGATGGCGTGCTGCAACTCTTGTGTGAAGCCCCAACAGCGGATCAACTAGAGCCGTCGCTTATAGCCGAGAGAGTACGGCAAATTCTGGAGGCGATCGCGCCCCGCAACATTCATCGCGTCAACATCAATAGCCGCATTGTTCGTGAACAACAGCTGCTTTGGCTAGAAGACATCAATCGCGATCCTGAAAATCTGCTTTGGTCCCAGGAAATCACCCTCAGCAAGCCGAGTTTCATTCAGCAGTTGCGAAATGATTGGCGATCGCGACAAGCTGAATCAACCCTATTACCAACACGATCGGCTCGGCAGATTCGGGAGCAGCGGCAGTTCTGGCGCGGCGGTGTATTGGGCGGCGTAACGGTCAGTCTATTGCTGCTGGCAGGCTGGCTGGCTTATTCTCGATTCGCTCCTGCGTCTACCGGCTCTGCTCCGACCAATGTGTCGGATTTGTCCTCGAACACGATCGCGAGTGCAGATCCATCTCCTCCAGCATCCACATCCGCTAACCCACCTACTAACCCATCTACTCCTTCAACATCAGACACATTTGCAGACGCAGTTCGTATTGCAGAGCAAGCATCCCAGGAAGGTCAAACGGCAAGCTCCTCGGCGGAATGGCTAACGCTGGCAGCTCGTTGGCGAGAGGCGTCTGATTTGATGGCAACGGTTCCCACGACCGATACACGCTACAAAACCGCCCAAGATCGCATTAGCGCCTATCGCAGGAACAGCGAATCTGCCCTACGCAAGGCGCAGCAGCCGTAGCTGAAGCAAGTTGAGGCAATGTCCCCCAAGCCCCTGAGCGCTCAGTGGGTGGCATTCGTTTGATCCCGCTCAAACACAAGCTGACCCAACTCGCGAATCTCTTGCTTCTCATCGTCGGTCAGGTAGTCTTGCTGATTCAAGCTGCCCCCCGACAGCGTTGGATCGCCGCCTGCCTGTAGGTAGCGCTGTCGTGCCGCTGCAAAGATTTCTTGAAGACGCTGGTAGCGTTCGTTTTCTGGTCTTGTGGGTTCGCTCACTCCATCCTCCAGCCCGTTGGGACAACATCGCCATTTGGCAAAATAATAGCAATCGGTAGGACAGCACTCGGAGTTGAGATGTACCAATCTCCACTGTCTACATCATAGAAGTCGTATTCCAGTAAATTTAAGGTCTGTAAAGCGTTGACGACTAAGAACTGAGTTTCTGTTGGTTCCACACGCCTCCAAGCGATGCCGCACTGTCTCTCTGATGCGATCGCACCCAAGCAATTTTCTCATCATTGTTGCAACTGCCGCTGCTCGCCTATCGCGGTTGGTCTATTAATTCTGCAGCCAGTCGCGCCATAAATTCTGAGAAACAAAGCAGTGATTGATACGCAAGATTAAGCAGACATTCGCGATCCCCGCTATTACGTTCTAACGCGCTTCAAGTAGCGGAAATTGAGCGATTTCCAGCCACAATCAGCATATTGACTAAGTATTTAAGCTTAAATTTCATCGGCTTAGATGTAACAATTCGCAGAACAACCTCTGTTGTTACAGAAAAGAGATGAACGATTACCAACGTGTGTAAATTTATTCGAAAAAGATTCATGCAATTTTTCTGGGTTTCCTATACTAATGGAACGAAAGCGAGCAATGGGGATCGCTCGCTAGCACTCAATATTAACTTGATGAATTCCAATTTTTAGGAGGCAAGGGCATGGCATTATCTCAGAGCCAAGGCTTTAGAAACGTCTATTACATCTTGATGGTTAAAAGCTTTCTGATTTGGACACTTACGCTCGCTGTTTGCTTGCTCATTGTAGGCTTTCCAATCATCATTTTGATGATGGCGATCGGGTCTGCTCTTGCGGTCATCCTGCAATCAATTATGCCTGTAAGTGCGGTTTTAGTCGTTGCCAGCAGTCTTTTAGGAATGAATCTTTTTGGCATTTTGTTTGGTGCGGCTGCCTTAACGCTTAAAGGAATTCACCCTCACGATGTTACCTGGTTGCGCTGGCTGCATGGACAAGAAAATCCGCGCCACAACTCAGTAAACGCCGCCTGTCCTTTGACATGCAGCATCAGACCGTAAGGTAGATGGATTAAATACTGTTTAAGTTGAAAACCCCCGGTACCCGGCTTTTGCCGGGTTTTTTGTTTGGTTTAGCACGATCGTGGAGAGCGAATCGCAACTGAGGACTATAGGATGGTGTAGGTCGTTCAGTCGTTCTTACCCCGTTCAATGACGCAGCCAATTCCTATCAGCATTATTCTGGGAACGCGCCCAGAGGCAATCAAACTTGCCCCCGTTATTCAGAAATTCAAGGGGTCTTCCCAGTTCGACACTCGCGTCATTCTGACGGGTCAACACCGTGAGATGGTCGATCAGGTCATGCAGCTTTTTGATTTGCAGGCAGACCAGGATCTCGCCATCATGCAGCCAAAGCAGACGTTAACTGACATTACCTGCGGCAGCCTGCACGGCTTAGAAACCCTCTTTCAGCAGCTTCGGCCCAGCATGGTGTTGGTGCAGGGCGACACAACAACTGCGTTTGCAGCAACGCTTGCCGCGTTCTATCAGAAAATTCCCGTGGGTCACGTCGAAGCGGGACTGCGGACAGACGACCTTTACAATCCCTATCCCGAAGAGGCAAATCGCCGTTTAATCTCTCAGCTTACTCGCCTGCATTTTGCCCCTACCACTCTATCGGTTGAACACTTGCAGCGATCGGGCGTTCTAGGCGACATTCACCAAACGGGCAACACGGTTATTGACGCCCTGCTAGCGGTGGCAAGCCGCCAGCCGACCTGCGACATCCCTGACTTGGACTGGAATGGCTACCGCACGATTCTGGCAACGGTACATCGTCGGGAAAACTGGGGCGCACCGCTCAATGACATTGCGCAAGGCTTTCTGAAGATTCTAGATAAGTTTCCCGATACGGCACTGCTGCTGCCGCTGCACCGCAACCCAACCGTGCGAGAACCGCTGCAAGCAGCGTTGGCTGATCATCCCCGCATTTTTCTGACCGAGCCGCTGGACTACACCGATCTCGTCGGTGCAATTCAGCGCTGTCATCTGCTGCTAACCGACTCCGGCGGGTTACAAGAAGAGGCTCCCAGCTTAGGAAAACCCGTTCTAGTGCTGCGGGAGACGACGGAGCGCCCCGAGGCGATCGCGGCTGGCACGGCTAAACTCGTTGGCACGAATCCAGACGCGATTCTAGAAGCCGCCGCAGAGCTATTGAGCAATCCCAACGCTTACCAGGCAATGGCCGCCGCAAGCAATCCGTTTGGCGATGGTCACGCAGCCGATCGAATTCTGCAAATCGTCACGCACTACTTTGAGCGTTAGCGGTTTCACTCCTCGGGCAGCTCCGGTTTGGGACGGTTTTCGGCTGCGTCAAGCAGGCTTTTCTTCGATTCTCTAAGCTGATTCCACAAGTCCTTAATCTCGCGGTAAGCGTCTCCCGGTGGGATTTTGCCGCCCGTTTCTAAACCGCAAATAAGCGAGACTCGCTGAGCAAACTCCTGCAAGTTGGCGTTAAAGGCGAGGTGCTCTGGCGTGAACTCGCCCCGGTAGCGCCCTGTGGGGTAGAAAAATTGATCTTTGCTGTCGGGTGTATTGTTTGTCACGGTGCTGCACCAAATAAATGATTGGACGATCAGCGATCGAGCCTATAACTAGCTCCATCTGTCATCATCCTAATCCTCAGCCCAAAGATTTTCCACAGCTAGTCGTCTGGGAATTGCCAGCAGGGAATGTCCTCCACATCCTGGCTACCGCAAGCACACCCCACATAGTCCGAGGCAATCCATTCACGATCGCAGCGGCGACAGTGGCACCAAATGTTGTACTCATTCGCCTGCTGGATTCGTCGTTGCCATTCGCGCAGTTCGTCGGGGTTAAGCATCGTCGCGTAGGTAATGGGGAGCCGGAAGTCGAAACTTGAATGACCGCTTACCTATCACTTTACCCATCACTGGCTAGCTCGCTTTGGATGTACGTCTAAAACAGCTTCAGTTGCGATGGCGCGTGTAGCTCGTCCCACGGCAGGGGTGGAATGGGCGTGCCGTGCTCGCTCAGGAGATGGTAGAAGCGACGGGCATTGGCGGGCGATCGCTCCTCTTGTGGACAGTGCACAAAAAAATAGAGCTGGGTTCCCTGTTGCAGCCAGTCGTCTGCTCGTAACACCCACTCGCGTAAAAATGGCAGATTCAGGTCCAGCGTTGGGTGGCTGATGAAGCGGATGAGGCTAAAGGGAGCTGTCACGATCGGGTGCAGCGGCAGTTGGGGTTTAGGACGTTCAGAATG
>NZ_JACJPG010000067.1 GCF_014695955.1 Leptolyngbya sp. FACHB-36 | reverse complement strand
GCGGTGCCGCTGGAGTTGGCGTCTGTGTTGCAGCCGTGGGTGGGACAGTCGTTTCTGAACGAAGCCTTTACTCTCAACAATCTGAAAGCGCAGCGCCAACAGCAGCCCTTTGGAATTGTCCACTTGGCGACCCATGCTGAATTTAATCCCGGTAGTCCGCAAAATTCCTTTATTCAACTCTGGGATACGAAGCTGCGGCTGAACGATGTGCGGCAGTTGGGCTTGAGCAATCCGCCTGTAGAACTCTTGGTGCTGAGTGCGTGTCGCACTGCGCTCGGCGACGTGCAAGCTGAGCTAGGGTTTGCGGGACTCGCCTATCAGCTAGGGGTGCGATCGATTTTGGCAAGCCTCTGGGCGGTCGATGATGAAGGAACTCTAGCGCTGATGTCCGAGTTCTACCCGCGCCTGAAGCAGGCACCCATCAAAGCCGACGCCCTGAGACAGGCACAGCTTGCAATGATTCGCAAACAGGTGCGAATTGAGCAAGGCGAACTGGTGACCTCTACGGGGCGGATTCCATTGCCGAGCGATCTGGCGCAGTCCAGCAAAGATATGTCCTACCCGTTCTACTGGGCGGCGTTTACTCTGGTGGGCAACCCGTGGTAGATGGCGCGACTTAGCCTGCGCTAATCTCCCATCTCCATACAGGTCCATCGTCCGGATCAATCAACTCTGATACCTGAGTCATGCCGCACTTTTCTAACACCCTAGTTGATGCGCTCGGCTCTGCTAGCGTGTGAGCGCAAACGCAGTCCACGCCGTCTGAGGCAAATGCAATCTCAATCAGTTGGCGTGCCGCAGACGTTGCAAACCCTCTGCCCTGGTAGCTGGGAGCAACCGAGTAACCAATTTCAACGGTGCGGCTAGGATCGGGAGCCGACTTAAAGCCTCCCAGTCCGACTAACGCTCGATCGGGGCGAAAAAGAAACAGATACGGCAGCCATGGATGCGACATTTGCGACGTTTGTATGGCGTTCAGACTGTACTGAAGCGCTCCTTCAAACGGTAAGTAGCCGTCAACGACCTGAAACCCGTACGCGGCTCGAAACGCATCCGAACCCTCAATCAGCTTTTCAAGGTGGTCAGGCGAACACGGAACAAGTTCGATCGTCATCATGCGACCTTGTATCGATTTGGAATTGCAACGGCTTGATTTCGTCAACGGTTCAGTCATTCGTCCGATCGCGGGAATTTGGTATCATTACCTAGTCGGAAAATCGGTTCGATGTCCGCTGACTGGGTAGCAGCGATCAGTTTTTTCTACAGTGGTTGAAGCCGAGTATCCAGACGCTGCCAGGAAAAACTGCTGCGACTTGAAGCCACTCCCTGCAAATTCTGCTAATACCAATTCTCTAAATTCCAGCTACAGATCAAAACGCTAAAACGTAGACGGATTGGATGATCTGCAATTACAAATTACGAATTACGAATTGCGAATTGGTATAACCTGCCTGCAAAACCCACAGGATCGAGTAAGATCAACTGCTTGAAAGCACAATGATCACAACTGATCGCAGTGGTGTCTGGAGGTGAGGAGAATGCAGCGGTTGAATGCAGAAACGCCCGAAGTTTACTCGGTGTTGGGGTTGCCCATTCATTTGCTTAGGAACTATGCGGTGTGGCTTAAAGAAAGGGTTCGTCAATCTCGCGGCTGTCATGTGGTGACGCTGAATGCCGAGATGACCATGCAGGCAGAGCGCAATCCCAGTCTTGCGGGCGTGATTCGTCAGGCAGAACTCGTGATTCCCGATGGGGCGGGCGTGGTGCTGTACTTACGGCTGCAGGGACGATCGATCCAGCGCTGTCCCGGTATCGAACTGGCAGAAGCGCTCCTGGTTCAGTTTGGGCAAGAGAAGCTAGGGTCTGTGTTTTTCTATGGCGGTGCGCCAGGA
>NZ_JACJPG010000669.1 GCF_014695955.1 Leptolyngbya sp. FACHB-36 | reverse complement strand
CACAAGTCTTTACCGTCTTCCTTGAAGAGACTCGAAATCAAATCAAAGATAAACCTACCTAAATCATGAACATTTTGATTTTTAGTCCTGATTTAGAGTCTAACAATTGCGTGTTCTAAACTAACAACTCTATTCTCTATTTGGTTGAAGCAAAAGCAAGCCGAATCGATTAACCTACCTCAGTTTTGGAATTGCTGAGGCTGTAAGAGAACAGCAAGAAACAGCTCAGTATTGGAGCCATACTTTCGATCGAGATCGTTTGCTCGATCGCACGTTATTTCCACTGGAGATGAAAGCGCCAACGTGCTGGTTACGCTTGAGGCGCTAGTGGAACTTTTAGGCATCACAAGGGTAACCGGACTGGTGCTTGCTTGGATTGCCCGCCCCACAGCTTGCGTGATGTTTATTCGTTCAGCAGCCAAAGGGATACCGCTACACCCGCTTCCATGACGCTGAAGCGCTATGATGGGCGTGCCCTGAGCGATTCGAGGAATCAGGGACACTTCGAGACATGAGCTACTACCGTCAACAGCCCAACGCATTCTCACCCGACTACCTGAACGAACTGCGGGGAGGAATTTTGGCGTGCCCTTATTTCACCGTCAACAACCTCAACCGAGATTTTGTCGGAACCAAAGGGTTCTCGATCGTCTTCCAGCGATCGCAGCTTGCAACCGTGGAGCGGCAGTTTCCGTTCTTCAAGCGCTATCTAGAGCAGGCGCTACTGTCTGCCTGTAATGCGTTTTACCTCAACCCGCTGCTGCTCCAGCAGGGATCGCGAGTGGACCCGCACATTGATCGATCGCTGCGCTCCTACTGCAAGACGATTGATCCCCCCGCAATGGTGAGCGTACTGTACGTGCAAGTGCCACCTAACTTACAGGGAGGCGAACTTGTACTGCAAACCCACAAGCAGCGGGTTGGGCAGATTACACCGAAATCTGGAACGCTGCTGCACTTTCAGGGCGACTTAACGCATTCGGTCAACGCTGTAGTGGTTACAGGGAGCCGCCTGAGCTTAGTGTGTGAGCAGTACAGCCTAACCGACAGCGAACTGCACGACATTCCAGCGTTTACGGTGGAGTCAAGAGCGTCGTCGAAGCGAGTCATGTCAAAACGGGCTTAGAGCCAGCTAAAGACGCTGCCGAAGAAGTCGATCGTTTTCGACTAACGAAAAAGCGCCTCGATCAACACAGCAATTTCAGGAAAGGCGACGGGCGATAGTTCACCCTGACTCAATTCCTGCCTGACCGCGTACGCTTTACCCTGCGGCTGACGAAAGACCGTTAACCGACTGGCGTTCAAATCAACCACCCAATACTCGTTGATCCCCGCCGCTGCATAAGTCTTCTGCTTCGTGTCCAAATCCTTGATTAGCGTGCTGTCTGAGATTTCAATCAGCCAAAAAATGTCTTCCACCTGAGGATGGTGATCGTCATACCGCGACTCTGGTAGCCGCACGATCGCCACATCCGGTTCTGGCTCAGAATCCGTTAGCGTAATCGGATGCGCCTCTGAGATCAGCGCTAACCCGTTGAGCAAGCTGCGGAGATAGTTGGCAATCTTGCGAATCCGCGAGGCATGGAGGGGACCTTCTGGACTCACTTCGATAATTTCTCCTGCCAATAGCTCAACGCGACGATCGTGCAGAATTCCCGCCGCGATCATGCGGTGGTAGTCATTGATCGACCATTTAACTCTTGTAATCATCAATTGAACACGCTGCCGAAGAAGTCGATCGCCTCTCTCAGTGCTGCAACAAAGACGTCAATCTCTTCGTGGGTGTTGTAGAAGTAGAGGCTAGCGCGAGCGGTAGATGGCAAGCTGAGGTGGTGATGCAGCGGTTGGGTGCAGTGGTGCCCAGCGCGAATGGCGATGCCGTCTTGGTCCAGTAGCGTAGACAAATCGTGCGGGTGAACCGCACCTGCCGTAAACGCCGCCAGTGCTGCACGACCGTTGCCGTCTGCGTCTGGCTGCGGTCCGTAAAGTTTGATCTCTGGGATCTGGTTTAGCTGCTGGAACAGATGCGCAGTGAGTTCTGCTTCATAGGCGTGGATGGTGTCCATGCCAATGCCTGCCAGATAATCGACTGCCGCACCAAGGGCGATCGCCTCTGCAATGGCAGGCGTCCCTGCTTCAAACTTATGCGGCAAATCGGC
>NZ_JACJPG010000668.1 GCF_014695955.1 Leptolyngbya sp. FACHB-36 | reverse complement strand
CGCTATATCTGTTCTGCTATGAATGTTCCGTTATGAATGTCCGGCGATCAGCGCAGGTATCAGCACCGAATCAATCACATGAATTACCCCATTGTCGGTCAGAATATCCATCTGAGTCACCGTCGCCTCGTTCACCTTAACGCCGTTCGAGTGATCGACTGCAATGATCGACCCTTCCACAGTTGGGGCTTCGTCGATCTGCAGCAGATCATCCGATCGCACATCCCCAAACAGCACGTGGTAGGTGAGGATTTTCTTCAGCTTTGGTGTGTCTTGCAGCAGGGAATCGAGCGTGCCTTCCGGCAGGGCGGCAAACGCCTCGTCTGTGGGAGCCAGTACGGTAAGCGGACCATCCCCGCTCAGCGTGTCTACCAATCCCGCCGCCTCGATCGCAGCAAGCAATGTTTTAAAGGAGCCAGCTTGGGTCGCTGTTGCTAAAAGATCCGCCATGCGTGTTTTGCCTTGATCAAACTCTAACTCAGGAAACCAGTCTGGGAGGCTGGCTGCATCCTGCAAAAGTCAGAGGTCCGCAATTCGCCCAACTTCCTGCTGCACCCGCTGGCTAATCTGCAACGCTTCGTGCAGCAGTTGCCCATACTCGCTCGCTTGGTGATTCACCTCCAATGCTCTCAGCGCGACTAGATTCGTTTCGAGACTGTGAATCAAATCTGCATGGCGCGTTAGTAGCCCCCGACTCTGGCGCAGAACCTTCTCCGTTCGCAGCCCGGACACAAGCGTATCGCGCGTAACCCGCAGCGCCTGAAGGATTTCACCACGATCGCGCGCCTTCAGCGATCGATGTCCCACTGCATCCAGTCGATCTAGCACATCTACGGCTTGAATCACCGCGCTGTAGCGGTCTACTTCATCTAGCAACTGCATCAGCGTTCGCAATCGCTTCGCCGCCTGAACCATGTACACATTCCAGCCCACCATCACCAGAACGGTCAACACGATCGGCACTTGGGCAAACTCAAGCGCACCACTGAGATCACGAACGCCAGCGGTCGCATTTCGCGTCGCCGCCAACCCCAGCGGCAAGGCGAACACAAACACAAGCGCGGCAGCGACCACTTTCAGTGAAGCAAAACGTCAGTAGACGATGCCGATGGTGCACGATCAAGGGTCGATAAACGCCGCCGAGTAGTCCACCCACAAACACATCATTCACGTCGTAACCGCTGAGCCGCTCTAGTTCCGCTTCCGTCAGCCTTAGCGCTTCCAAATCCGATTTCATCAGCGCGTCCTCAAGACAGCAGAGTCATCAGCCCCCTGTAAAGAAACTGCCTTCTCGTGGGCGAAACAGCTCAAACTGCCCCGGAGAACCAAAGAACGGACGGAGCGTCCAGCCGAGCTAGCTACCGACGAATCCATAGAGCGCTAGCCAAAACCGCAGAATGCTGGTGCGAATTTTGATGCCTTGGTCGGTGTCGTCATCGGCGATCGGCTTCATCACCTGGTAGAGAAACAAAACGCCGAGAATGCCTGTGAGCGCAAAAATTGCCACATTGAGCAACAGAAAGAAATTGTAGTCATTGACCGTAATTAGGAAAAACAGCGTCACAGGCGCAAATCCGCACAGCAGCAGGGAAATGACGGAAACTGCTGTTAGCAGATACGTAAAGTGCTGGGCAATGCTCTGCTTTGAGCCAGATAGGACGTTAAAGATGTAGAGCGTGGGAAGACACACGAGCAGCGTAATCAAGTACAGAGCAGGCAATTTGACGGCAGACGAGCACCTGAAGCGGACTGTGAAACGTGCCGATAATGGCGCCGTACACGGCAAAGAAGCAAAAGCTCGACATTAGCAGTGCGGAAATTTTGCTCTTGAGCTTGACGCTGTCGTGAATTTCGCTCAAAAATTCGCCGCGATCGCGCAGCAACGCAATGACCGTTGAGAAAACGTTCATGAAGGTTCTTCCTTTCGTAATTGCGAGCCGCACCCTGTCCCGTAGTAAATCGGGCACTCATTGATACAACGGCAAGTTGCAGGATTACGGAGAAGCGGTTAAAGAGGGATTATTTTCGGGAGCTTTCTGTCAAAATGGGCTAGCTGAACCCTGCACGATCGCGCCCGATGGAATTCTTAACAATTTTTCTCTCTAGTCTGATTAGTCTTGTGTCGCCCGTAGGCGTCGTGCTGGATCGCACGGCTCAACAGCCGATTCGTCGATCGTTTGTCTCCGTGGAAACTTTGGAGGTGCGAATCGACAACGCGCCCAGCTACCAACTCGTGCAGGGCAAGGTCGATCGCATCCGCATTGCCGGACGTGGGCTGTTTCCAGTGCAGGAGGTTCGGCTAGAGGCGCTGGAGCTAGACACCGATCCAATTTTTCTCGAGGGTCGGCGGCTTCTGCGCGGCAGACCGCAGCTGACTCAGCCTGCACGGGCAGCCGTACGCTTGGTCCTCACCGAAGCGGACATCAATCGGGCGCTGCGATCGCCTGCGTTTGCGGCACAGTTGCGGGAAGTGGGCATTAATGCGCTGTCGGAGCAGGACGCACGGCAGGCGCGACGGTACGAAATTCTCAATCCGCGTGTGGAGTTCGAGTCGCAACGAATTCGCGTGTCTGCCAGCCTGCGCGAAGCGGGAGATCCGGCTACGCTAGACATCATGGCGGAAGCGGGAATCGAGACTGTGGCAGGACGGCAACTGCGGTTGGTCAATCCGACCGTGCGGCTGAATGGGGAAGCGGTGCCCGATCGCGTGGTTACACCGGTGGCGAATGGAATTGCTGAGCGATCGGACCTGCGGCAGCTAGAAGCGTCTGGAATCACCGCCCGAATTCTTCAGCTGCACACAAATGCCGACCAGCTTCAACTTGCTGCCTTTGTGCAGGTGGCTCCCAACAAATTCTAAAAACAGCGGGCGAATTTTCCGAAATGTGGAATGATTCACTGTAGTCATGGAATACGCCCGCGTCGTCACGCTATCCAAAGGAGAGTTTTATTATGCAGCAGCCATCTCGTCGCATTCCTTTGGGCATCGCCGCGGGGTTCTCGGCACTCGTTCTGACTACGGGAAGCGCCGTTGCTTGGTGGGCTTGGACCTCGCGCCCTCCGGTTCCTGCAACCGTGCAGTCCTCGCCGCAGTCGTCCCCCGCGCCTCAGGAGCAGCAAGCACCCCCGATCGTCGCGTCGCCAAACTCCGTTCAAAAGCCAGAATCCAAGACGGCTCCTGCGCCGACTGAACGAACGCTGCAAGTTTACTGGCTGAA
>NZ_JACJPG010000667.1 GCF_014695955.1 Leptolyngbya sp. FACHB-36 | reverse complement strand
TTTTCGGGATACAGCAAATTCCATTCGTGATATCCTTCTTCAACCGCAACTAGCTTTGCCTGCGGAATCAGCCGAGCAAATTCCTCGGCGGTATTCATCGGCGTTGTTAAGTCTTTCTGAGACCACAGCAGCAAACACGGCGCTTGTATTAGAGGCAGCCACGATCGCAAATCACCTTCCAGTGACAGCAGCAGCGCTTGAATCACGTTTTGCGTATTGAACAGCAAATTGGGAAGAAATGCCTGCGGGATGTCCACAAGCTGCAACTTCAGCTTTGGCAGCGACAGTTGCAGCGGCATTTCGATCGCTCGTCGGAGTAGCACTTCGGGTACGGACCCGATCGGAATTCCCGTCGAGTCTACCAGCGTCAGACTCTGCACCTGCTCTGGCGCAGATGCTGCCATCACGCTGGCAATGCCGCCGCCCAACGAATGCCCGATCAGATGCACCTTGGGAAAATTAAGCGTCTTAAGAAACTCCAGCAGGAATTTAGCGTAGGTTTGGTAATCCGGAATCAGGTCGGGATAGCTCGATCGAGCAAAGCTAGGAAGATCTGGAGCAATCACAAACTGGTCCCGCGCC
Source organism: Leptolyngbya sp. FACHB-36 (assembly GCF_014695955.1). GTDB lineage: Bacteria > Cyanobacteriota > Cyanobacteriia > Leptolyngbyales > Leptolyngbyaceae > FACHB-36. Next base: position 6,376 of record NZ_JACJPG010000667.1, on the reverse strand, counting down.
AGCAGGCTAAGAATCTCTTGATACGGTTCCGCCGAGATTCCCCACCCGTGCAGAAATACAATCGGAGCCGTTGTGGTTCGCACGCCTCCCGCACTGTATGACATCAGGCAGCGATCGATCTGGATGGTGTGTTGACTAAATGAGACGTGCACGACTAACGCTTTACAAGGTATTGATCACAGTTCAAAGACAACAGCCATCTGTGTCTATCTGCTATGTATGACTTGTATCACGTTGTTTGTTTACAAATCTACATACTTTCAGTAGAAATTAGTCACCATGATTACTCTAGAAGCTCTATCGATCGATAGAGAACCCCTGCAAAAACGTCTTAAGCCATGCGTGCCAAAATTCGAGATACCGAACTGTACTTTGATGTAGAAGGAGCGGGGCTGGTACCAGACGGACCCCACATGAAAGAAAAGCCCGTTGCGTTTCTGATTCATGGGGGACCGGGATCTGACCACACGGGCTTTAAGCCTAGCCTGACGCCGCTGAGTCAGAAAATGCAGCTTGTCTACTTTGACCACCGTGGGCAAGGACGATCGGCGCGGGGACCCAAAGACACCTACACGCTCGACAACAACGTCGAGGATATGGAAGCGCTGCGGCAGCACCTCGGTCTCGGCAAACTGGTCGTGATTGGCGCATCCTATGGCGGCATGGTGGCGCTAACCTACGCTAGCCGCTATCCGCAACACGTGTCGCACCTGATCGCGATCGTCACGGTTGCTCACGGCGGCTTTCTTCAGCGTGCCCAAACAATTCTGGCAGAGCGAGGCACCCCAGAACAGCAGGCGATCGCTCAATTTCTGTGGAATGGCAGCTTTGAAACCGAGGAGCAACTGCGCGAGTACTTCAAGGTGATGCGCCCCTTGTACTCTGTCACCTACGATCCGGAGTCGCCGCAGAAGTCTTGGGATCGAGCCATCCTCTCAGTTGATGCGATTAATGCTGCCTTTGGTGGCTTTCTTCGCACCTACGACATCCGCGACCAGTTGCCCAATATTACCGCTCCGACGCTGGTGATCGCCGGACGGCACGACTGGATTTGTCCGCCAGAGTTCTCTGAAGAAATTGCCCGCCTGATTCCCAACGCCGACTTGCGCATCTTTGAGAACAGCGGTCACGCCGTCCGAGCCGATGAGCCAGAGGCACTACTAGACGCGATCGCAGGCTTCATTGTCTACAAACAGTAAGTCTACAAGCGTCACACCTGAATGCGGTGCCGTTCTAGCCTTTTGATCCTGGCTTCGCTTGCGCCGTCTGCATCGCGTTTACCAGTTGTGCGAGGGCATACTCCAATTGCACTCCCGCATCCAGAGCCACCCAACCGTCCGGCGTAGACTGGCGAAACTCAAAGTGCAAATGCGGCCCGGTAGACATGCCTGTGCTGCCGACACGCCCGATCGTCGTGCCCTGCTCGACCCATTCCCCCGGCTTAACAAAAATCTCCGACAGGTGCCCGTAGAGCGTCTGCTGGGTTGCTTTGTTGTGCTCTAGAGTCACTGCCAGCCCATAGCCGCCTAAGAAGTCGGCGATCGCGACTCGTCCGGCAACCGCTGCCAGCACTGGAGTGCCCATCGGAGCCGCTAAATCCGTTCCCGCGTGGAGCCGTTGGTCGCCCGTCACGGGATGGACACGCCAGCCAAATGCAGAAGAAATGACGGCTGGGATCGAGAGCGGAAAGATCAACCGGACATTCCCATTGCCCAAGCGTCCCGGCGGACGAATCGTGCGGTTATAGTAGCTGCGCACTGACGGCGTTGTAGTAGCTAGCCCAATGCCGCTAGACCCAACCGCCAGCGGACCGACTTGCACCGCTGAAACTCCCGTTGAGACTTCTCTTGCAATGGGGGGAGCCACCGGTTTGGGAGCACCACACGGTCCATTCATGACGCTCTGTCCAGATTGCACTGTAGACTGACAGCCTGTGGAGCGCTCCGAAAAGACGATCGTGCTGGGTGCCTCATACTCGACGGCTGCGGGCCTGGGGGCAGGTGCGATCGGCGCACGGGTCGTAGCGGGTGCGGGGAGCGCGAGGGGAGGAAATGACTCTGGAGCCGTTGGGATTGGGGCAGGTGGTTCAACTGCAGGAACGGGTGCGGCAGACTGAATGGGCATCGGGTCAGGAATTTCTTCTACCGTGGGAGCCTGAGCCAGCGCCATACCACTGCTAAGTACGCCAACGCCAAGCCAACCGAGTCCCTGTAAAAGCAGAAGGCGCTGGAGTACCGATTGTAGGGGTTGGGCGGTGGCGTTTCGTGTCATAAGTTATTTGGATTTAGAGGCGAAAAAGGCGGTCCAGATTGATTGTACCTGGCTTCAGGAAAATGACCGAGGACGAAATAGTCCAAAACCGTCTCTAGCTATTCGGTTTGAGCAATTGTCGCGCGTGCATCTTTCCTGTCGTCGTCAGGCTGCGAATAGTTCCCCAAGGCATGTGGAGCTGGGCTGCACCAGTTTGCCCGATCGCAATCTCTAAGCGATTGATGTCGCTGCACCTGCTGCACTAATCGCAAGCATCAACTCTAGAATCTTAAGATGGTCCCACTCTCCATCCCCTTATGCACACTTGGCACTGGCGCACCTGGAATGATTTACCCTACCTTACTTGCAGCCTTTTAGACCCGTGGCGGCACGGCTTCTTTACGCAGCAGTTCTGGGGACGATCGCCCGTTGACCTGACGCGCGTGCTGCATCCGACAGCAACGCCGTATCGCGTCAAGCAGGTGCATGGCAACATGGTCCTACTGCCTTCGGAAATTGAGGCAGCAACCGAGGACGAACCAGCAGCGGATGGTCTCGTTAGTGAACAGGCAGCGCAAGCCATCTGGGTGTGCAGTGCTGACTGTACCCCTGTGCTAATTGCCGACATTGCTACAGGGCAAGCGGCTGCCATCCATGCTGGATGGCGAGGAACAGCGCTGAAAATTGTGCCGCAGGCGATCGCGCGACTGCGATCGCAGGGCAGCCAACTACCCGATCTGCGAATTGCATTAGGTCCCGCGATCTCGGGGGAGGCGTATCAAGTCTCGGAACAGGTTGCTGCCGAAGTCGGTTCTACCGTTACTCCGATCGATCCATCGAACCTGATGGCATCTCTTGATGCCCTGCGGCAGCTACCCAACTCGCCAATTCTGTCTGATGCGGAGCCGGGACGAGTCCGACTAGACGTGCGGCGCATTAATGCTCTGCAACTAGAACAGTTGGGCATTGCGCCGGAGCAAGTGGCGATCGCGCCGCACTGCACATTCCAGGACTCCGCAAACTTTTTTTCGTACCGACGCCTGAAACAAAAGAAGGCGCAGTGGTCAGGCATCATTAGCCAATAGCAGCTAGTTAATCAGCGATTAACTGGCTGCTAGGTAGATTTGAGCTAAATCACCGATACCTGACACCTAAACAAATAACCTAACTACGGTCTCGCATTTGGACCATAGCCAATCACGGCTACTTTGTGTCGGTAGATCAGTTCGGCACCGTACCAGCCTGTGATCGCTATCAGCGTTGCGACTAATAATGAAATGATTAATCCGACGGGTAGGATTGCATTTGTCTGATTGCCCCAGCGAAGAACAAAGCTTGCCAGCGATAGTCCCAGTGCTGCCACGTTGCCTGCCATGTGCGCCCAACCTGCACTGTGCTGGCGGACGCGCTCGATCCGTAAAAAGTCCGACATTCCCGTTGCTGCTGCGATGAGACCCGTAACGATCCCGGCACCAAGCAACCAAAACGAAGCGCGTGCCCAGAAGGGATCGCTGGTGAGCCAGTAGCCAACGTCGGTACCCAATACGCCTGTCAGAAAGGCGATCGGAAACGTCACCAGCAGCGGATGTAGGGGGTGTCCAGCGATGGCGACGGTGCTAGGCACACCGCTGTCGCGATACTCCCGCTCATCGCTCTCAATCACGGGGGGAATGTTTGGAGTTTGAGTCATGGTGAGGTCCTCGAGGAAGTTTGGAAATGAGACGGTTGAATTGGAAACGTTTGAATTACAAATTTTAAACTTGCTTGTTGAACCCAACATTCAAAATTTCTAATTGCTTAAGAAGGAAACTGGCTGATATGAGCTTCAGCTTGCAGAACCAACTTGCCTGCTTGGGCATCTAGCGACTTCAAGCGCAGCGACATTCCCTGTAGCTCAAAGTTGCTGAGGTCAAGCAGGTCGCTTGCCTGCTTCAGCAAGGCATCTGTGAGTTCTGATGACAATTCCTGTCCTTCCACGTATTCCACGTTCTCTAGCGCGATCGCTTGTCCATTGGCGCTGACTCGCGGAACCGCTGTGAACGACACGCGCTTAGTTTCGCCACTGGGCAGGATAACGCTTGTGCTCAAGCCAACTTTTCCTGAACCCGGCAAGCGAAATCCCACGTCTTGTGTATTCACCGTCACAAGCTCACCGTTAACGTGGATCTGGAGGTTCTGCATTTTGTCGCGAACGAAGTCTGAATTGAAGGCGCGATTAATATCGCCCTCGGTCAGAACCACATGGGTTTCTGCATCAGTGGGATGGGTAAGCTCAATCTTGCCAAACGCCATACTCAGCGGGTTAATCGCAATGCTGTTGGTCTTTAGGTGCATTTCCTCGACTCGGAGGTCTTTCTGCATCACCAGACCTTCACCCTTAACAGACACTGAATCCACCGCTCCTGTCATCAGCTTCAATGGATCAGTTTCAACGCTGACATCTAAATTTTCAACTTCGTCTAATTGACTAGACAAGCCAACCTCAGCGACTTTACTAATGGCTTGATCGCCCAAATCTGGCATTCTGCTTCTCCCTAGGCTGCCTTCTTGCGCTACTCTAGGGCATCGGTCTTTGGCTGCGTATCTATAGCACGGTAGAGAGAGGTTTAAGGCAAACTCTATCTTGAGGAAAAGACCATTCACAGAAACAATCGGTGACGGGTACAGGTGAAAGAGTTGAATGAGCGGGTCACGACACATGGATTTGTTGGAGTATCAGGCGAAAGCGCTGTTTCGCGAGGTAGGCATTCCGGTGCTGCCGTCGCAGCGCATCGATCGCCCCCAAGATCTTAAGGGGTTGAGGATTCCCTATCCGGTGGTGCTGAAGTCTCAGGTGTACATTGGCGGGCGGGGTCGGGTCGGCGGCGTCAAATTTGTGCAGAACACGATCGACGCGATCGCGGCGGCTCAGGCAATCTTCAATCTGCCAATTATGGGAGAGTATCCGAAAGCGCTGCTGGCAGAAGCGAAATACAACGCAGAGCAGGAATTCTACCTGGCGGTAGTGCTGAATCGGTCCATCCGACGTCCGGTGCTGCTGGGGTCGCAGCAGGGTGGCGTCGATGTGCAAGCGGCGATCGACCGCATCCAGCATGTTGTGGTCGAGCAAGCTTTTTCCCCATACTACGCGCGCCGATTGGTGCTGAAAATGGGGCTTGAGGGCAAGCTGATTAACTTGGTCAGTGATGTGATCGAGAAGATGTATCAGCTTTTTGTCGAGAACGATTTGGACCTGGTGGAGATTAACCCGTTGGGGGTGAATTCCGAGGGCAATGTAATGGCGTTGGACGGCAAGGTTACGGTGAACGATAACGCCTTAGATCGGCACCCAGAACTTGCTGCCCTACTGCAAGGATCGCCCAGCGAACCGGCTCCTCTCGGCAGCGTTGTGGCAATGGAGCCAGAAGGGTCGATCGGAATCCTCTGCAATGGAGCAGGTTTGACGATGGCGACCATGGACTTGGTGTACCAAGCGGGGGGCAACCCAGCGAGTTTTCTCAACATTGGTGGCGAAACTCGCTGGGACTTGTCGCCAGACGTGCTCCAGACGCGACTGGCGCAAGGACTCGATGTCATGACGCAATCGAAGCAAGTCCGAGTGCTGCTGGTCAATCTCGTTAGCGGCTCAGTTTCCTGTGTTCAGCTAGCTGAAGTTATTGTGGCGTTTCTTAAGCGGCGGGTATGGGAACCGCGCGGCATCAGCGAAATTCGTCCCGACACGCTGATTACGCATACAGTCCGGATTCCTCAGTTGGTAGTTCGGCTGGTGTGTAGCGACTGCGGACAGGCGAAGGCGCAGCTTGCGGCAGCTCAAGTTTCCATAGTGGAGAGCCTGGATGACGCCGTGGCTCAAGCCGTGACGCTGGCAAAATCGCTAAAGCGCAAGTAGGGGCCAATCGTCTTTGGCAGTCGAAACGCTAAGCAGGTGCTCTACGATCGTCACGCTTCTCGCATGGTCGATCGATTGCTCAACCTCCTCGTACTCGGCAGGTCCAGCATTCTCGACGGTTAGATTAAAAGGAAATTTAAGTGGGGAATTGTTATCTGAATCACAGCGAACTCGCCGATTCTCTCTCATGCTGGTAACTTCACGACCTGGTTCTTCCCATGCGATCGTTCTCTTGGT
>NZ_JACJPG010000666.1 GCF_014695955.1 Leptolyngbya sp. FACHB-36 | reverse complement strand
GTATTCATCGTGTCGTCAGACGTAAACTATTTATTCTCTGACGATTGAACTAGACATTTGTTCACGCGGTCAGCTAGCCAGCCACTCGCACGGCTGTGCCGCTGGCAGACACCATCAGCATCGTGCCGCCGTTTTCGATGCTAATTGTTTCGTAGTCTAAATCAATCCCGATGACGGCGTTTGCCCCAGCCGCGGCGGCTTCCTGGATCATCTCTTGAATCGCGGTTTCGCGTGCCTGACGCAGCGATCGCTCATAGCCTGCCGATCGTCCGCCGACAATATCACGGATACCCGCAAAAAAGTCCCGAAAGATATTGGTGCCCAAAATCGCTTCACCACAAACAATGCCGTGGTAGCTGAGAATCTGCTTACCCTCGATCGTCGCGGACGTTGTCACAATCATCCTAAAAGTCCTCTGTATCACCGTTCTGCTGCCGCTATGCTACACGATCGGGCGACGGCTTGTTCACGGATGCTTGTTTAGGTAGTATTGCCTGAAGGAAGGGGCGCATGGGTTGAGCGGTAATGGTAATATTTGCATTACAAGCCAGAGGAGCGTTTGTCGAATCCTGCACGATTCCCCGTTGTCCTGGTAGACAACCTGCACCTCATGCAGTTGGGGGTGACGCGTAAGGGGCTGAGTCTGCTCCCTCGAACCTGTCCCTCCGTCGAGTGGCTGGATCGCTATCACTGAAAAAATGTGGAAGGAACTGGCATTCTTCTTGCTTGAGCGTTCATGATGGTCAGTAGCCAGAAGTTCTTGTTTTACTGCTGCCTGTGCAACCTCAAAAAGCCCACAAGATTGACCTCACGCAGGATTATCCCTGTCCCTGTCGTCGCAAGGGACAATTAAGCCCGATCGCCCTGACTGAAGCCTTCGGCTGTAATCGCTGTCAGCAGATTTTCGTGGTCGAAGACAACGGACACGTGCTGGAGCAGTTATCAACTAGCTACCCCTACAAACGGTCGTGGCGGTGGACTGGGCATCAGTGGCGCATTGTCAAAGCAGGATTGGGAGAAAGCTACTTACCGATCGCGCTGGGAATTACTCTGGTGCTGCTGAGCATTTGGCTGCCGCTGGCGCTAAACTCCCCCGCCAATTCTGGAATTTTGCTGTGGGCGATCGTGGCGCTGCTGCTGGCTGTGCTGCCAGCCCTGATGGTTCTGCTCGCGTATCGGCGTTAGCCCAATGGAATCGTTCAGCCTGTCCCCAGACCCTACAGTGGCGGTCCAGCGCGCCTACCGCGCCTCGATTGACTTAGCAACCACAAAAGGAGTGCTGCGGAGTCAAACTGTGCAAGCAATGGCGCTGGCGCTCAAGCGCCAGCAGAACGAAATTCTGGAGGCAAATACGCTCGACCTAGAAGCGAGTCGAGACATGGCAGTGCCCGATCTGATTCTGGAATGGTTGAAGCTAACTCCGGAACGGATTCAAACGACCGTACAGCTTTTGCAGCGGCTGAGCGAACTGCCCGACCCGATCGGTCGTGTGATGACAGCGGCCTACCCTGTCGAAAACTGTCAGACCTACTCGCAACTAATGCCACTGGGCGTGATTGCCTTGATCTACGAGGCGTTTCCAGAACTGGGGGCGATCGCGGCGGGACTCTGCATTAAAACGGGTAACTGCTTGATTCTACGGGGCGGCAGCGAAGCCAGCTACTCTAACCTGGCGATCGCTCAAGCGCTGGCGGGGGCGATTGAGGAAGTCGGGCTGCCGCTGGACTGCTTTCAAGCGCTTCCCTCCGACCAAGGCGCATCGGTGCGGGACTTGGTGATGCAGGATCAATACCTGAATCTGATTATTCCCTACGGACGCCCTAACCTGGTCCAGCAGGTGTTTCGTCAGGCAACGGCTCCGGTTCTAAGGACAGCTCTGGGCAACTGTTACCTCTACTGGTCGCCGTCAGGTAGCCTGGATGCCGTGCGCTGGATGATCTTGGATAGCCACCAGAGCGACCCTGATCCCGTGAACGCGATCGAAAAGGTCCTGATTCATCGCAGTCAAAACCCCTCCTCCCTGACAATGCTGTGGAAAACGCTGCGGGAAAAGGGGTTTGAGGTGCGGGGCGATGCCGAGCTTGTGGCAGATTTTCCAGAATTGCAGCTGACCGAAGAGTCCGACTGGCGGCAGGCGTATCTGGCAAAAATTGTCGCTTTTAAGGTAGTGGACAGCCTAGAAGCGGCGATCGCTTGGATTAATCTCTACAGCAATGGGCACGCCGATTGCCTCGTCACGGAGTCTTACCAAGAAAGCCGTCAGTTTGCCCTTGGCATCAACAGCGCCTCCACATACATCAACGCTTCGCCGCGCTTCTCGCGTAATCCAAACCGAGGCGACTCGATTTTTCTCGGCATGTCCAATCAGAAAGGACTGCGACGGGGACTAATTAGCATGGAAACCCTGACGACCACGAAGCATATTGTGCAAGGAACGGGACAGTTTTAGAGAATTATGAGTTACGAATTCAAAATTCGTAACTCATAATTCATCGTTATTCCTTCTCTGCTAGTTTAACTTTCGTTGCTAATCCCAGCGTCTGAAGCAGTTGAATCGTCATCCACGTCAGGTCAATCTCCCACCACTGCAAGCCGTGGCGGGCAGAGTGTTGGTAAGCGTGGTGGTTGTTGTGCCAGCCTTCGCCGTAGGTCAGGAGAGCAACCCACCAGCAGTTTGTGGAGCGATCGCCCGATTCATGACTGCGGTAGCCAAACAGATGGGTAGCGCTATTCACCAGCCAGGTGCAGTGAAACACAGCGACCATTCGGACGAATATGCCCCAAACAACAAACGGCCAACCACCAATCAGGTAAAGGATGAGTCCTAAAACAACTTGAATCGGAGCAAAGTATTTTTGTAAAAACTGATAGACCGGATCGTCGCCAATATCTCGTGTGAAACGAGCAACCTGGCTCTGCGCGGGAAGCTCATGCAGCATCCAGCCTACGTGACTCCACCAAAAGCCTTTGTTGGAATCATGGGGATCAGGCTCCGTATCTGAGTGAAGGTGGTGAATACGGTGCATTCCCACCCAGTCGATCGGTCCTCCCTGCATTGATAATGTTCCGCAGAAGGCAAAAAAGTACTCCAACAATTTAGGAACTTGAAAACTTCGATGGGTAATGAGGCGATGGAAGCCCAGCGTGATTCCTAAACCGCCTGTAACCCAGTGAAGAAAAAGCATCACACCGACAGCTGACCAGCTAAACGTTCCTGGTAGGAACGCAGTGAGCGCGGCTAGATGGAAGGCTATCATGGCAGCAACAATGCCCCAGTCTAGCTTCAGTTTGTTATCAGAAGTTGCAACAGTCATTCATTCGATCTCAATGTGGATTAGAGTGCTTGATCTGCGCGACAATAGACCTCGCTCATTCCAGAGACGTGAACGCTGGGGCAGGCGGCGTGCAACTACAGCGCAACCTGGACGCCTAGCGAATCCCAAAAGAGAACGAGGCAATTGATGAACAGTGTAGAACTGTTAAGCGAAGCAGAACAGGCACTATTTCCTATTTTTTCGCGTATTGATGCAGAGGTCAAGAGGCACTTGCGGCGAGTTCTCGCTGCCTTTCGTCAGCATCGGGTTGGAACCCACCATTTCGCGGGGGTTAGCGGCTACGGACACGATGATCTAGGGCGGCAAGTGTTGGATCAAGTGTTTGCGGAAGTGATGGGTGCCGAGGCGGCGTCGGTGCGCGTCCAATTTGTGTCGGGAACGCACGCGATCGCCTGCGCCCTCTACGGCATCCTGCGCCCCGGCGACGAACTACTGGCAGTGGCAGGACCTCCCTATGACACGCTGGAAGAGGTGATCGGCGTGCGGGGATCGCAGCAGGGATCGCTAGCAGAGTTCGGTATTCGCTACCGGGAACTGGCGCTGACCCCAGAAGGAATGATCGACTGGCACGGACTGGCGCAGGCAGTTCGACCAGAGACTCGCCTTGTGTTGATTCAGCGTTCTTGCGGCTACTCGTGGCGTCCAAGCTTATCCATTGGCGACATCGAGAAAATTGTCCATCTCGTGAAGCAGCAGAATCCCGATACCGTGTGTTTTGTGGACAACTGCTATGGCGAATTTGTTGCCGATCGTGAACCCACGGCAGTCGGAGCCGATTTGATGGCAGGGTCGCTAATCAAAAATCCGGGTGGAACGATCGTCACCGCAGGCGGCTACGTTGCGGGACGCGCCGATTTAGTCGAAGCTGCCACCTGTCGCCTGACGGCACCGGGAATTGGCAGCGCGGGTGGCGCGACGTTTGACCAAAATCGTCTGCTGTTTCAGGGCTTGTTTCTGGCTCCGCAGATGGTGGGTGAAGCGATGAAGGGCAATCACCTAACAGCGTACGTCTTTGACAAGCTGGGCTATGCCGTCAATCCAGGTCCGCTGGAGCCACGACGGGATGTGATCCAGGCAATCAAGCTGGGATCGCCAGAGAAAATTATTGCGTTCTGCCGATCGATTCAGCAGCATTCGCCGATCGGCTCCTACCTTGACCCGGTTCCAGCGGAGATGCCCGGATACGAAAGCCGCCTCGTGATGGCGGGCGGCACGTTCATTGACGGTAGCACGTCGGAGTTTTCGGCGGATGGTCCGCTGCGGGAGCCGTATGTCGTGTTTTGTCAGGGCGGCACCCACTGGACTCACGTGGCGATCGCGCTGGAGGCCGCGATCGCGGCAGTAGAAGCAAGATAGGAGCAATCCGCCGCTTAGATGCCGAGCCGTTGATAAATTTGGTCCAGATTCTTCAGATGATGCTGAGGATCGAAACACGCTTCGATTTCCTCAGACGACAGCGTTTCGGTGACGCGAGGATCGTGAGCGATCCTCGCATGAAAATTGCCGTCTTCGGTGTTCCAGGCTGCGTGCGCGTTCGACTGGACGATCGCATACGCCTCCTCGCGCTTCAAGCCCTTTTCTACCAGCGCCAGCATCACCCGCTGACTGAACACGACGCCACCATAGACGTTCATATTTCGCGCCATGTTTTCCGGGTAGACCAGCAGGTTTTGCACCAAATCGGTGATTTCCACCAGCATGAAGTGCGTCAGGATGCAGGCATCGGGCAGCATTACCCGCTCCACGGAGCTGTGGGAAATATCCCGCTCGTGCCACAGCGCCACGTTTTCTAGCGCGGTTCCGGCATAGCCGCGAATCATCCGCGCCAGTCCGGTGAGACGCTCCGATCGGATCGGATTGCGCTTGTGCGGCATGGCAGAGGAGCCTTTTTGCCCTTTGGAAAAATATTCCTCGACTTCTAGAACGTCGGTGCGCTGGAGATTGCGGATCTCGACCGCGAAGCGCTCGATCGACGCCGCCAGTAGCGCCAGTCCATTCATGAACTCGGCGTGGCGATCCCGAGAGATCACCTGCGTCGAGGCGGTGTCAGGTTCGAGTCCAAGCGCTTGGCAGGCGATGGCTTCAATCCGGGGATCAATATTGGCGTAGGTGCCGACTGCGCCAGAGATTTTTCCGACCGCGACTGAGCGGTGCAAACGACAGAGGCGATCGCGGTGACGAAGCACTTCCGCCAGCCAGCCAGCGAGCTTAAAGCCAAACGTGATCGGCTCCGCATGAATTCCGTGCGATCGACCAATCATTACGGTGTCGCGGTGCTGCTGTGCCTGATAGCGGAGTGCCTGAATCAGCGCTTCGAGCTGCGCCATAATTACATCCAGGCTGGCGACGAGTTGCAGCGACAGGGCCGTGTCGATCATGTCGGAACTGGTCATGCCGAGATGAATGTATCGTCCGGCATCGCCAACGTACTCGTTGACGTTGGTGAGAAAGGCAATGACATCGTGCTTGACTTCTTTCTCAATTTCCAGCACGCGCTGCGGGTCAAAGTTCGCTTTGGCTTTTATCTCTTCGACTGCCTCAGCGGGAATGTAGCCAAGCTCTGCCTGCGCCTCGCACACGGCAATCTCGACCTGAAGCCAAGTTCGCAGCTTGTAGGTTTCGGTCCACAGTTCGCCCAGTTCGGGCAGGGTATAGCGCTCAATCAAAGCTATGTCGCACAACACAACTGCTTCATTGTACATCTGCCGATCGATCATCTAGACAGCTTCATCGCTAACTCAACTACTTAGTAAGCCAATTAATACACTGAGTTACCGGAGATGTATCGAATGCAAACGCTTGGTTTAGAGAAGTTACATCTTCCTAAAGATAGAATTTGTCTGAGGCAGACGGGGTATATTGCCTTTGTCGACGATGCGTAACAAGGCTAGCGGTTGCAGTATGCAAGGTGAAACTCGGTCTCTCATTGGGATGGGCTTGTTTGTGGGAGCAAGCTTAGCGTGCTTAACATTCCTGATTGAAAAGCCAGTGCAGCGTTCAAATTACTGGATTGAGCCGTTGCAAAGCCCCTCGCCCGCTGTTTCGTTTGCAGCGAATCAACGATTTCAACCAGCAATCAGTCGCGCGGCGACCCGACTAGAGGTTCACCTCAGTCGTCGTCAGGCTGTGCTGTATGAGGGTAACGTTGTCGTCAAGCGCTACAGAATTGGTGTTGGTCGCCCCGGATGGGAAACACCGATCGGTACCTTCCGCATCACGCAGAAACAGCGCAACCCAACCTGGATCAGTCCGTTCACCCAGGAGTCAATTTCACCGACCGATCCCAGAAATCCTCTAGGCGGCTATTGGATCGGTTTCTGGACCGACGGTAACAACTGGATCGGCTTCCACGGCACTCTCAATGCTGCCACGGTTGGACAAGCTGCCTCGCACGGTTGCCTACACATGCACCAGCAAGATTTGCAAGAGTTGTTCACTCAGGTCAATTTGGGAACCCCAGTTGAGGTGTTGCAGTAAGCTAGCTCTGGGATAAACGAAACTCAACGTGCTGGACCACGCAGTGTTGGGAATGATTATCGATCGGGCGATCGTAATTAAAATACCTTAGTTACACTGTTAGCTTTTTAGCCTTACCCAGGAGCTTAGATGCAGCAGTCAGACGATGCAAATACGCCAAAAACATTGAGCCGAGAACAACGTTGGGAAATCGTACGAACGTTGCTCCAACGCAGCAACCTGCGTGACGAAGCAAAACAGGCATTTCGCCAAGCTTATCCCAATGCACCAGAGGAAATGCTGGAAGCGGCTGCGTTTCACACGTATGGTGATGGGATCGGAGCCGCAATAGACTGGTTAGTTGATCTAGAGCTGTTTCTACGTGAACCTGGTCGCAAACTTGCGATCGGCGCTACGTATCACGTGTTGTATCACCTCTACAATTGGTATCAGTTCAGTGAATTGCTTCCAGATGGAAAAGCAGGCGTATTGCAACGTCTTCAGGAAATTAGGGAATTGGTTGCAGATAGAGATGTGGAGGCAATTCTTACAACAGTTGAAGAGTTAGAAGCAATGTTTAAAGGTGGACGAAACCCTCCTAATTTCTCAACTGAGTGACGCCTTGTTTAATGCCTGTTGTAAATCCAACAGCAAAACATTAAGAACTGCGCCTTGATAGGGTTGAATGACCAGATACTTAGCAATATTGCGGATTGTTTGCCGATAGTGTGGTGGTAACACTTGGGCTTCCGCTAGAGAGAGTTCCTGTAGGACGGGTAATTCATCGACTAAAATGCCGCATCGCTCACCCGTTTGTGACCAAACAATCATCGTGTACTGCCGCAATTTCAATCTCTGTTCCACTCCAGAAGACGAATTCGTAGCGTTACGAGTTAGAAGTTGATGGAGGTCTAATCGAACGAGTGGATGGTTATCCCATACCGTTAAGTTACCGCGTTCGCTGCCCCCCAAATCAGAGGATGGAATGACCTTGAGAACTGTGGTTGCTGGAAGCGCCAACCAATGATCTGCAACTTTGAACAGGGTGGCTTTACAAGACTCTACTAAAGGAGCCGAGTTGGCTTGAAGCGACATTGAAAGGGCAGTATCCATAAACAGCTCCACTGCTAAAAATTTCGATTAAACAGGTTGTTCAAGCAATCGATCGACCGCCGCAACCAGATCGTTGTGGTCATAGGGTTTAGTGAAGTAGGCTGCTGCACCTAATTCCAAAGCAATTTGACGGTGCTTTGCACTGCTTCGAGAAGTGAGCATCACAACAGGAGTTTTCGCCAAAACGGGATCTCGTTGGACTTGACCCAAAAACTCAAATCCATTCAAATTTGGCATCTCAATATCGCAGACAACCAAATTGATAGCGGTATGTTGACGCAATTGAGTTAGCGCTTCTAGCCCATCTCCTGCTTGGAAAACCTCGTAACCAACCCGCTCAAACACAAGGGCAAGATGTCGTCGAATGGTAAACGAATCATCAACCACGAGTACTGCCTTGGATTGGGCTCGCTTAAAGGGGCTACCCTGACCTGCTAGCTGGCGAGCCGCCGTCGATCGCATCGGCGCAGGCAGGAGTTGATCCAATTGTGCAGCGGGTGATGCTTCTGACGGCGAGGGGTGTTCTGTCAGGAATTCCACTTCTGTTGTAAGCTGCATCAGCACCTCAACATCGATCGCTAGCGCCGAACGACTGCTGCCCAAAATACAGCAACCGTAGACGTAAGGAGGAGGAGCGATCGCGGCTCCCAAAGAGCGGGTGACCAATTCTTGTTCTCCCAACACGTCGTCGACCATTAATGCCCGACGACCATAAATGGTTTGCAGCAGAAGTACGGGGGCAGCCTCCGCTTGATCGAGCACAATTTGCTTGCTGCGTAAGGAGGTTGATTGAATTTTAGAAGTGGCGGCTGAACCTAACCGAGAGCTGAGATCAGAGTAATTAACTAACTCCGATAGCACATATACGGGCACCATGAATTCTTCGGGTCCGTGCTGCCAGCGAAGCACCAGTTGTTCCCCACTTGAGATGTGAAATTGCTCAGGTGTAGGAATAATGATTTGTTCAACGCGCTCAACGGGTAAGGCGTACGCAAATCCCTGCGCTTGGCAAACAAGCAGTTTCGTCGTGGTCAGCGACAGGGGAATTTTGAGCGAGAACGTGGTGCCCTGCTGAGGAGCCGTGCTGACCGCGATCGAGCCATTCATCGACTGAAGCTGACTGTTGACCACGTCTAACCCAACGCCGCGACCGGAAAGCTCGCTTAGCTCCGTCACCGTTGAAAATCCTGGTTGAAACAGCACATCCAGCAGTTGAGATTCTGGCATGGTGCTGACCTGTTCGTGGGTGATGAGATTTAGCTCGATCGCCCGTTGAGCAACCTGCTGAAGATTAATGCCGCGCCCATCATCTTTGACCTCAATTACCGTTTGATTGCCCTGTTGGTTTGCCCGAATCTCAATTTTGCCGATCGGGGGCTTACCCTGCGACTGCCGCGCCTCTGACGGTTCAATTCCGTGATCAAAGGCATTGCGGATTAAATGTAATAACGGGTCATACAGCCGCTCAGTGATCGCTTTATCCACCAATACGTGAGTTCCGCTGAGAATTAACTCCACCTGTTTGCCGTGCGCGTCTGCAAGCTGCTGGAGCAGACGGGGAAAGCGGTTCAGCAGGTCTCGTAGCGGTCGCATTCGCAGTGAGGTGAGATCATCCCGAACCTGAACCAGCAATCGCCGCTCTGCCTCTAGCGATCGTCTGGATTGTTTCGTGACTTGATCTACCCCTTCGGCAGTTTCATCAAGCTGGACGGTTTCGTTTAATGCCGATCGCACCAGCACCCGCAGGTCGCTATAGCGCTCCATTTCCAAGACATCAAACGTCGAAGTTAAGGGCGCAGCAGATGGCAACGCGGCTCCGACGGCAGACAGCGACGTAACTAGCCGACCCTGTTCAGCCTGCCCCATCAGCCGTTCTACGCAATCTTGCAGGCTGTACAGCGTTCGCTGATGCTGCTGTAGCGACGATCGCAACTCCTGCACCATTCCTCGTAGCTGCTGGTCTTGAGTGGTTTGTTTACTCTGGTTAATCAGCAGTTCACCCGCTAAATAATCCAGATGTTTGAGCTGTTCCACATCGACTCGTACAGGCTCAACCCGTGGCGGTTCAGCCGCCGATTCTGCCGAAGACGAAACCGAAATTCGGATGGGTTCCGATCGGATGGGTTCCGATCGGGGAAATTCAGGCGGTTCTATTGGAGTGGAGACAACCGGGGAGATGGAATAAGGGACTGATACTTCAGTGGGTGATGCTGCACTGTCTGCTTCTGGCTCTGTTTCTGGCTCTGAAGTCTCCCACGCGGCAGCCATTTCGCCAAAGACGTCATCCAGACTCAGCGACTCTGCGCTCGCGACTGGAACATCCGCTTTTACAGTCGTCTCCGACTGCACTGAGGCGGACTTAAGCAAGGACGTATGACCATTCTCCAATTCTGCGGAACTTTGAAGGTTCGCCTCGTCCAGCGTGGGAATCTGGGCGAATTGAAGGGGTATTTCAGCGCCAACTGTCGGAAACTGTTCGTCTGGCGCAGATGGGTTTGCTCCAACGCCTGCTAGAGCTTGCAGTGCTGCCGATGGAGTTCCGCCATGTGTTCGATCGCCCGCCAAAATTAGCGTCCGTCCCTGAACAAAATCAGCCAGCGCCAATTTAGCAATCTCCATGATTTGCTCTGGATGTGCCTCTAATGCCGCTAGGGTTGTTTGGGCGATCGCTCCAAATCCTGGCAAATTTAAGGACTCTGCTAATCCCAGAAAGATGTCAGCTTTTGTCCGTAATTCAGCGTCTACGGCTTGCAGATTTCTGGAGTCTAGCGCGTGCTCTAATTCTTGCAGCCGTTGCTGGACTCCCACCTCAAATAGCGACTGCACGACATCAAATCCGAGTTCTGCCGAATTGGGAATGGGTGCTTCACGATCAAAGCAGTCCCCCAATTTTTCCTGAAGTTGTGCAATGATCAGCGCTGCCCGATCGAGGAACTCCTGTTCTTCGGTGCGCTTGCCCATTAGCTCAGCCATCAAGGGAAAGCGCAAGCATTCGTATGCCTGAAACAGCAGCGACTCTACCTCCGCATCCACGACGACATCGGGATTGTAGAGCGCCTTAAAAATGTCTTCCAGGACGTGAGCAATTTGTTTGATCGTGTCTAGCTCAACGCTGGCGGCTGCGCCTTTAAGGGTATGAGCCGATCGCATGAGCCGATGCACTTTTGCAGGCGATCGATCGTCGCTCAAACTCAGCAAATCCTGCTCAATCCGCTGCAAAATATCCTGCGCTTCGGTCAGAAAGGCTGCGTAGCTTTCCTCATACAGAGTCGAGTCGAGTGTCATGGGAATGTGCCAATTTGAAAGTGATGCAAACGCAGAGGGTGTAGGGGCATGGCACAGCCACGCCCCTAGCGTGTCCTACTTGACCTTGAACTGCTTGACGCTGGCTTGCAACGCTTGTGACGTGTCAAGAAGCTCTTGCAAGAAGGTCGAGATATTGCGAGATTCCTCAAAGGTATCGCTGGCGATCGTCACCACATGACTCATCGTTTGAGTCACCGACTGAGACTGCTGCGTTTGCGCTTGAGTCGATTGGGTGATGCTCTGCACCAATCCTTGAATTTGTGCCGTCGCCGCGACGATCGCATTCAGCGTTTGCCGAGCTTCGTTGACTCGACTGGTGCCACCCACGACTTGTTCAATCCCCATATCCATTGCGGTTGCCACTGCCGTCGTCTCTGCCTGAATTTCCTGCACCAGCTTTTCGATGTCGGTGGTTGCCTCCGCTGACTGCTGCGCCAGTGAGCGGACTTCATCGGCAACAACCGCAAAGCCGCGTCCGTATTCACCTGCGCGAGTGGCTTCGATCGCCGCATTCAGCGCTAGAAGCTGGGTTTGGTTAGTAAAGTTGTTAATTAGGTTGACGACTTTGGAGATCTTCTGGGAGGACTCACTCAAGCGCTTAATTTTCTGAGTGGTTTCAGAAACGGTGGCTCGGATCGCCTGAATCCCTTCAACGGTCAGATTCATGGCAGCGTCGCCCTGCTGCACAATGTCATTGGCTTGCTGCACGGCGGCTTCCACCTGTCTGGCATTGTCTGCAACCGTTTGGGTTACTTGTCCCATCGACTGCACTTGCGTGAGCGCCTGAGTTAGCTCCTGTACGGCTTGCTGCGCCTGCTGGGAAAGCTGGGCGATCGCGGTTCTGCTACCTTCAGAGGTTTGGGCAACGCTATCGGTCGCGGTTTGCACCTGTACCACAATCCGTCGCAGGGATTGCAGGGTGTTGTTGTAGGCATCTGCTACCGTTCCGACTTCGTCTTCAGTAACAGGAGCGCGAACCGTCAAATCGCCTTGCAGCGCGGGTCGCACCGACGACAGCAGTTGAATTACGCCCTGCTGTAACGCTTCTTTGGCTGCCTTCTCCCGCTCTGCGGCTTCCGTCAGCTGCTGCG
Source organism: Leptolyngbya sp. FACHB-36 (assembly GCF_014695955.1). Lineage (GTDB taxonomy): Bacteria > Cyanobacteriota > Cyanobacteriia > Leptolyngbyales > Leptolyngbyaceae > FACHB-36. Next base: position 1,105 of record NZ_JACJPG010000666.1, on the reverse strand, counting down.
CTTGGGTTTGCACCTGTTCCAGATAGGTTGCCTGCTGCAACGCCACCCCTAGCTGGGCACCCAACTGAGCCATCAAGCTGACTTCGGCGTCTTCCCAGTGACGCGGACCTGAATTTTGATAGGCAGCCAGCAGTCCCCAAAGCTCCTCCCCAGTGAACACGGGCACAATCAGGTACGCTTTGATTTCGTATTGCTCCAGAATCTCAATGTGGCAGGGGGAATGCTCGGCTTTGTAAATGTCATCCACCGCGAAGCTTTCGTGGCTGCGGTAGCGACCGCCCTGTGTTTCTTGCAGGTAAGTGTCGTCCCAAACGGTTGTGGTTTCAGGACTGACAAATCGCATCCAGCCCGCGCCCACCGATTCAGCAATAAACTCACCGCCCCAGTTGGGGGTGAAGCGATACACTGCCACACGATCGACCTGAAGGAGCTGCCGTAGCTGCTGAGTCGTGGTGCCAAAGATGGTTTCCACATCTTTGGACAAGCGAATTTTGTCGATCAACGACTGCCCCACGCGATCGATGATTCGCAGAAAGTTGCGCTGGCGATCGGCGTATTTGACTAGCTCGGTCGATCGGGCTTGCAGTTGCGCCAGATATTCCGCTTGCTGAATTGCCACCCCTAGCTGGTCCGCCACTCGCATTAGCAGCTTGACTTCGGCTTCTTCCCAGTGGCGCGGACCGCTGTTGTGAAACGCCGACAGCAAGCCCCACAGCGTTTGTCCCTGGAAGATGGCGACGACCGCGCACGACGTCACTTCGTAGTATTCCAGTGCCTCAATATGGCAATCGGTGAGGGGACGCTTTGGCTTTTGCAGGTTAAACTTGCCGTCTTCCCAAATCGTTTCGCCAACGTGAATGTCGTCCACAACCAGCGGCAGATTTTGCCGGAACCGCCCGCCCTGATGCTCGTTCAGGTACGGATCTTCCCAACCGCTGCCCACAAGCTTGCGCCAGCCTCCGGCTTCTGATTCGGTAATAAAATCGCCAAAGTAGTCCTCGCGAAACTTGTAGATTGTGACGCGCTCGATGTTGCACAAACGTCGCACTTCTTGAGTCGTGGTGCTAAAGATGCTGTCCAAATCGGACACTTGGCGAATCTTGGT
>NZ_JACJPG010000665.1 GCF_014695955.1 Leptolyngbya sp. FACHB-36 | reverse complement strand
CGTTTCCAGCAGCATCAGCAGCGTTCCCAGAATGCCTCCCATGCTGATGTCTTTACCCGCATCGCAGAGTTCCGTCTCAGCCAGATGCGGCAAAATCGCCAGGTTTTGGCGCAGTTGTACGGGATCGGCAGCGGTTGCGGCATTCCAAAACGGGTAGTTTGGATGCGGCTTGCCGCGAAAATCCGTTGCCACCAGCAGTCGATCGCCCGGTTGAGCCGCAAAGCTAGTGATCAGGCGCTTTGCGCGTCCCAGAATCGAGACCGATAGCGCTGTGTAAGGACTATGGCAGTTCGTGTGTCCACCGACGATCGGTACGTTGTAGGCTTGGGCAGCAGCGTTCATGCCTGCCCAAATGGCGGCAGTGCTGCTGGTAGACTGGCTCCACAGCGCATCGACTACGGCGATCGGCGACCCACCCATCGCGTAGATATCGCTAACGTTCACCATGACTGCCGACCAGCCTGCAAACCACGGGTCGGTTTCGACCAGTTGAGGCAGCATTCCCTCTGCCGCCAACAGCAGATAGCCGTCTCCGTCGGGAATTGCCGCACAGTCGTCGCCCACTAAAGTAGTAGACTCCGCCCATCTACCAGCGCTTAACGCTTGCGCCGCCGTCTGAATGTCTTGCTTTTGCAGCAGATTAAGCGATTGTTGGAGGTGTGCCACCAGTGACGCCAGCATCAGGAAGCCTCTCTTGCTTGCAAGGACAGCATCGGACGGAGTTCTGCACTAGGGGGATAAAAGCTGAGATCTGCTTCCATTAAGTGATGCGGTCGATCGCAGACGGTGATCTCTTGGCGGGACTGCCAGTGCAGCCGCTGAAAAAAGCGCACGTTCTGCAATTGCACCGTGGCAAGGAACTGTTTGCAGCCCCAAGTGTTGGCAGTCGTGACCGCTTTATAAATCAGTCCCTTACCAATTTGCCAACCTCGGCGGTAGTCCGGATGGGTGCCCAGCCTGCCACCATACCAGACGCCCGGTTCGACTTGATATATTCGCACAACGCCGACGACCTGCTGAGTATTGGCTGCCAGCGCCACGATCGGGTAAGCAATGGAATCAATGTCATCGCTGTCATCCCCCTCAAATAGCTGCTGTTCTTCAGCAAAGATGGAGCGACGCAGGGAAAAGTAAGCAGCGACTTCCTCAGGAGCCGTTGCCAATTTAAATTGGTAAGACATGATGGTTCAGACGCGAACGATAGGAAGTAGAACGCAGACTCTAGACGGGCTGTCGATCGCGCCCCTCAAAGCTAGAAATTGCCGAACACGCACCGCATTTTGCGCAACCTGCTTTGATATCAGCCGATGACATTCCGGCTTGATTGAGCAAGGCACCAACCTGCTCATACAGCGCGAACATAAAGTCGCTTTTGGGAGCGGGGTAATGGGCAAGTGGGGTACCCGTAATCGGAACAAAGGGCACCACGAAGGGATAAACGCCCAGTTGAATCAGGCGATCGCAGGTCTCTAACAGCGTTTCTAAACTATCTCCCAACCCCGCTAGCAAGTAAGTATTCACCTGTCCCCAGCCAAACACGTTGACGGCGGCAGCAAATGCCTCAAAGTAATACTCCACAGGCACCGTTGCTTTCCCAGGCATGATGGCTGCGCGAACCCGTGGGTCGGCGGCTTCCAAGTGCATTCCTAAGCTGTCAATTCCAGCGGCTTTCATTCGATCGAACCAGACGAAATCATCCGGCGGTTCGCACTGGGCTTGCAGGGGAAGATTGACCCTGGCTTTAATTGCTTTGGCGCACTCGGTCAGGTACGCGGCTCCACGATCGCTGGTGTTTGGCGTTCCCGTCGTCATTACCATGTGCTTGACGCCATCGAGTCGCACGGCGGCTTCTGCGACTTCTGCCAGTTGGGCAGGCGTCTTCCGCGCGATCGTCCGACCCGCCTCTAGCGACTGACCGATCGCGCAAAACTGGCAAGCGGTCGCGGGATCGGTATAGCGCATGCAGGTTTGCAGCACCGTGGTTGCTAATACGTCGCGGCTGTGCAGCAGGGCAATCTTTGAGTAGGGAACGCCGTCTGCGGTCGTGAGGCTGTAAAACGCTGGCTGCTGGGGAAACTGGATCGGCGCGATCGCCGTGCTGGAGCCAATCGTGTCTTGTTCCAACTGCAACAGCAGTTGATGGGTCGCCTCGTCGGTTGCGATCGTGTACGGCGACTGAGCCGCAGGGCTGTTGTAAATCGGCACCATGACCGTCGTGCCGTCCACTGTGACCGCTTTGTGATCGGACGGTCCCGCACCGCCTTTGCGTCCGGCGGCTCCCGTTTCATGGGTCAGCTTCAGCCCATGCGTTTGAAGCTCCACGATTAGCTGCTGCTTGTTCATACTGGTTTGCGCTCCCACCGAAATTTTCGTTCAGACTCTTGAATGGGAACATCGTTAAT
>NZ_JACJPG010000664.1 GCF_014695955.1 Leptolyngbya sp. FACHB-36 | reverse complement strand
GGAGACGTGCTACGTCCTGGAATTGTCTATACTGCCGTTCCCGGTCAGCACTTGCTGGTTGAGCCAGATGGCACGCTGTCGTTTTCCAACTCGGAAAAGGTAAATTTCACCCGTCCCTCTGCCGATGTGCTGTTTCGCTCCTTGGCAGCGCACTACAAAACGCGGGCGATCGCTGTGGTTCTGACGGGCACTGGTACCGATGGGGCGCTAGGTGTCAGAGCAATTAAAAAGTACGGCGGGACCGTCATCGTTCAAGATCCAGCAGCGTGTGCCTACCGCCACATGCCAGAAGCCGCGATCGCAACCCAAAAAGCAGATGCTGTGCTTTCGGTCGCTGAAATTGTAGACGAGTTGGTAAATCAGTTAATGCTGGACCAGTTCGGATAACTCCAGATCGATCGCAACCGCCTGAAGCTCTTTTGCCTTTTCTTCTGGCAGCGCATCATTCGCAAACATGCCTGCCGCCAATTCGGTGCCAGCCAAGTACTTCAGCTTATCGGGCGTTCGGTACGGCGGGTAGAACTCGGCGTGCAGGTGAAATTCTGGGTGAGGCTGACCGTCGATCGGAGCCTGAAACCACGCCATTAAGTAAGGAAACGGACGCTTCCAAAGACCGTCGTACTTAAGCGTCACGGTTTTTAGCGCTTTGGCAAGGCTCCACCGCTGCTCGTTCGTGAGATCCATTAAGGTCGCAACTGGCTCGATCGGCGCAACCCAGACCTCGTACGGGTAGCGGGCACAGATCGGCACGAACGAGATCGCCCATTCATCTCGATACAGAATGCGCTGATTGTCAGAAATTTCTTGCTGAATCAGATCTTGCAGCAGTCCCCGCTGCCGCTGCTGATAATACTCATGCTGCTGCTGCAACATCCGCGCAGGAACCGGAGGTACAAACGGATAGGCGTAGATTTGCCCGTGGGGATGGTGCAGCGTCACACCCACCTCGACGCCTTTATTCTCAAACGGAAGCACGTACTGGATCTGGGGATGACTGCCCAAAATGCGGCTGCGATCGCCCCAGACGTGCAGCAGCAAATTCAAGTGATCGATCGGCAAGCTGCCCAAGGATGCGCTGGGGTCTTGGGTGAAAACTACTACCTCGCACGCGCCATTCGCAGGCAGCGTATCCACAATCAGCGACGGTGGATCGTGTGCCTGCACGGTCAGCGACGGAAAGCGATTGTCAAATACTGCAATGTCGTACTGCCCCTGAGGTAGCTCAGTGGGAAACTGCGGATCTTTCGTGGCAGCCAGCGGGTTGTATTCCGGTGGCGGCATAAAGGTGCGTCCCTGACGGTGGCTGGCATACGCAACCCACTCACCCCGTAGCGGGTGCCAGCGCAGGTGTGGATTTGCCTGAATCGGTTCGTTACCCGGACTGGGAGCCTGTATGCCTGCTGCAATGGGGCTACGGCTGTACAAGGTGAGCGATCGACCGTCTGGCTTGAGCAACTCCTGAGAGTACATTGCTTCTGCTCCCATCTGGCTCACGATAAACTGTCCTGAGGATAATCTTCAAGTTTTAGCGCTGTCGCTATCTAGAGAAGGAGATCGAACAGCGACAGTCCTCGGTCGGCTTCTGGCTGGGCATGAAACTCTACCTGCAACAAGCTGGTTTTAACGAACTCGTTTTAAGGCTCAAAGCAACTTGCCGCTAAAGACGCTCCTGCACAATTCAGCAGGCAACCTATTCAGCGGGCAACTATGCCAGCGTAGTCTGCCCGTTAAAGTAATCCTGTAGCTGTCGATCGTGGTCATGCGACAGTTTACCGATCGGCAGCGTATTCGGCGCGAACGCTCGCACCTCGCCGACTTCGTACGTGTCTTTAGCCTTCATCGTGCCTTGGACTTCGACTTCCACCACCACGCAGATTGAGTGAATCCGAGGATCGCGATCGGGTGCGGAATAAACGCCCACCAAGCGGCGAACCTTGGCAACTTCCAGACCGGTTTCTTCTTCAAGTTCTCGATGAATGGTTGTCAGCAGATCTTCGCCCCAGTTCACCATGCCTCCGGGCAGACCCCATCTACCGTTGTCGCGACGCTGAATCAGCACAATGCGACCATCGGGAAGGATGGGAATAATACTAGTCCCAGTGATGGGGTGGCGAAAAATCACACCGAGAACCGTTTGTGCAAAATGCCAGAGTCGGCGCATGGGTTAAACAGCTACGGCAACGACCACAAAATAATGACCAGATTCGGTAAATGCATCGCGCTAAAGCACCGTGACGGCTCAAGCCAGGTCAGCCAAAACGTCTGCTGCATGAGCATCCGGTTTGACCTTAGTGTAGATCTTTTCAATCCTACCATCTGGACCGATTACAAAGGTATTGCGGCTAATGCCCATGTACTCCTTGCCCATAAACTTCTTCAGCCCGTAGCTATCATACCGCGTGGCGACTTGCCCATCCACATCTGTTAGCAGCGGAAACGGTAGCTGAAACTTGGCGCTAAACTTCTGATGCGCTTTTGCATCATCCGTACTCACACCCAGCACAACGACATCGTGCTCCTGGAACTCCGCATAGGCGTCCCGAAAGCTACACGCTTCTTTGGTACAGCCCGACGTGTTGTCGCGAGGATAAAAATACAGCACGACGCGCTTGCCTTTGAGGTCGGCAAGTCGCACTAGGTTGCCATCGCCGTCGGGCAGGCTAAAGTCAGGAGCCGGATCGCCGATTTGGAGGGACATAGGCACACAAAAGGAGGGGTGAGCGGTGAAGGGGGAATCGGTGGATTAATCCATTTCGTCTTCACAACACGCCTTTAGAACTAGGGATGGTATGGGCGCGGCGGGGGTCCACTTCTACAGCCATGCGAAGCGATCGAGCAAAGGCTTTAAATGTCGCTTCGATGATGTGGTGGGAATTGATGCCGTCAAGCTGGCGAATATGCAGCGTTAGCTGAGCATGATTCACCACTGCCACAAAGAATTCTCTCACAAGTTGAGTGTCGTAGGTGCCCACGCGATGAGTTGGAAGCGTCAGTCCGTAGCTGAGGTGGGGTCGTCCAGAGAAGTCCAGTGCAACTTGAATCAGCGCTTCATCCAATGGGGCGACAAAATGACCAAACCGAACGATGCCTTTACGATCGCTGAGCGCTTTCCCCAGCGCCATTCCCAGCGTAATTCCCACATCTTCGTTGGTGTGGTGGTCGTCAATTTCAAGGTCGCCTGTCGCCCGCACATCCAGGTCAATTAACCCGTGAGACGCGATTTGATGCAGCATGTGATCGAGGAATGGAATTCCCGTTTTAGCAGTGCATTGTCCCGTGCCGTCTAGATTTACGGTCACTTGCACATCGGTTTCGCCTGTCGTGCGACTAACCGAGGCAGTACGGCTTAGCGGAAGCAGGGTAGACGGACGATCGCTCGTTTGCATGGAACTCTCAAACTCAAAAATCAGTGACTCTATTATCAGGGGAATTGTGGGGTTTGGGTGAAGCAGACTCGACGATCGAAGGCATCAGATACAGTCAACTGCGCTCGTGGCTAGTGCTAGCGCGATCGCGCCGCCTCGCAGCGAATAAGCGCTAAGCACGAGAAGCTCGAATCGCGTCGTCTGTCCCGATCGCTTCAGCGCCATAATGAAAGTCCTGATGCCCGTTCTCGCGGGATGATAGAGAACGCGAATTCACGGTTGTTTAGGAATGGC
>NZ_JACJPG010000663.1 GCF_014695955.1 Leptolyngbya sp. FACHB-36 | reverse complement strand
TCTCAACCAGTAGACCTCGTGAATGCAGGCGACGGGAGCGGACGCTTGTTTGTAGTCGAGCAAGCCGGACAGATTCGGATTGTGCAGGGCGGCACCGTACAAAACACGCCGTTTCTAGATATCCGCGATCGGGTCCTCAACAACGGCGAACAGGGACTTCTTAGCCTTGCCTTTCCGTCAGACTATGCCGCGAAGCGGCGCTTCTACGTCTACTACACCAATCCATCGGGTAATCTGGTGCTCTCTCGCTTCCAGCTACAAGCTAATTCAGAGGTGGGCGATCCAGCCACTGAGCAAGTTCTCTTCTCTGTTCCTCACCCCACGTATACAAACCACAACGGCGGTAAACTCGCGTTCGGTCCCGATGGCTATCTCTACGTCGGTTTAGGCGACGGCGGCGGTAGTGGCGACCCGCTCGGAAATGCACAGAATCCTGCAACGCTGCTGGGTAAGCTGCTGCGATTGGATGTCGAGTCTCCCGGCGTAACGACCTACGCCATTCCCAGCAACAATCCGTTTACTGCTGCCAACGATCCGAGCGATCGCGTTCGGGATGAGATTTGGGCATCGGGACTGCGAAACCCGTGGCGGATTTCGTTCGATCGTCAGACGGGCGATCTCTACATTGCAGATGTAGGTGAGCGCGCGCGCGAAGAGGTGAACCTGCAACCCGTTACCAGTCGTGGGGGTGAAAACTACGGCTGGAATATTTCGGAGGGAACGCTCCCCTTCTCCAGCGGCGACAGCACGGGCTTCACCTTGCCCTTGGTGGAATACGACCACTCGCAAGGGCGATCGATTACAGGTGGCTACGTCTATCGCGGAGCTGAGTATGCCGGACTGCAAGGAGCCTACGTCTACGGCGATTTTATTACGGGTAGAATCTGGGGCGTCCGCCGCACGCAAACTGGAGTCGAGAACAAGCTGCTGCTAGATTCACCTTATAATCTTTCCACGTTTGGCGAAGACCAGCAGGGAAATCTCTATGCCGTCGACTTCAGAGGTGGCATCTACCGAATTACAGTGCCCACGTAGGGCGCGATCGCTGAATTTGATTCATCGAGTAGGGTCATAGGTGGTCTACCTATGACCTGTGACTTTCTTTGGCGCAGTACCGTAGGCGATCGTCCCCTAAACCCCGACAGCTACCCAAACAGGACGTTTCTGCTTGAGTATGCAACTACTGACCCAGGTACGCCTCCAGCACTTGAGAGTTCGTCTGAATTTCGCTGGGCGTACCGCTAGCGAGGTTGCGTCCTTCTGCCAGCACCCAGACGCGATCGCACAGCGACATAATTACATCCATATTGTGCTCGATGATCAGAAACGTCATGCCCTCGCGGTTCCAGGACTGGATGCGATCGCAAATTTGATTGATCAGCGTTGGGTTGACTCCTGCGGCAGGCTCGTCCAGCAGAATCAGCTTTGGGTTGGACATCAGCGCTCGACCCATTTCCAGCAGCTTGCGCTGTCCGCCCGAGAGCGCACCCGCATATTCATTCGCCATGTGGGCCAGCCCGATCGACTCCAGAATCGCTAGGGCGCGATCGCGCTGCTGACGCTCTTCCGCCATGATTTGCTTGTACCGGAACCACGTGCCCCAGAAGCGTTCACCGGACTGCTGCTGAGTTGCCAGCAGCAGATTCTCCATTACCGACAGGCGAGACAGCACCCGTGCCACCTGAAACGTACGAATCATGCCGCGCTGGGCAACTTCGTGCGGCTGCAACATCTGAATGGGTTCACCATCAAACAGGACACGCCCTTTGTCGGGGCGAATAAAATTCGACAGCAGATTAAACAGCGTGGTTTTTCCGGCACCGTTCGGTCCGATCAGTCCAGTGATGCTGCCTTTGGCAACTTCGATCGAGGCATTGTCCACTGCCCGCAGTCCACCAAAGCTTTTCACCAGCCCGCCTGCTGCCAACAGCGGCAGTTGCAGTCCGGTGGGTGCATCCTCAACTTCCGCTAGGATGTCGTTCAACGGTTGGTTTGGGGCGTTTGCCATCGCGTCCGCGTCGGGCGAGTGGGATTCATCGACCAAGGGTGAGTTCCTCCTTTTTGCCTAAAATGCCTTGCGGTCGCAGCATCATCAGCACGATTAGCAGCACGCCGATTAGCATGATCCGAAACGCGCCGAGTCGAGCATCATCCACTTGAGCAGGAATCGCGGGAATCACCGTGTGCAGCGTCCGAACGAGATCCGGCAAGAATCGGGTGACGGTGAAGTACGCCCAGAACACGACTGCCCCCAAGATGGTACCCACGTTGTTTCCGGCTCCGCCCAGCACAACGATCGTCCAGCCGTAGAACGTAATCAGGGGCGCAAAGTTCTCTGGATAAACGGTGCTAAGCTGCCATGCGAATAGCGCACCTGCAATTCCGGCAATAAAGCCACCCAGCATCAGCGATTGCAGCTTGTACCAAAACACGTTTTTGCCCAGCGCTTTGGCAACTTCCTCGTCTTCGCGGATTGCCTTTAGCACACGACCCCAGGGCGATCGTACCAGCCACTCCAGTCGCCAAAACACCAGCGCCAGCACCACCACCGACACCAGCATCAAGCCGTTGCGGGCAGGATTCTGCGAAAAGTTGTACAGCGCCACCGCGCAAACACCGTAGAGAAACAGCCCAAACGTAGCGCAGGCGATCGTCAGCAGCAGCGTCGGCTCTCTAAACCAGGTGTGAGCGGGAATCTTCCGCAGGCGTCGCTGCACCCAGCGCCACAGTTGCCAGTATGCCAATCCCACAATGACGGTCAGAATGCCGATCATGGCATAGCGACTGAGCAGCGTCGGACGAAACGTCTCCAGCGGTAGTGGAAAGTTCTGAACACCAAACGAGCCGCGAGTGAGCCATTCCTCGTTAAGCGCCACCAGCCGCAGCACTTCCGAGACACCGATCGTTACGATCGAGAGGTAGTCTTCTCGCAAACGCAGTGTGGCAAACCCAATCAGCAAGCCGAGAAACGCTGCCAAAGCCGCTCCTATCAGCACAGCAACCGCCAGCGGCACGTTTTGCAGACTCAGCAGCACCGTGGCATAGGCGCCGATCGTCATAAACGCCACATGTCCAAAATTAATCAATCCTGTAAACCCCCACTGAAGATTTAGCCCCAGACTAAATAGGGCATAGATCGCCGTGAAGATTACTAAAGAGACGTAGTAGCCGACGTTTTCAGCCATGCAAATTCGAGAAGGATAGGCTCAGGATTGTATCCTACCAAGCAACGCCAACTAGTAGCGATCGTCTGGCTACATCCCAGACAGCGAATAATGCGGTACACCCAGCGACTCAATCATCAACTCATTGCAATCTCACCGTCTCAACTGGGCAATCTAGCAATATTGTTGCGATGCAAGCCCTATGACGCTGCTAAAACATCGAGCACATCAATTCATCGATCGCCTCTCGGAGAGAGAATTGACCGACTTGTGGGGCGTTCTCACTGAAGCGTACTACGACCTGCACATGCTGCAAGCAATTTATGCCTCGAAGCAGATTCTGCAACCAGGAGACACGTTTACCCGCGAAGAAGCCCTGCGCTTCTTACTTCATGCATCCAAACCTAACTCATGAGAAGTTCACACCACTCTTCAGCGCGGAAAATGCACGCCCTCGTCGGGCACGATATCCGGTACGAGCGATCGTTCCTGTTAGATCTGAAAAACCTGCCCCCCGCTGGCTTCGATCTCGTCCGACAATTTGCGTTTCAAGACTTCTACGACCTGATTTTGCTGCATGACCTGAGCGAGTTTCGTCAACTCGACACCAGTGGCATGTTCTACCGCTTCACGATCGACCACTACTTAATAAGCCTTGAAATTGCAGGTCGTCTGGTCAAGTTTCTGCGCGTCCTGCCAAAACCACAACTCTAAATGATGAATTTTGAATTCATCATTTTGAATTTTGAATTCTTTCTCTCCCCCCTCACCGCATAAGATAAGGAATCAGTGCAGTTGGGAGGGGCGAGTGGTGCAAATACTCATCATGGGTGGGACACGATTTATCGGCGTCTACTTGACTCGCATCCTGGTGGAGCAAGGGCATGAGGTGACGTTGTTCAATCGCGGCAATAAACCAGCGCCAGTCGAAGGTGTGCAGCAGATTCAGGGCGATCGCACCGACGCCGCTGTGCTCAAAGAAAAACTGGCTAACCGAGAGTTTGATGCAATTTTTGACAACAATGGACGCGAACTCAGCGACACGCAGCCGTTGGCAGAAATTTTTCAAAACCGCGTGCAGCACTTCATCTACATGAGTTCTGCTGGGGTTTACCTTAAATCGGATCAGATGCCGCACATCGAAGGCGATGCGGTTGATCCAAAGAGTCGGCACAAAGGCAAGCACGATACCGAAATCTATCTTGCCGAACACGGGCTTCCGTTTACGTCGATTCGACCGACCTATATTTACGGTCCGCAAAACTATAACGATCTGGAAGCCTGGTTTTTTGACCGGATTGTCCGCGATCGTCCTGTTCCTATTCCCGGTCACGGACAGCACTTCACTCAGTTTGGGCACGTCAAAGACTTGGCGCAGGCGATGTCACACGTGCTAGGAAACTCAACGGCGACCCAGCAAATTTACAACGTGTCGGGCGATCGCGCCGTCACCTTCGATGGACTGGCTCGTGTCTGTGCCGCAGCAGTAGGGAAGTCTCCAGACGACGTAAAAGTTGTCCACTATGACCCCAAGAAGTTCGACTTTGGCAAGCGCAAAGCCTTTCCAATGCGGGCGCAGCACTTCTTCGCGTCGATCGAAAAAGCCAAGGCTGAGTTGAACTGGACGCCTGCGTATGATTTACTGTCTGGGCTAAAAGACTCGTTTCAAAACGACTACCTCGCGTCCGGACGAGACCGAGCAGAGGTCGATTTCTCAACCGATGACGAAATTTTGGCAGTCAGTGTTTAGGTGTCAGTTATCAATCGCTAATTATTAGCGGTTCACCGGAATCACGAATCGTTCTAATTTAATGACGGATAACTAGCCGCTAACAGCAATCGCGAACAAACAGAGCTCATGGGAACCCTAGAAAGTATTGTGATAGGTATTGTTGCAGCGATCGTCCTGCTGGTGGCGCTGGCGCTGCTGGCGATCGAGCTTCAGTTCCGTCGCCGACCCGGAAATCGATTAGAGTTGACCTCCGAGAACTGGGAGCTAGAAGTCTACGAGCCTCAGCACTACGTCATTGCGGGCGAAATGACATTTTGCAACCGGACGCAGCGACTAGAAATTATGGTGCCGGAGGTGCGGACAGAGGTGAAGCTGCTGTCGTCGGGCACATTGGACGGCATTACCACCACCGCTCGCGTGATTCCGCGCCACAAAGACGCAGGACCGCGACCTGATGATTATTGGTACGGCTACATCGTCAAAGTCGGTAAGGTCGATCCACTAGAAGTCGTGGTGGACATTCAGGGACCGGATTTGAGCCAGTTGACGATCGCCTGGGTGCAGATCCACTACATCACCTATGGTCCACAGGGACGCGTTCCCAATACTCGCCATGTCATTGTGCCGCTGAAGTTTCCGGCTCCAGAGGACTCGAAAGCGTGGCGACCTGCCACTAATGCCGACGTGCTGCCGATTCGGACGCATTTGCTGACGCCGCTGGATCATCCTGTAGAAGTGGTTAAGCGCTACGTCCTGCCCCATGCCCAACCCGGAGACGTGGTGACGATCGGGGAATCTCCCGTAGCGATCATGCAAGAGCGCTTCCGCCATCCCAGCGAGCTCAAGCCCGGATGGGTCGCTCGGCGTTTGTGCTACTTGTTTCTGCCGACGTCAAGTTTGGCAACGGCCTGCGGGCTGCAAACGCTTGTGGACATTGTGGGACCAACGCGAGTGCTGTTCGCCTTTTTGGCGGGGTCTGTTGCTAAGGTTTTGGGCAAACCGGGTGTCTTTTACCAGCTTGCTGGAGAGCAAGCCCGCTTGATCGACGACGTAACAGGGACAATTCCTCCCTACGACCAGTTCATTGTTCTGGGTCCGGCAAACCCGCAGCAGATCGTCGATCAGATTCGCCGCGAAACTGGTTTGTCAGCCGCGATCGTCGATGTGAACGACCTTAGAGCCGTTAAGATTTTGGCGGCTACCTCCGATATTGAATCTGACTTTCTTAAGCAGGCATTGCTTAAGAACCCCGCCGGAAACGCGGATGAACAGACGCCTGTTGTTCTCGTCCGCCCCGCCCCTAGCAAAGAACGGCTTCTCTAGCTCACGTTCCCCACCGCGATCTACGCTTCTAGGAGTAGGGTTTGCGAAATAAACCGTCTAGAATGTAAGTTGAGCATTTCGTGTTTTCTCGATCGGTGAATCTCACCGCAGTTGAATAATGACTCAAGCTCCTACCGAAACCACTCAGATTGTTATCCGCCCCGTTCAGTACCGGGATCTAGAGGCGGTCGAGCGGCTGTCGGAGGAAGGGTTTGAGACGGATGGAATTAGCTGCTCAGTTGATCCAGACCGTTCAGCGCAGCGGTTGCGGTTGCGATCTTGGTCAGGGCTACTGCGGATGATGAGCCTGCTGGTTCTTCCGTGGCAGTATGTATTCTGCGCGTGTGTTGCAGGGCAAGACCATAAGCTTCAGGGCATGATTCGCGTCTCGCCCTTTAACCGCACTCGCAGCACGTGGCGGGTCGATCAGGTCGCGCTCGATCGCAGTGCCACGGTGACCGAAGTTGACGCTTCCCAAGCGCCAAGTCCCCGTTCGCCGCTGCTATCGAACGTAGGTTCCCAACTGCTGCGTCACTGCTTCACTACAATCTGGGAAGCGCGCACTTGGCTGCTAGAAGTTAACATCAACGACAAAGACGCCTTAGCACTCTATCGGCAGAACGGCTTTCAACCGCTGGCGCATATGACCTACTGGGCTCTTGCTCCCGAGCGGCTGCAAGACTTATCGGAGCGAGAGCCAGATTTGCCGAACCTGCTGCCCGTCAGCAATGCAGATGCCCAGCTACTTTATCAACTGGACACGGCATCCATGCCGCCGCTTGTGCGTCAGGTGTTTGATCGCCACATCTCGGACTTCAAAACGAGTCTGTTTCGTTCGCTGCTCGACGGAGTTAAAAACTGGCTTAGCCACACCGAAGTCGTTAGCGGCTACGTGTTTGAGCCACAGCGGAAAGCCGCGATCGGCTACTTCCAAATCCGCCTCAGCCGCGATGGATCGCACCCCCACCAGGCGCAACTTACGGTGCATCCCGCCTACACCTGGCTGTATCCTGAACTACTAGCGCAGATGGCGCGTATCACCCAAGACCTGCCCACCCAGCTTCTCCAGCTTGCCTCCTCGGACTATCAGCCGGAGCGAGAAGAGTACCTGGAGCGGATTGGCGCCGATCGCATTGCTCACACGCTAATGATGTCGCGATCAGTCTGGCACAAGCTGCGGGAATCGAAACCTGGCGCGCTAGAAGGACTGCAACTGTCTGAGGTGCTGCAAGGGCTGAAGCCAGCTCGTAAGCCAGTACCCAGCCGGATTTCTCTGCTGCGATCGATCCGCAATCCCGCTCAGACTGAAACCAAGCCGGATGGGAATCCAGCGTCGCCGCCTGATGTAGCCGGACGAAACGGAACACCGCTGCTGAACCTGCCCACTGATCTGTCTGACTCTCCACCAGAAGGACCGTGCTGTTAGGGGTGGGGGCGAATGCCAATTTCTGCACTAGGACTAGACGTTGGTAAGCGGCGAATTGGCGTGGCAGGCTGCGATGGCACAGGCTTAATTGCAACGGGGCTGACGACGATCGAGCGCAAATCCTTTGAATCGGTGCTGGCGCAGCTTCGACAGCTTGTAGCAGAGCGACGAGTGCAAGTTCTAGTGGTCGGGCTGCCCTATTCGATGGATGGAACGCTAGGGTTTCAGGCTCGACATGTGCAAAAATTTGCTAACAGTATGGCTGCTGCGCTGCATCTGCCACTAGAGTTTGTCGATGAACGGCTGACGTCGTTTCATGCAGAACAGCTCCTGCAAGCGGAAAACATTTCTCCATCGCGGAATAAAGGGTTGATCGATCGCAAAGCTGCGTCCCTGATTCTGCAACAATGGTTAGATGAGCGTCGCCAGCGCATGCAGCCTGCCCAACGGTCTGAAGCCTTTCAGCCAGATGCAGCAACTGCTACCGTGAGCGGATTAGTCGCTGACCCAGATGAAGCGTAGAATCATCCCAGTTCTAAATCGCTACACGAAACTAATAATGACTGATCGAGATTAGGAGAGTTTGAGATGCATGACGACGACCTGGAAATGGATGTAGAGATGGTCACAATTAAGGACGAAGCGGGGCGAACGATCGCCTGCACCATTGAGCATTCCGTAGAAGTGGAAGGTGACGAGTACGTGCTGCTGCTGCCGATCGATTCACCCGTCGAAATTTTTGCGTGGCAGGAAAACGGCAGCGATGAAGAGGCGATTCCGGTGGACGACGAAGCTGATATTGATCGGTTATTCTCGATCGCTAAAGCAGTACTAGAAGAGCAAAACCTCAACCTCAAACGAACTGCTGTCACGCTCACGGTTGAAGGGGAGCTGCCCGAATACGAGGACGAAGACGAATTGCTAGAAGGGGAGAACTCAGATGACCAAGAAGAGCTACAATTCTTGGCAAGTTTTTACCACGAGGAGCAAGAGTTTGGCATCTACGCCCCGCTCGATCCGTTCTTTATTCTGGCGCGGATGAACGAGGATGATCAGCCACAATTACTGACGCAAGCGGAATTAGAGAAATTAGAGCCAATCTTGCCGATGATCGAGGATCAGCTACTTGATCAGTTTGAGTAGTTTTGGTCGGTGGCGATCGATGCCTTGTGATGTGCTTTCTGCGTGCGCTACCTAAGCCATTCCATTATGAAACGTGTTCAACAGCTTTCCAAGTGGTTCATTGGTTTGATGATCCTTGCGGTTTTAGCCGGATCGACCTGGCAAAGTTGGCGCTGGTGGACGTGGGCGATCGCGCCGATCGCCCCGGTCTCGGCGTCCGAAAAGCTCGTTACGCTAAATATTCCTCAGGGGACAACAGCTCAAGAGATTGGTAAAGACTTGCAGGCATTGGGGTTAATTCGCTCTACCAACGCTTGGGATCTGTGGGCACGCTGGCTCGCGCTTAAACAGCCAGACGGCGGCTTCAAAGCTGGCACGTATGAAATCGCGCCGACGGAGTCTTTGCAGGCGATCGCCGCCAAAATCTGGACGGG
>NZ_JACJPG010000662.1 GCF_014695955.1 Leptolyngbya sp. FACHB-36 | reverse complement strand
AGCAATCAGGGCGATCGCGCCGAGGACGGAATTAAGCGCGATCGCAATTAGCCAGGGAGACAGCATCGGGAGATCCATGCGCTAAAAAAGAATCCACGACATACTAATTCTGACACCCTTCGTTCTTCCACAGCCTATGAACTCTGTTCTGTTTCATCTGGCGTTTCCGGTCAGCGATATTGAGCAAACCAAAGCGTTCTACGCAGACGGCTTGGGTTGCGACGTAGGGCGCGAGAGTCTCCAGTCTGTGATTTTGAGTCTGTACGGGCATCAGCTTGTGGCACATGTTACGGACGAACCCTTGACGCCGCAGAAGGGCATTTATCCCCGCCATTTCGGACTGATTTTTACCAACGAAGCCGATTGGGAACGCCTGCTAGAACGCGCCCAGCAGCGCGAACTGGCGTTCTACCAGCAGCCGAAGCATCGATTTCCGGGCTTGCCGCTGGAGCACCGCACGTTTTTTCTGCAAGACCCGTTCTATAACCTGATGGAGTTTAAGTTTTATCGCCAGCCGGAAGCGATTTTTGGCAGCCGCGAGTTCACGCAAATTGGCGATCGAGTTGGCTAATCCTCCCTTCCACACCACCGGATGACGCTGCACGATCGCCCACTCCATTACCCATCTGCTACAACATTAAGAAATGATTTAAGAGTCAAGCTCGTTATGACACAGCACATTTTTCTAGCCGGAGCCAGTCGAGGAGTAGGGCGGGAGCTTGCTAAACTTTTCAGTGCTGAAAAGATAGCCACAACCGCGATGCTGCGATCGGATGCGGCACACGACGAACTTACAGCGCTGAGTGCAACAGTCGTGATGGGCGACGCGCTGGATTTTGCCCAGGTAGAACAGGCAATCAGTAACGCTGGCACGATCGATGCTGTCATCAGCACGATCGGCGGCAAACCCACCGATGGCGAGCGCGCCGATTTCAAGGGCAACAAGCACCTGATCGATGCTGCCGTCAAAGCGGGTGTGCAGCGGTTTCTGCTGGTGTCGTCGATCGGCACCGGAGAAAGCGCCGCTGCCTTACCACCGCAGGCATTAGAAACGTTAGGCGCAGTGCTCGCAGAAAAAGAGCAGGCAGAAAACCACCTAACCGACAGCGGATTGATTTATACGATCGTGCGCCCGGGTGGGCTGAAGTCCGAGGTGCCCAAAGGGCAAGGAATCCTTGTCGAGAATCCCTTAATTGCGGGATCGATTTACCGTGCAGACGTTGCGCGCTTAGTCTACCGCTGTTTGCAGTCGGAGCGGGCACACAACAAAATTCTCTCAGCGGTCGATCGCACAATGGTCTACGGACAGCCAGAGATTGAAGAATTCGTGCCCTAACTGAGGCGGACTCGCAGCAAATAGCCAGAATTGGTGGTGACGATTAAATCGCTGCCGCTAACGGCAATGCCCGATGGAATTCCTAGCTTCTGGCTCAGCAAATTGACCACCAGAGTTGGCGTGCCGTCCTTCACCCGCACTACCAATCCAGTGTTCGTGGTCACAAACAGGTCCATCTCGCGGGCTGCAACGCCAAAGGGTATACCAAATCCCGCTTTTGCCAGATCCACGATCGGCGAAACCTTCCCATCCGGGCGCACCCGCAGCAGGTGTCCCGTCTGCTGCGCCACCACAAACTCGCCGTTTTGAACCACCACCCCGAACGGTTTACCGAACCCCGACACATCGGCAATTTCGGTGATCGCTCCCGTATCCTTCACCCGAATCAGCAAGCCTGAGGACTCGGTGACATCCGGAGACAGCGTAACGACGTATTCGGCACCGCTGACGGCGACGCCAAACGGCGCACCGAAACCACCGCTGACATCGGACAAGTCGGCGATCGTGCGGATGATGCCAGTCGGGCTGACCTGCACCAGAAAATGGCGCGGCAGATAGTCCGACGTAGTTAGGACAAGGCTGCCCTGCTGCTCCACCACGCTAAAGGGAATCCCCAAATCCGCCTTCTGCAAATCTGCCAGCGTCGATCGACCCCCCTGAGCCGTAATTTGCAGCAGCGTTCCGTCCAGGGTTGGCACAGCATATCCGCGCGGCGTCACTGCCACTCCTTGCAGCGTAAAGATGTTGAGTTTGCTGGCGATCGTGTCTACCTGCGCTCCCTGACTCGCCGCTCTAACTTCTGCATTCATAATTTCGGATGACGAATTTCACGATCGTGCCTTATTTGCCACAGAACGTTTCCACGCAGCGGACAAAAATCTCCACGCCCATTCCCAGCACCGACTCATCAAAATCAAAGCGAGGATGGTGATGCGGGAACGCCAATCCTCTCGAAAGATTTGCCGAACCCAGAAAGAAATAGCAGCCAGGCACTTCATTTAGAAAGAACGACATATCCTCACCGCCCATCGTTTGGCATTCCGGCACAATTCCGGCAGGTGTCTCCACGATCTTTTCTGCGACCGATCGCACAAGCTCTGCCATCTTAGGATTGTTGATGACCGGAGGATAATAGCGCTCGTAGCTGAGTTCGTACTCAGCACTGTGGCTCTGGCAGATGCCGCTAATGACTTGCTCAATCCGCTGCGGGAAGAAGCCGTCGAACTTGGGATTGAAGTAGCGCACGGTGCCGCTGAGGGTTGCCGTCGCTGCAATCACATTGCGGGCGGTGCCTGCGTGCAGTTTGCCGACCGTCACCACGGCTGACTCGATCGGGTCCACATTCCGCGCCACGATCGTTTGCAGCGCCGTCACCACCTGCGACGCCACCACAATGGAATCGATCGTCTGTTGCGGAATTGCGCCGTGTCCACCCTTGCCAATAATGGTGCAGTCAAACGTTTCCACTGCCGCCATTAGCGCTCCACTGCGAACGCCCACCGTCCCTAGCGGCAATTGGTTCCACAGGTGCAGCCCAATAATGCCATCTGCATCAGGATTCTTTAGCACGCCCGCCTCTACCATTGGCTTCGCGCCGCCTGGTCCTTCTTCGGCTGGCTGGAAGATAATCTTCACGGTGCCCGCAAACTCGTCGCGGTGGGTCGCAAGATAGTATGCAGTACCCAGGGCGATCGTCATGTGTCCGTCGTGTCCGCAAGCGTGCATGATGCCGTTGTGCTGCGACTTGTACGGCACGTCGTTTTCTTCCTGAACGGGCAGCGCATCCATATCGGCGCGGATCGCTAACACAGGACCGGGACGGCTGCCCGGAATCACGGCGACAATCCCAGTTTTGGCAATTCCTGTCTGGTGCTCGATGCCCCACTGAGTTAGGGTTTGAGCGATGAATTCCGCCGTCAGCGTTTCTCGAAAACCCAGCTCTGGCTTTTGGTGCAGGTGTCTACGCCATGCTACAAGCTCGGACTGCATTGCTTGAATCGCTGGACGAATCCGGGCAGAATTTACCGCAACCGGAGATAAAGGAGTAGTAACCATTGGTTTCAGTAAGCCTCTTCGTTAAGAATGTTGCATTGAGATTTTAAAAAGCTGCTGGGAATGCCGGAGTCAGACTCGTATTTTACCCGCGCAATTTAGACGAAACCTGGAGTTAGCCGTCTAAAATCTAGAATCAATTGCCTTTCCTGATTCTGACACCTGCCGTCGATCGTTTCCATGCTTGACTCTTTCTTGCCTACTGGCTGTCGTCTCCGTCCAGCAAGGACAACAGACAAAGCCGCACTCCATCACCTGCTGACTCAGCTTGAGCGTGAACTCACGACACCAAAGCGATCGTGGGTGCTCAGAGGAAGCGTGCTGACGGGAGTAGGGCTGCTGCTCGCGTGGGCGACGATCGTGCCGGGAGGTCGGACGGTGCTCCAGTCGTTTTTGCTGCCGTCGATGGGAATTGTGATTGCAGTGTCGATGCTGCTGCCACTGCTGCTGCAACGAGAGTGGGCGCACTATTGGGTGATCGAAGCGAACGGTGTCCTCGTCGCCTGCGCCAAGCTGCAACGGCACGGCAGCTACTCGGTTCTGTTTGATGTCTACGTGCTTCCCGAATGGCGACAGCAGGGCGTGGGGTCGCACTTAGTGCGGCATTTGGGACAGCAGGCAACGAAGCCGCTCTATTTGGCGTGCCTGCCTGCACGACTGCCGTTTTATACGCGGTTGGGCTTTTCGCCGATCGCCTCTAAAACCCTGTCCCCAGTGCTGCAATATGATTTGGGCTTGCTGACGCGATCGGGCATTATTCCACTGGTGCTGGTGTAGACGACTAGAACTGAATCGGAATCAGCCGCTCCAGTTCAAGATTCGAGGCAGCTTGAGCCAGTTTCTCTAAGTCAGTGGGATCTGCTAGATAAGGCAGCTTGCCCAAAACAGGAACTCCAGTGAGTGACTCAATCAGATCGGCGGGTGCCCACGCTGCAAGTTCCTCCTCGGTTCGAGGCTGCACACAGTTGAGGACGATGCCTTTGAGATGAATCCGCGATTGACGGGCGAGGGCGACGTTTGCGACCGCTTGCCCGATCGCTCCCAGCTTTACAGGCACAACGAGCACGGTCGGCAAGCGCCAGTCCCACGCGAGGTCCGCCACGATCGTCTCGCGGGTCAGCGGCGACCCCAGCCCACCCACTCCCTCTACCAGCACAAACTCTCGCTGCTGCCGCAGAGCCTCAAACGCTTGCCATGCCTGCTCCATCTTTACCCGCTTACCTTCTCGCTCTGCCGCTAACGGTGGAGCCAAGGGAGCCTCAAACTGGATCGTGTTTACCTCATCTGGGCTGAGCGAAAACAAGCGACTGTAGAGTTCTCGATCGCCCACTCCCGACTGAACGGGCTTCAGAATTCCCAAGGGGCGATCGGGGCAATACTTCCGCCAGTAGGACACCAGTGCCGTCATCAGCACAGTCTTTCCAGCATCCGTATCGGTTGCAGTAATCAATAGCGCGTTCAAGGGAGTTACTTGGTAGGAAGTGTTGAGCGATGGACTGTTCGTCATTATCTCTCAGTTCTTGCGGCTAGCGGTTCTTACGCGATGTTAATGCACGGTTAAGGCACTTCTGATGCGCTTTAGATAGTATTTAGCGAATGGGAGTTTTGCTTAGGTGCCCACATGAGTTCCAGTCAACCAAGTGCCGCGGATCTAGAAACAAGCCCGCTAAACTTCTTCTCTAGACGAGGCGAAGATTATGAAAACTATCGTCCGATTCATCCAACCTCCGCGATCAACGCCATTTTGTCAGGCTTGAACCCTGCGTCTCAGTTAGTTGCGGCTGACATTGGCGCAGGAACAGGAATTGGTTCACGGCTATTAGCCGATCGGGGGATTCTTGTATGGGCCATCGAACCCAATGCTGACATGAGAGCCGCCGCAACACCCCATGCAAAGGTGAACTTTTTAGCCGGAACGGCTGAGCAAATTCCGTTAGAAACGGCATCGGTTGATTTGGTCGTCTCGTTTCAAGCGTTCCATTGGTTCAATTTTACAAAGAGCCTTCAGGAGTTTCATCGTATTCTCAAACCTGGTGGACGGTTAGCTCTGATATGGAGCATTTGGGACGGAAACGATGCCGTAACTAAGCAGTACAGCCGAGCAATTTCTGAGGCATCTCAGAAGTCAGAACGTCAGGCTCGGAAGCAGGCAAAACTGCTTTTACAGACAGTACGCTATCAACTATTTTGGCGAGGGTTGTGGCTTCCTTATTTCAAGAATTTTCAGCGACAGTGGTTTGCCTTTGACCAGTATTTGGACTTACCTGGCTTAATCGGACTCGCTTGCAGTCAGGGACATGTGCCGCAGGAAGGGGCTGCTTTAGACAAACTGGTTGCAGAACTCTCAGACTTGCATCGTCGCTATCGAAATGAGGACGATTGCGTTCGGCTAGTTTACCGCACGCGGCTATACCAGGCAGTCTCGTAATTGCAGCGCCACAGCAGATCAAGCTGGATAAACGTAATTCAAATGTGGCATTCCAGTTAACTCACTAACTGCAATCCCTTGTCGTTCAGGCTCTGCTCAATTTGCTGCATTTCCTCGATTGTTTCTCCAGCCACGATGCCATAAATCTCGGTATAAATGTTGCCGTATTTGACTCGTTCTAGCGCGGACAGAATCAAAAAATCTTTGCGATCGAGCATTGGCTTCAGCGACACCAGAAGCGCGTCCAGCGTTCCGTCCATGCGGTAATCCGTTGAATATTTCGCCACTTCTTTTCCCAGTTCTAGAAGCGACTGGCGCTGCAAACAAAGCGGCGTGGACCCATTAACGCGGAAATTCGCGTCGATTACGTAAAGCTGCCCATCGAGGTCTTCCAACACGTCAAAGCCAATCACGCCGAAATAACCTTGCTGATGAGCATACTGCCCGATCGACACAATCATAGGCTCAAATTTGCTCAAGCTGTCGCGGTAGTGAATGACTCCTCCCAAATAGCTACCATCGGGACTGACTAATTGCTGAGTGACCCCGATCTGCGTAATGTCTCCAGCTTTGTTGACGTAGAACTGGGCGCAGTAATTTTGCTGGGTATCTTTGATGAACTCTGAGACCACGATCGTATCCAGCAGTTCAATCTCCAGATATTTCCTGATTTCCGCTAAACAGTAATTCAAGTCGCTAGAACTGCGAATAATATAGGTGCCTTCACCTGACAATCCATGTGACGTTTTAATCAAGTAGGGACCTTGCGCTGGCAGCGGAATATCTTCAAGACGGGTTTCCTTCAGCGAATAAGTTTCGTATTTAGGACAAGGCACTCCTAACTCTGTCAGCATCTGCTTACCTAGCAGACGGTAATGCATGACGGGATCAACTGCATGCTTAGCTGCGCTTAAGTGGTCAAACGGAAATAGCGTGATCACGTTGTCAATACGATCGCTCTGACTCAGATCCTCTAAATAAGTAGAACAGTCCAGCAGATTCAGGTTGTCGTAGCGGAAGCCAAACTGATCGCGCCAGTAGTCCACTAGCAGAGGCTGTGCCGGACGAATGACAACACCCGCCAATCCGTCTCCTAACACCGCTAAATTCTTCCAGGGTTCCTTTTGGCAAATTTTGTCAAACGACGTTTTTGTCGCTTCACTGCTGCCATCTTGAATAAAAAACTGCTTGGTGTTGGGGTAAGCGGCCCAAGTTGCTGTTGCTGGATAGTTCAGCAAAAACGCATAGCGGGCATCGCTGATATCCTGAGCAAATAGATCTGAAAACGATCTGCCTTGAAAATTCTGAATAGATTGAGCAATCACGGGAACATAGGGGATTTTAGAAGTAAGTTTACTATTAGTAAGCTAGCGAGCAACCTGACCCACAGACAGTTCTTTGTCTTTACGCATGACCACAACAGGCACGTCTAACTCGGTAAGCATTCAAAATAGCGACAACTTCTTAGTCGATCGACTTCAATCGAATCCTCTGTCTTTACTTAAGCCTTGTTTAACCAGCACGATCGGTCTAGTAACGTAGCTGCGATCGTTCTACCAAACTTCTATCACGAGGCTGAAGTCAAAGTGTAGTGTTCGATACTTTTCGACTTAGTAGAAGTAATCGATCTGTGTGAGTTCAATCCAGATTTTGTATCAATTGCGACAAGCCAACCCAGCACACGTTCATCTATTTGGCAGCAAGAACCTAGCAGAAAGAACAACTGGAATGCCGTCGATAACGTTTGAAGCTGACGTGTCGTAAATAGTCTAAACCTGCAAGTCTACAACCATCGCAAGCTGTGAAATACCGCACAACTGGTAAACAGTTGGTAAACGGATCGCAGGGTTATGGGGTGGGAAGTTGGACGCTGAAGCGACTGCCCTTGCCTACTTCGGTTTGCACATCGATCGTGCCCCGGTGCGCTTCTACAATGCGGCGCGAAAGTTGGAGTCCCAGTCCGCTACCACCGCGCTTGTGGTTGCCTTGCACAAAGCTCTCGAACAGCGTGGGCAGTTCTTCGGCAGCAATACCGGGTCCCGTATCCTCGATATCAAGCGTCATTTGGCTTGGAGCACTTGGTTGTAGCCGCACCCGCACCGAGCCCGCAGTCGTAAACTTAATGGCGTTGCCAATCAAATTGGTGATAACGCGGCGCAGTTCTAACCGATCGCCCAGTACCGCACCATCCTTAGCTTCAGAGTCGTCAAAGCTGAGTGCCAGTCCTTTCTCGATCGCCAGCGGGCGTAGCTCTTCCAAAACTTCCTGCACCAATTCCACTAGCTTGACTGGGGCAAAGGACAGCTTCTTGCGTCCAGCGTCGTAGCGATAAACCTCCAGCAGCATGTTTACCATCGTCAGCAGATTTTGATTGCTGCGAAGCATAATCGCCACAGCTTCTTCCATCGCGGGAGACAAGTCGCCCAAGCTGCCCTGGTGAAACAGCGTCAGCATGCGATCGGCAGCCACAAGCGGCGTCCGCAGATCGTGAGTCAGGCGAGACACAAAATCTTCGCGCTGGCGCGCAATCTGATCGCGCTCATCAACGCTGTGCTTCAGACGCAGCATTGATCGCACTCGCGCCACTAGCTCATTCACTTCGATCGGCTTGCGAATGAACTCATCCGCGCCTAAATCCAAGCCCTGTACCACGCTTGCCTGCTCATGCGCCGTTATCAGCAAAATCGGCATAAACGGTAGCGCTGCGTTCTGGCGGATTCGTCGAGTCACTTCGTAGCCATCCATTCCCGGCATCATCACATCCAGCAGCACCAGATCCGGCGGCGACTGCTCAATGTAATCCAAAGCCGCCATGCCGCTGTTAACCACTTCGATGTCGTATCCTTCTTCCTGCAGCAGCGTCTGAATCAAAAAGCAGTTGTCGGGTAAGTCATCAACGACTAATATACGATCGGTTTTGGTCGCTGGAAGAACAGTAGACTGATTCATGCTCTGCGGCGTAGAAGACAGCGAAGGATTCATTGCTTAAATGAGCGAGTCGTAGGTTGGAGATTAAAATAAGTCGCCTATCAAACGAGATAATTTACAGTTTTTTAAGGAAGTTAACGTCCTTCTGAAGAAAGAGTTTGAGTTAATTGTGCTCCAGAGTCTTGGAATTGAGCAGCGGCTTCTGGTGAAATCCAGCTAGAATGAGTCAGGTATTTTGTCCCAAGACTGGAGGTTGTATTTTCGCCAAACGGTGAGGTGAGACCCTACGGAAATGAATGCTCACTCCGACGATGCTCACCTTCATTCAGACGATCGCCTGGATGAATGGAGTCTTATCGCTCTACCCTTGCCACCCCTCGCCACTGGGCAACTACAACAACTCTCTCCAGCAGCACTAGCATACTTGGGCGATGCAGTTTATGAATTATTTATCCGGCAGTGCTACCTGGCTCCACCGAAACGACTGCAAACCTATCATGATCAAGTCGTCGCGCAGGTGCGGGCAGAGAGCCAGGCTCAGCATCTACAGTCGTTGCTGCCCCTGCTAACGTCAGCAGAATTAGACATTCTAAAGCGCGGACGCAATGCTGCTAGCGGACGTCCCCGTCGCATTGATCTCGAAACCTATCGGCAGGCGACCAGCCTAGAAACGTTAACGGGGTACCTTTACCTCACCGATCCCCAGCGGCTTTTCCAGTTGCTTGCTCAACTGGAGCTCCCCCCTCCTTGAATTTGCTTTTAACGCACTATGAATCCTAAAAAACGTCCGTCCGCTCCGAAGCCTCGTTCAGATAAGCCCCAACGCGGCAAGTTTTCTAAGCCTCGCTCGGACAGCCCGGAGCCCCAAGCCGACGATCGTGGCGATCGTCGCAGCCGCGATCGCTCTGAGACGCCCCAACCCCGCGATCGCAAAGACTGGAAGCAGCGCGATCGCCGCTCTGAGACGCCCAACCCACGGCAAGGCTTTGATCGCAAGTTCCGAGCACCGCGAGATGGCGACCAAACAGATGCCCCCCAGAGGAGCGATCGATCAAGCCGTCCGCGTCCAGCGGGCGATCGCAAGCCTTCGTTGCGACACGAGGGCGATCGTCCTGAGCCGCGCTCT
>NZ_JACJPG010000661.1 GCF_014695955.1 Leptolyngbya sp. FACHB-36 | reverse complement strand
GAATACCTGAAAATGTTAAGTTTTGACCGAAGATGTGCTTCTCAAGAGATGGCTCTTGAAGTAGAGCTTTTTGAAAGGCGCATCCCAAGAGTTTATTCGCTGGAACTCCAGTACAAACCTTGGTAGGTATGATGGCAATAGGTTTCGCTTTTTCTTGCTCCGGTTTTAACGGTTGCTTCGTTTTCGCCTTCAAAATTTTTCTGCTAGCCTCCCGCTGATAGGAGGCAAGGGGAATCGTTTTGGCAAGTCGCAATGCTCGCTCAATCTGTTCACTGGCAATCAGTTCTTCAATCACATTAACCAATGCCAGACTTCTGGGTTCTTCGGCATATCGTAATGCTTCGTGGTTTGACTTCTCTACGGAAATTGCATTAGCTGTTTGTAGCGCCTGATCAATTACTTTATCAGCTAAAGTTCTGTTTCCCTGAATCCGATACTTAGCGGCAATAGCCGTCAGACAATAGACTTTTAAAGTGTCTTGAGGCATTGCGTTGGCTGCTTCAATTGCTTTGTCAAGATGAGCGATCGCCACGTACTGTTGACAAATCTCCCTCAAGGCAAGATCTTTGTATGAATCTTTAGGTAAAGGTTTGGCGAGTTTGAGAGCGTTGTCAAGAATTTGTAATGCTTGCCTTGTCTCGCCAATTTCCCCATAGCCACCAGCAACTTTTGCCATCAATTCTGCTTGGTCTTTCTTCTGAAAATTTGCATTTTTCTGTTGAAGATTTGCGGCTAAGACTTGCATGGGAAGCAAAAAGATTATCAACGCTAAACTCAGTAATTGGCGTTTCATAGTCTTGAGGAAGGATATTGAGTACCGGGAAGCAAACAGGTACCAAACGGCAGTAGAATTACGTATAGATAAGGCTAACTATATTTGAAAGGTTAAAAGTAGATATAGATCTAGGCTCAGCTTAACGGTTTGAAACAGAATTGCTTCTTCACCACGCTTTTTAGCCCTACGTAAGCGCGTTGAGACATTAGGAATGTAGGAGCTTCGCCCTCAGGCAGAGGTTCTACCCCTGCACTCCGTCCTAATCCGTCTAAGTACCGCTTTATTTTTCTTTAATTACTTGGAAAGAAATAGGTAGGCAGTATCTTTGGAGGTCGTTCCCTCGATCGTGGTCAAAGTCGCACTGCCCATCCTTGTGTCTTCAATTAGTCGTCCCACGGGTCTTCGGCAGACGATCGAGGCTCTGGTGGCGGGGTTGCCCTACGCGAGTTGGGAAACATCTTCACCAGCATCTGGTTCACGTATAGTTGCCCGTAGACGCTGACACCCGCGCCTTTGTTGGCTAGGTCAGAACTAGCATCAGAACTAGCAGGCGTTTCCGGTGCGGGGTCGGCGATCGCGTTAGGAGCCGCAGGCGTGTTTGCCTCGGGGGTTGGATAGTACACGGTATCCGTTGCTTTCAGCTCGCTGGCAGAGCGACTTGTATCACCTAGAAGCGATCCGGGTGGAATTACGCCGCCCCACTCCACCGAACTGTTCACGATCGTCGTTGCTGCTCCGACGCAGGCATTTGCACCGATCGTCACCTGCCCAATTAGCAGCACCTCGGCACCGATACTGGCGCCCTCTCCAACTTCCACAGCGCCGTGGTGAGCGTGAAGCACAGAGCCAATGCCAATGCAGGCTCCGGTTTTGATCAGGATGCGACTGTCTGGATCTGCCTGGAGGAGCACTCCAGGGGCGATCGCCGCCCCATCCTGAATCGTCACATCCCCACTCATGAAAAAGTGAGAGGTGCTAATGGGTCGCAGTTGCAGTTGCGGCAGCATCAGGTACTCACTTCTTGCTGGGCTTGTGAATTACGGCTTCTGCCACGCGCCGTTTCGCTTTTGGATCAATGCCGATCACGCGCACGTAGTCTCTGGAATGCTCGTTCAGAAACGACGATAGTGTCGACAGCACTTCAGATTCCCGGTTTGTCTGGATCGGTGCACCACTTTGCCAGGAACTGGTTT
This sequence comes from Leptolyngbya sp. FACHB-36, assembly GCF_014695955.1. Taxonomy (GTDB): domain Bacteria; phylum Cyanobacteriota; class Cyanobacteriia; order Leptolyngbyales; family Leptolyngbyaceae; genus FACHB-36. The sequence continues at coordinate 6,153 of NZ_JACJPG010000661.1, read as the reverse complement.
TGTAGCGTCGCTCGTCCGCGTACTCCACTCCAATCCGGTAGTTCTGCGCTAGCCACTGGCGAATCTGGTTAGCAACTGCAGAATCTACAGGTCCAGCAGAGCTTCCGGCAGACCGCTGACCGTTGCTGCTAGGAGCAGGGGTGTAACCATTATTGCTGCTCGGCTGGGATGCTGGTGGAGCGCTGTCTGCTCCCTTACCGTTGGGGCGATGGATTATTACTTCGGCAACGCGCCGCTTGCCTTTCGGGTCAACTCCGACCAGTCGGACATAGTGATGGGTGTGCTCAGCCAAAAGGGAATTCAGTGTCGCGATCGCTTCGGATTCTCTCTGTGTCTGAATGGCAATGCTCTGCCAAGAACTCGTGCGAAAACGGCGCTCATCCGCATACTCTACGCCAATCTGATATCCCTGCGCCAGCCACTGTCTGACTTGCTGCGCGAGGTCCTGCCCCAAACTACCAGCGGCAGGACGAGTGGACGTGCTACCTGAGCTAGTTGGCGTTGAACTTGCGACAGAGGAAACTTTCGGGGAACCGCTGCCACCCTTTCCATCAGGGCGCTGCACAATGATTTCAGCGACTCGTCGTCGCGCCTTCGGGTCAATGCCAATCACGCGGACATACTCACCCCCGTGCTCAGCCAAGCACGCCTCCAACCCCGCGATCACCCCTGCTTCATTCGTTGTTTGAATCGGCGAACAGCTTGTCCAGGAGCTGGTTTGGAAGTGCCGAGCATCAGCATGCTCCATACCAATTCGGGCACCCTGAGCTAGCAACTGCCGGATCGCGTTGACCACATCAGCGTTCAACCCGCTTCCGTGACTAGGGGCGCGGTTAGGGGTAGGACGGTATGCTGATGTAGAGGCACTGCTGCTAGCAGTGGAGTTTACCCCGCGCTGCGGAGCCTGAACAGGCTTACCGTTGGGACGTTGAATAACTGCTTCCAGCACTCGCCGCTTTGCCTTGGGGTCAATGCCGATTAAGCGAACGTACTCACCCGCGTGCTCGGCAAGACAGCTTTGCAGCTGCGTTATCACATCCGTCTCACGGGTTGCCTGAATCGGCGAGCAGCTTTTCCAGGAGCTTGTCTGGAAGCGTCGTTCATCCGCGTGCTCGGTGCCAATTCGGTAGCCTTGAGCAAGCAATTGACGGACCTGATTGACGGTACCGGTATCGAGACCGCCACCGCTTTGGCTGTAAGAGTTCATATTCATGTCTGCATCGAGGGTGCTGGATTTAGTTTGGGGTTGGAGTGGGGCAGTGAGGGCAGCAGGTTCAGCGCCATGATCACTCGATCGCAGCGCTGCATTCATGCTGGTGACATGAGCCGTCAAGGCAACATCGGACTCGCGCACATCGGGCAGTTGATCCGCCTGCTGCTGCGTGGTAATCATTGCGCCAGAGGGGACGTATTTCCCTGGCGGAATTTCGACATCCTGAATCAGAGCGTGCATCATGACAACGCAGCCTTGACCGATGCGAGCGTTAAATACTGTGGAGCGAAAACCGATAAAGCAGCGATCGCCAATGTAGGCAGGACCATGAATCAGCGCCATGTGAGTGATCGCTGAATTTGCCCCGATCCACACGGAGTAGGGGCGATCGTCATCGCCAACCACGCGCGCTTTATCTAACCCGTGCATAACCGCGCCATCCTGGACGCGGGTGCCATCGCCAATGTGAAACGGTGCCTCCCCATCTGCCCGGATCGACGTTCCCGGCGCAATGAGCACATTGGCACCCATGCGGATATCTCCAACCAGATTTGAGAACGCATGAATCGACGCAGAAGGGTCAATTCGGGGGTCGGCTAACGTTCTCGTCTGGGGAGTTAAAGGAGCCGCATTTGTACGGACTGCCATAAAACCTCTCCAACTGAAATCGCGATACGGAATGGCTGAAGACGGACTGCTGGACCGTTGAGCGAGGTAGCCTAGGTGAGCGGAGGCGCAAGGCGATCGAGCAGTGGACCCGTCAGTACTGATTGCGCTTGCTGTAGAGCAAGCGATTATCCAGACTCACGGTATCAATAATCGCGATGACCGCTGCATCGATCGGGCGTTGCTCACTGCCAGGAACCTGACGTGCCGCACTCCCCCGACTGACAAGCACCCACTCATCGATGCCTGCTCCCACGCTGTCAGCCGCTACCTCGTAGTCGGGTAGCGGCTGCCCGTCTTCATCCACCAGTTGCAGTACCAGGAACTTGATACCTCTCAGACTCGGTTCCTTTTGAGTACTCGTTACCGTGCCACGGACTTTAGCAATCTGCATCAGGACTTCTTACGGACGGTTGAGAGGACGAATACCGCTAACGCTTTCGCGGAACGGCTCCACAGCCTCGGTGTAGCGAATCGGCAGCACGTACTCCAGGTTCTCGTGCGGACGGGCAATGATGTGAGTGGAGAGAACTTGTCCGCCATTAACGCGCTTGACGTTTTCAATCCCAGCGGCGACAGAGGCTTGAACCTCGGAGACATCACCACGCACAATAACGGTGACGCGACCGCTGCCGATCTTCTCGTAACCGACCAGCGTTACACGAGCCGCTTTCACCATTGCGTCTGCTGCTTCAACTACGGCGGGAAAGCCCAGCGTTTCTACCATTCCAACTGCAATTGCCATCGTAACTATCTCCCTTCCATTAAATAAACGAAATCAAACGTTGCACTAACAAAGCGATCGCTAGCAAATTGCTATCCGCTTCTTAGCTCCGGAACTGCTCCACGGCTTCGGTGTAGCGAATCGGCAGCACGTACTCCAGGTTCTCATGTGGGCGAGCAATGATGTGAGTCGAAAGGACTTCGCCACCGTTGACCCGCTTCACCGATTCCACGCCTGCCGCGACAGAGGCTTGAACCTCGGAGACGTCGCCACGCACGATAACGGTGACGCGACCGCTGCCGATTTTTTCGTAACCGACCAGCGTAACGCGAGCTGCTTTCACCATCGCGTCAGACGCTTCAACTACGGCGGGAAAGCCCCTTGTCTCAATCATTCCTACAGCAATTGGCATTATCACGCTCCTGATAAGTGGGACTAATCGTACAGCCTAAAGGATGAAAATTTTGACGGAAATTGCCATCATTCCAAGCCTTATCGAGGTTTCACCGTACCTAATCTAAGAATAAGATTGCGGCTGACCCTTGACAATATAAAGTTCAATGATTGTTCCAAATTTTGGATATTAGCCAAACTAATCAGTGAATCAATGAGCTTGAATACGTCGCTGCGATCGCGCAGTTCAACGCAGGTACAAAGCCCAGAAACCTCGTTGCTAGAGCTTTTTCACGATCGCTCTCACTGCCTTTCAGCAGAGATTTATTCGACTTTTACCTCAATCATCATAGGCTTTTTCCAATGCAAGTTAATAGAAATATTCATTGAATATAAGTTGTATTTATACACTAAACTTTAAAGTTCGCCATAATTGTGTTTCACTAAGAAACAGTCTATGGTTGAAGGGTTGAGCCATTAAGCTGAGATTAGAGTTAAGATTCATTTATCACTTTTAAGAAAATGAACGTGTCCTCCAGCCTCTACATGAGGTGGTTTGAGGACATTTTTGGTTTACTCACGTTAGTAGCATTACAAGGGCAGCTTCAATGCATCAGTTCCTCCTCCAGACTAGTTGGTGGATTCCCTGCTATGGATTAATTGGCGCGTTGCTCACGCTGCCGTGGGCGATCGGACTCGTGCGGCAAACCGGACCCCGACCTGCGGCTTACTTTAACCTGTTGATGACGCTTGTTGCCTTTGTGCATGGGGCATTTGTGTTTCAGGCAACTCTGTCGCAGGAAACGCAGTCGATTATGGTCCACTGGCTGACAGCCGCCGATTTGGATTTGTCGTTTGCGATCGAGGTTTCCCCGATCACCACCGGAGCTGTTGAGCTGGTCACAGCGCTTAGCTTCTTCGCGCAGCTGTTCGCCCTTGGCTATATGGAGAAAGATTGGGCACTAGCTCGATTCTTTGGTCTGATGGGTTTCTTTGAAGGTGCAATGAGCGGCTTGGCGATCAGCGACTCGCTGTTTCTGACGTATGCGCTTCTGGAGATGCTGACCCTGTCCACCTACTTGCTCGTGGGCTTTTGGTATGCTCAGCCGCTGGTAGTGACTGCCGCGCGGGATGCTTTTTTGACGAAGCGCGTGGGTGATGTGCTGCTGCTGATGGGCGTGGTGGCATTAGCAACCCTATCGGGAACGCTTAACTTTCCGGAGCTATATGAATGGGCGGACACGGCAACCTTATCGCCGACCGTTTCCACGCTGCTTGGTTTAGCGCTGATTGCGGGACCGATCGGCAAGTGCGCCCAGTTTCCACTGCACCTATGGCTGGATGAAGCGATGGAAGGACCGAATCCTGCATCGATTCTGCGAAATTCTGTAGTGGTTGCTTGCGGTGCCTATGTGCTGATCAAGCTTCAGCCGATTCTAGTTTTGTCTCCCGTTGCCTCAACGGCGCTGGTGGTGTTGGGCACGATGACCGCGATCGGCGCCTCACTTGTGGCGATCGCTCAAGTAGATATTAAGCGTGCTTTGTCCCATTCCACGAGTGCCTATTTAGGGCTGGTATTTATTGCCGTCGGTATGCAGTGGACGGGCTTCGCGCTGCTGGTGCTGTTCACTCACGCGATTGCTAAGGCGCTGATGTTTATGAGCGTTGGTTCGATCGTCCTGACTACCAACACCCAAGATGTGACTGAGATGGGTGGCTTGTGGTCGCGAATGCCCGCAACGACGTCTGCCTTTGTCGTCGGGTCCGCTGGTTTGGTAGGGCTGCTACCACTTGGTGGTTTTTGGGCGCTGCGTCAGGGCGTTAATGCCTTCATCTACGACCAGCCCTGGCTGGTTGCTGTGCTGCTGCTGACGAACTGTCTGACGATGCTGAATCTGACTCGCGTTTTTCGACTCGTCTTTCTGGGGCTGCCCCAGCCAAAAACTCGTCGTGCCCCTGAGGTGCCTTGGACGATGGCAGTGCCAATGGTGTCGTTAACGATCGTGACGCTCTTGATTCCCTTGATGCTGGGGCGACTGTCGCTGCTGCCTGACTGGGCGTACGCAAATCAGATGGCAATGCTGTTGCTGGTGATTTCTGGAGCCGCTGGCTGTGTAATAGGAGCGACGGTTCATCTGAATCGGACCTGGTCAAGACCCATACAGATTCCCCTCAAGTTTGTTCAAGATCTGCTTGCGTACGACTTTTACGTGGACCGTCTCTACCGCGTAACGGTGGTCTTAACAGTGACTTGGCTATCGCGGCTCAGTGCTTGGTTCGATCGATACGTCTTGGACGGCATCGTTAACTTCGTCGGGATAGTGTCGATTTTTAGCGGTGAGAGCCTGAAGTACAGTGTTTCCGGTCAGTCCCAGTTTTATTTGCTAACGATTTTAATCGGAGTTAGCTTTCTGGGTGCGCTGTTGACCTTCATGTGGTAGCGATTCGCTACGGTTCGTTCTCCCTCGCTTTCTGCTTCCCTAACGGACTTTGCTATGCTGAGTGCTTTAATTATCATTCCCTTAGTGGGAGCCGTCCTGATTGCGCTGTTGCCGAAGACAATTGCACCGACTGCCTCTCGCTCAATTGCACTGGTCGTGTCAGCGGTTGCCTTTGTCTGGTCAGTGGGATTGGTAGGGCTGTTTAATGCGGGAAGTCCCGCACTGCAATTTCAGGAGAACCTGCCCTGGATTGAATCGCTAGGATTAACCTATCGGCTGGGGCTGGATGGGTTGTCGCTGCCGTTGGTGGTGCTCAACGGTCTACTGACGTGGCTTGCAATCTACAGTACCGATCGCGATATTCAGCGTCCTCACCTCTACCACTTCCTGCTGCTGCTGTTGAATGCTGGTGTTGTCGGCGCCTTTCTGGCTCAGAATTTACTGCTATTTTTCCTGTTCTACGAGTTAGAGCTAATTCCCCTCTACTTCCTAATTGGGGTGTGGGGAGGAGCACAGCGCGGCTACGCAGCAACCAAGTTTCTGATTTATACGGCTGTGTCTGGCGTTCTCATTCTGGCTGCTTTTTTGGGTCTGACGTGGCTTAGTGGAGCGACGTCATTTGAGTACGACGTGACGCGATCGCAGGTTCTGCCGCTCACGACTCAACTGATCCTGCTGGGAACGCTGCTGGTGGGCTTTGGCATCAAAATTCCATT